>VHCO01000001.1 GCA_016871715.1 Verrucomicrobiota bacterium
CCGCCAAAGCCGCCCTGCCCCCCAAAACCGCCGCCGCCGCCGCCAAACCCGCCGCCACCGAACCCGCCACCGCCAAGACCGCCCTGACCGCCAAAGCCGCCCCCACCGACCGAGCTCCCGAGACCATACCCCTCGAACGGATAGCCGATCACGCCCTCGAGCCCTTGCACGAACGTGTTCGGGTTCACCTTAAAGCTGCGGGTGAACAACTGCTCCGCCTCGGGAATCTTGCGAGAAAAGACGATGGCGTATTCCTCGATCGAGTACTTAATCTGGCGCTCGGCCACCTTGACAATGGCGTCCAGCGCCTCCGACAACCGCACATTGCGCAGCGCCGGCTCGACCCGGACTTGAACCTGGCTCAACTCGAACTGCTCCTGTTGCGGCTGGGCCTGCGTGGGCTGGCCGGTAAAGGGATCGATCTGACCCAGAATCGCCGGCTGTGCCGCCTGCACGTCCACATACGGCGCCAGCATGAAGTTGAGCCCCTGCTTCTCCGGGTCGCGCGCCAGCGCCTCGTCATCCAGGTACTTGAGCACCTCGATCAGCGGCAGACCGGGCAACTCGAACTTGTCCAACCGGATCTTGTCCAACTTGGACGCAATCAGCCGCCGGCCCGGCCCGGTGTGAATCGTGTTCGTGCGCGCAAACGGGTTTGCCGCGGGCAGTTTCTCGCGCGTCACCGGCAAGTTCCACGCCATCTCGACCTCGACCATCTTGCTCTTGGCCATCATCTCGCGCCGCCGCGCCTCCTGCGAGTAGCGCGCCTCCGCGACCAATCGCAAATAGTAGTAGGCGCCCTGGTTGTTCGGGTCCTGCTGGATCGCCAATTTCAGCTTGTCTTCGGCCTCGCTGAGTTTGCCCATCTCGTAGAGCAGCTTGCCGTCCTGGACGAGCGTGCCCGTGTTGACCTTCTCGCGGCCCACCTCCGGCAAGAGCGCCAACGTGTCCCTGCTGGGCAGTCGCCCCTCGAGCTCCTTGAGCGCCTTGTCCACGTCCACCATCGTTTGCTGCGCCTCGACGTTCTTCGGGTCCGCCCGCAACACCCGGCCGAGTTGGATCTTGGCCTCCTGGTACTGGGCGCGGTTGTAGGACTTGCGCGCCAACGCCAGGTATACCGCGGTAAAGCCGGCTACCGTCTCGTTGCGTTCGGGCTCGATGCCCGCCTCGCCGATACGCTGGACTAGGGCGAAGGCCTCTTCATACAACCGGGCCGCCGTCCCCAGGTCGCCGCTGCGCTGTTCGGCCTGGGCGTCCTGGAGCGTCTTGCGCAGCAGGATGGTCTGCTCCTGGCGGCGCACGGCTTCCTCGGCCGCGATCTGCGCCGCGCTCGACTGCGCCAGCGCGCCCGGGGCCAACAACAACAGCAGCGAGAGACTCAGCGGGGGAACAAGAGTTCTGATCATGGACTTGGCTTCTTTTGCAGCAAAAATTATAGCGTGGCCGCGATCACATCGCACTGGGCCGGCGAATCACCGTTCGCTTTTTCGTTTGGCTGTCTTCGAGTGTAACGTCGCTCTCACTGATGGCAACGATATTGTAGGTCCCGCCCGCCACCGTGAGCTTTTGCCCCGTGCGCTGACGAAAATAATTGCGCCCGTCCGGCTCGTACCGCAGGTCCGCCGCGTACCCGTCCACCTCCTGGTACGGCTTCGCCTTGGTGATCGTCGCCACCGTCTTGCGATCGGCCAACTCGATAACCACCGCCTCCGGATTCTCGCGCGGCCCCTTGATCTGCTTGATCGAAAACACGTCGGTCTTGTCGCCCGGCGCCACCGCCCGGCGCATCGTCCGCTGATAAGTCCGGTTGGTGTGCGCCTCTTGGGTAATGGCGAACAGATACCGCAAGCTGCTCCCCGTCATCTGGCCGCCCTCGAACTCGACCCGCGTGTACAGCGGCACAATGTTCGTCACGATCATCGAACTGAGGCCCGCATCCGGCACCGGATACAGCGTGCCATCGGGCCGCTTCTTCCATTGGATGGGATTGAACAGGTTGTGCCCGGGCGCATCGATCCCCAGCTCCGGCGTGTCCTTCAGCCGCGTCAATAGCGTCTCGTTGGTCGTCAAGTCCAGCGGCGGCAGCGGCTTGGGCGCGCGCGTGAAGATCATCTCCCCCGCCTGGCTCAGGCTGCTCCGCACCGACGCCACCTTCAGCGGCAACAGGGCGGCCGCCACCGCCAGACCCACGAGCACAACGCCCAGGATCACCTTCTCGTAATGCTTCTTGAGAAACTCCATGACCTACAAACTCGGGTCCGCCGCAGGCGCCCCTTCGCCCATCCCACCGGGCATCGGCTCCCCCGCCGGCATCCCAGGCCGCGCCCGGCCACGGGGCGCCTTGGGTTCCTCGGGCTCACGCAACCGGACCGAATCCACCCACAACACCACGCGGAACGGGCGTTCGTCCAACACGACCGACGTCCCTGGTCGAATGGGGCCCGTCGGCGCCGTGGGCAGCGGCTCGACCCCTTCGCCTCCCCGCGGAAAATAGCGGCTGTAAGCTCCGCCCATGCCGCCCATGCCATACCGCCGCATCATCTGCAGCATCATCGGGTTCATCCCCTGCGGCATCGTCGGCGTCATGGGCATGGCGCCCATCTCGGCCCCCGGGTACCCGTCCGCGGCGCTCTTGTCCAGCAAGGTCGAGATCGTCGTGTCGACCACGACGCTCTTCACCAGAAAGGAGTGCACGCTGTGCGCCAGACCCGCCGCCACCTTCGCCAGTTCCGGCGTGAAACAGTGGAAGGTGAACTCATAGGGCGTCAGCACCGCCAACGTGTTGGTCGTCGGCTTCTTGCTCCAGTAATCCGACACGCCCGGCGTCAAACTCGGCGTCTCGAGCGCCCCCACCGACGGCCGACGCACGCCGTCCAAGGCCAAAATCTTGGCCTGAAACAACGCCAAACTCACCGCCCGAATGTCCATCAACATCTGGGTCATGGGCTCGATGCTCGGCCGGTCGAACGACATCAACGGTTTCTGCGCCGAAAACGTGAAAGCATAGTTCGGTTGGAGCCGCACCCCGGCCCGCTCCGCCGCCCGTTGCAGTTCGTCCACGGTGTTATCGAGCAAGAGCTTGAATTGCCCGCTCTCCAACCCCTTCGGATACGCCACCGGCACGAACGTCTTCTGGACCTCGCCCAAGAGTCCTTGGAGCTGTTGCTCCTGCTTGACCGCCGCGTCGATGTTGTTGACCTTCTCAGTGCCGGGATGCGGGTCCAACCGCGAGAGTCGATCCAACTCGGCAGTCTGCGCCTCCAGCGCCGCGGAAACCTCACTCTCCAAGCTGATCCGGGTGTACAGGTAATAGCCCGCCACCCCGAGCAGCACCAGCGCCACCGCCGCGCCGACAACCAAAACCAGATTCTTCTTGAGCCAGGGCATGTTACAGCTTGATCGGCTGCTTAAGCTTCAGTTTGACGTCGAAGGTGAACGTGCCCGTGCTGTCATCGGGCTGCATCGTCCCCGCCAATTGGGTCCCGTTCGTGCCCGCGTCAAAATAGGCGCTGGCCTGCAACTCCTGCAGCAAAGCCAGCGCAAGTTCGGAATCGGCGGTGGCGAAGATCTTGTTCCAGCTCACCCCGCGACACGTCAAGTTGATCACCGAAACCTCGTTCGTGTCCGCCTTCGGGGCCCCGCCACCCCCGCCCATCATCCCCATCGGGTCCGCATTCGGATCCGCATTCGGATCCGCATTCGGGTCCATCGGATCCATGGGCGGCATCCCCTCGTTGCCCCCCGACTCTTCCTGCGTGATCCGAAAACCCTTCGGGATGAGCCCGTACCGCATCATCATCCGAATGTCCATCATCGGCCGGGGCGTGGCCTCCTCTCCCCCCACTGCATCTTCCGTCGGCTCATTGGTCTCCGGCGCCATCCGCTCGACCCACACCGCGGTCCGGATCCCCGGCCGTTGCGTGGCCCGCTCCGTAGCCACCAGCGCGCGCCGGAGCTCGGCCATAATGTCGCCCCAGATGAACCTGCCCCCCATCCATCCACTCAACTCGTCCACCGTCCGCTGCGTGTCGCGCCGCTTGTTCAACGCCTGCTTGAGTAAGGTCTCCTTCTCCTTCCACTGCATCTCGCGCGGTTTGCGGTCGTCGATGAACGACTGCTTCACATTCGCCACCTTGTTGAAAAACCACCCCATCGCAAACACCACCAAGATCAAGCTGAACGCGGCAGCGAAGAAATACGGCTTCTTCTGGTTCAACTGTTGCCGCTTGAGGATGCTTTTGGGCATCAGGTTCAGCTCGATCGGGCACCGCGCCGGATTCCGCAACCCCAAGCCCACCACCTCCCCATACGCATGCGCGACCTTCGCCAGTTCCTCCACATTCACTGCCGGGTCGATCTGGACGTTTCGGAACGGGTTGAAATACTCGACCTCGAGGTTCAGTTTCTCCGCGAAAAACTGCGCCGTGTACGGCATGATCGACGCCCCGCCTGACAAATACAACCGCTGCGGGGCCGACCCGCCCTGCTGGCTCCGATAAAACTGGACGGTCTGGTTGACCTGGATGTGCAGCCGCGTCATCACCTGCCGCGCGATCTTCGATATGGCCGCCTGACGCGGGTTGTCCGGCTCCTCGTACGCACCCCCCAAACTCACGAAACCTTCCGCCACCTTCAACTTCTCCGCCTCCGCAAACGGCAGCTTCGCCTCCGCCCCGAAATCCTGCGTGATCGAGTTGGCTCCAATGTTGATGCTGCGGCAGTAAAACCTGCCCTTCTCGAAAAACAACACGTTGCTGGTCTTGGCCCCGATATCCAAAACCATCGAACACCCCTCCACGTCGCCGTAGTTGTACCGAAACGCATTCGCCAAACACGCGTGCGACGCATCCACCAAGTCCAATCGCAAATTGACCGATTCCGCCCCCCGAAACAACTGCTCGACCAGATCGGTCTTGATCGCCATCAGCAACACCTCGAGCTCGCCCGAGGGTAGCGTCCCCAGGATCTGAAAGTCCCACACCACCTCCTCGAGGGGAAACGGCACGTTCTGCCGCGCCTCGTACTCGATGATCTGACGCACCTTCGAGGAGTCCACCGGCGGTAACTTGACGAACTTCGAGAAAACCTGGTAGCCCGGGGCGCACACGTTGCAGCTCTTCGCCCCGAAGGACTTGTCCGCCAGCAACTCCTGCACCCCGCGCAACACCACACCCTCCCGCGCGGCGTCCTGGGCCCCCGCCAACCCCAGCGGCTTGACGGCATAGCGCAAGAGCCTGAGTGCGCCCGCCTCGTTCACGTCAAACTCGGCCAGCTTCAGGCTACCCGCACCGAAATCGATGCACAGAAAAGACTTCGAGTTCAGCATAGCGCCCTCTCGACGATCATAGTTCAGCTCTCTACGGTACCTTTAATAGCCAGAACTGGGCCAAAATCGAGAAAGACCGGTGCTGGTTACTGGAAATCGTCTGTACGGTCAAATACAAAAGTCGGCGCCGCACGTTCAACCCCCGATTTCCGCACCCTCAGCCCCAACTCACCGGTGCTGCCACACCGGCGGCCGCTTCTCCAGAAAGGCCTGGATCCCCTCATGCGCATCCGCCGTCTTCAACAACTCGTCCAGGTAGATCCGCTCGACCTCCTCGAGCGCCGCCTCGAATGCCCTTCCCCGAGCCTGGTCCACGGCCCGCTTGGTCAGTTTCAACACCGGCCCGCTCAACGAACTCAACCGCCCGATCCATTGGTCCACTTGCCCTCTAAATTGCGCCGCCGCATAAACCCGGTTGACCAAACCCATCCGCTCCGCCTCGACCGCGCCCAGAATCTCCCCAGTCCACAACAACTCCAACGCCCGCGCACGCCCCACCAAACGCGGGAGCATCGCCGCCGCCACCGGCGCAAACACACCCACCTTGACCTCGGGTTGGCCGAATGTGGCGCGCTCGGAAGCCAACACCAGATCGCAAAACGTGGCCAACTCGCACCCGCCTCCCAGCGCGGGACCGTCCACCGCCGCCAAGGTGGGCGCGCTCACAGCGCCCAACTTTCGGAACAGGCCGTGAAAGAGCTCGAGCATCCGCCCCACCTGAGCCGGCGTGTGATCCTTGACATCCGCCCCAGCCGAGAACGCTTTGCCCTCGTGGTCCATCACCAGCAGTCGCAGGCCTGCGTCCTGCGCCAACCCCGCCAGAGCCTGGTTCAACTCCTCCAGCATCGGCAGACCCAGAATGTTCAGCGGCGGCCGGTTCAGGGTGATCCGCACCACCCCGTCGGCCCGCTCGCAGCGAATGGTCGAGTAAACGGCGCTCATGTGGTCCTACTAACGCGGCCCGGCGCCCTGCCACGCTCGGTACCGGCGGCCGAGGAGTATCGGCCCTCGCCGCCGGCCCACAAGCTGAATTCAGCACGCGGTCGAATCCTCAGCGAGGTCGAGCGCGAACAGATCATCCACCGATTCCTCATCGCCGGGTAGAAACTCCTCGGGCCGTCTTCGTGGTTCACTGCGGTTCGATCACCTTCAGCCCCGGCACCGCCTCGAAATGCCGCTTGTTGAACGTGGCCACCTCGCTTCCGCGTTCCAGGGCGGTGGCCGCTACAATCAGGTCATAGGAGCCGATCGTCTTGCCCGCCGCTTCCAGCGCGGCCCAAACCCACGCGTGCTTGTGGGCCGTCTGCTCGGTGTAGGGGACGATGGGCAACGGAGCCAGCACCCCTTGCAGGTATTGCTGGCGCCGAGTCCTGCGCACGACGTCAGCCCTTTCCACACCATGCCAAAGTTCAGCCACGGTGATGGCCGCCACCTCGAACAGATCGTCGGGTCGACTCTCCAGCCATGCCTTGAGATCGAAAGCCCCCTTTTCACCCCGGATGATGACATCCGCGTCCAGGATTATTGCCATTTGTCAGCCGGGGTTTTGAGGGTATCACGGGCAGCCACCAGGTTGCGATGCCAACCGCTGGCTTCCTTAGATGTCAACTCGACGCGGGCCAAGGCCTCGGCCAAGTCGCGGCCGGTGCATCGCGGCTCACTGTCCGGCTCGATGCGGGCAAAAGGCCTGCCGCCCTTCAGCAGGACGAATGTCGTGCGTTGGTAGTGCGCCCGGTTCAAACAATCGGCGAAATTGCGCGCCGCTTCAGTGACCGTGATAGTCGTCCTTTTCATGGAATCACATTGTCAGATTCTAAGCCCTGGTCAATCCTGCGGGCGAGTTAGCCTGAAGGTCGACGCACCAGCCTCAGAACTCATGAGTCGCCACCATGGACTGCGAACCCGCGGCAGAGCGCGCGGCTTTCCCCGCTCTTGCGAGCCTTCAGTTCCTCTGGTTTGATTCCGGCCGTGCCCATTCACGGAGCAGGCGTTGGCCAGGACGTGCCACGGCGTGGTGGCGCGTCGGCGCGCCGCCCGGCCACAGCAGAAGGGAGCCCCGCATGTCGAACCTCGACTTACCGGACCGCTTGAACGTCGTCGAACCGCTGGTGGACGCGCACCTGACCCAGGGGCGCGCCGACAAGCCGGCGCTCTTATGCGGTGACGAGGCGGTGACCTACCGGCAGTTGAGCGAGCGCGTCAACCGCCTGGGCAATGTGCTGCGCCAGTTGGGGGTCCGCCTCGAAGAGCGCGTGGCCATCCTCATGCCCGACTCGCCGGCGTGCGTCTACGCGTTCTTCGGCGCCATCAAGATCGGCGCCGTCGCCATCCCCCTTAACACCAACCTGCTGCCCAAAGACTACCAGTACCTCCTCAACGACAGTCGCGCCCGCGTCCTCGTCGTGCATGCCTCGCTCCTCGCCAAAATCCTCGAGGTCCGACCCCGACTCCGGTTTCTCGAACACGCGCTTGTGGCCGGGGGCGGGACCGCCGGCGCCTCGAATCTCGAATCCCTGTTGGCCGCTGCCGCCCCTGACCTCGACCGCGCGGAGACGAGCAAGGACGACGCCGCGTTCTGGTTGTACAGCTCCGGTACCACCGGGTTCCCCAAAGGCGCGATCCACCTGCATCACGATATGATCGTGGCCGCCGATCTCTACGCCCAGGCCACCCTGGGCTTGGTCGAGTCCGATGTCTCCTTCTCGGTCGCTAAGCTCTTCTTCGCCTATGGCCTCGGCAATGGCCTCTACTTCCCCCTTCGCACCGGCGGCACCACCGTCCTGTTGCCGGACCGCCCCCTGCCCGACACCGTCTTCGCTGTCATCGACCGTTACCAGCCGACCGTCTTTTACGGCGTGCCCACCAGCTACGCCGCCCTTCTCAACGCCGCGGAGCGCAGCGGCCGCACCACACTCGGCCGCGTCCGCCTCTGCGTCTCCGCCGGGGAACCGTTGCCCAAACCGCTCTACGACCGCTGGCAGCAACGGTTCGGCGTCGACATCCTGGACGGCATCGGCTCGACCGAGATCCTCCACATCTTCATCTCGAACCGGCCCGGCCGCGTCAAACCCGGTAGCACCGGCGAAGTCGTGCCCGGCTACCAAGCCCGCATTGTGGGCGAGCAAGGCCAAGACCTGCCGGTCGGCGAAACCGGCACCCTCCTCATCAAAGGCGACAGCATCGCCGCCGGTTACTGGAATAAGCACGAAGCCACCTGCAAAACCTTCCTCGGCGAGTGGATCAATACCCACGATAAGTTCCGCCTCGACGCCGACGGCTACTACTGGTACGCGGGCCGCACCGACGACATGATCAAGGTCAGCGGACTCGCCGTGTGGCCGGCGGACGTCGAGGCCATCCTCCTCGAACACCCCGCCGTCCTCGAAAGCGGCGTGGCCGGTGTCCCCGACGCCGAAGGCTTGCTCAAACCGTGGGCCTACGTCGTGCTCAAGAAAGATCACCCACCCTCGGACGCCCTCGCGCGCGAGCTGCAGGCCTTCGTCAAAGCCCGCACCGAACCCCACAAATACCCGCGCACAGTCAAATTCGTGTCGGACTTGCCTAAGACCGCCACGGGCAAAATCCAGCGTTACAAACTGCGCGCCCTCGGCGCCGCAGAGAGCCGCGCCCAATCCGCGCCGTGATCGGCCACGCCTGGAACCCCTTCCTCCGCTACCCGCGCCTGGCGCTGGGGCTGACCGCCCTCCTCTGCCTGCCGCTGCTCGCCAAACTGGCCCAGTTCACCGTGAGCTCCGAGCTGCGCGTCCTCCTCGAGGGCGACCAGCGCAACCTCGCCAGTTACCAAAAGGTGCGGGAGATCCTCGCCGAGGTCGAGGTGGTCGTCCTGAGCCTCGAGTGCGACGAGGTCTTCTCGCCAAGCGGCGTGTCGGCCATCCGGCGGGTCAGCGAGGCCTTCCTCGAATTGCCCGGCGTCGAGGACGTCAAGAGCCTGACTCACTCGTACAAACCCGTCCGCCGCGGCCTCGGCTTCGTCATGGAACCTTTCGTCCCCGCCGGCGACCTGGAGCCGACTGAACTGGCGCACATCCGCGAGTTCTCCTTGGCCCATCCCCTGGTGCGCAACGTCATGGTCTCCCCAGACGCCCGCCACACGCTCCTGACCGTCACCTTCCGCCGCCCCCTCGGCACCGTCGCCGCCCAGCGAATGTTGCGGGGCGATGTCCAGGCCACCCTCGCACCCTTCCGCGCCGAAGGTCTCCAGTTCGAGGTGCTCGGCCTCCCGCTCATCGAAGAAGAAATCCGCCGCACACTGCGCCACGACTTGGGCCGGTTCGTCCCCGCCGCCGTCGCCTTGTTGATCCTCATCCTATGGCTGACCTTTCGGTCCGGCCGGATGTTGGCCTGGGTGCTGGCCAGTCATTTGGCCGTCCTCCTACTCCTCCCCGGTGTGGTCGCCCTGGGCGGGTTCCGGTTGAACGTCTTCTCCGTCATGCTCTTCCCCATGCTCACCGGCATCCACCTCACGCTCCTGGCCCACCTCGGCACCGGCTTCCAACGCGCTTACTCTCAAACCCACCACGCCGACACCGCCCTCTACCGTACCCTCGACATCGTGTTCAAACCCTCAGCCCTAGCTAGCCTCACCACCATTATCGGGCTCCTATCGCTCACCATCGGTGGCGTGCCCCAAACACGCGAGTTCGGCTTCCTCGGCGCCCTCGGCCTCGCCCTGGTCCACGGGGTGACCTTCGGCCCAACCCTCGCCATCCTTAAGCTCGCCGCGAACCGCTGGCCCCCGTCCCCCCCCCCCCCCCCCCCCCCCCCCCCCCCCCACAGCGCCCCACGCCCCGCCCACGCCGACTGGGCACAGCGGTTCGCCCAGTTCACCCAACAGCACCGCGGGCTCATCCTCGCCGGGGCAGGCCTGCTCTTAGGGCTCAGTCTGCTGGGCCTGCGCTTCATCCGCACCGACATCCGCGCCGTCGAGTTCCTGGACCCGTCCAGCCCGACCCGTCAAGCCCTCGAGAGCCTGGACCGAATCTACGGCGGCATCAACGTCGTCCAGATCGAGTTCGACACCGGCGCCGCCAACGGCGTCAATGACCTCGCCTTCCTCAAGTACCTCGAACGCGTCCACCGCTTCGGGGAATCCCGCCCGGACTTGTCCAGCGCCTACTCGTACGCGCAGCTCATGGCCATGATCCACCAACTCTGGGAGGGCGGCCGAGCCGACGCCCTCCGCTTGCCCGACAATCCCCTCCTCATCAACCTCTTCGTCCTCGCCCTCAAAGCCCAAAACTTCCCCTTCCTCACCGCCCTCGCCGACACCGACCTGCGCACCGGTTACCTCGTCCTCCGCACGCGCGACATGCCCGCCGACCGCTACCTGGCCCTGATCGCCGAAGTGACCGCCTACGCCCAAAACGCCCGCCCCCCCAACGTGACCGTCTCCGCCGCCCGCGGCATCCACTCCATCCTCGAAGCCGACCGCCGAATCCTCCGCAGCCAAGCCAGCAGCGCCGGCCTCACGCTGGGGGTGATCGGGCTGGCCCTGGCGCTGCTCTGGCGTTCGATACCCCTGGCGGCCGTGTCGCTGCTCACCAACGCTATCCCGGTCGCGCTCGTCATCGCCGTGGGCGCCTATACCGGGATCACCCTCAACTCGATCACCGTCATGGTCGCCGCCATCGCCCTCGGCATCGCCGTCGATAACTCCATCCACTTCCTCACCCACTGGCGCGACCTGCGCCGCGCCGGCGTCGACCCCCACCACGCCGTCCTCCAAACCTTGCGCCTGAAAGGCCGTCCCATCCTCTGGACCGGCGCCATCCTGGTCGCCGTCTTCGCCGTCTTCTGGTTCTCCTCCTTCCCACCCGTCGTCGACTTCGGCCTGCTGTCCGCCATCGCCTTCGCCGGCGCCCTCGCCGCCGTCGCCTTTCTCCTGCCCGCACTGCTCCTGCCGCCCAAGCGCACCAACGGCTCCGACGCCACTCCCCCCCCCTCTCCCTGACACCCCACCCCAAACCCCATCCCACTCCTCCCACCGCCACCACTGAGCCAACTCAGCCGCCCAACGCACCGCCAGCTCCCCCCAGTCGAGTTCGCCAAGGCCCCGATCTTTTTTTGATGGGCAGAGAAGCGTCTTTGTTGGTAATAATAAGCCCGAATCGGCGCCGGCCTGGCCCGCTGCGCGCTCGCTGCCTCGGGCCGTCAGAGGCGCATCGGAAGCGTAGCCGGGCCGAGCGCGGTCGAGTTGCCATCGTCTGGGGCCGCTCCTCCCGAACGGATGGGATGCCCGTAGCGGATGCGCTCGACCAGCCTAGCAACGCCGCCAAACCACGCAGGCCCTATGCAAATCAGCGCCTCACCCAAGTCAACCCACCGGCACCCGGCCTTTACCCTGATCGAGTTGCTCGTCGTCATCGCCGTTATCGGCATCCTGGCCGGCCTGCTCTTGCCCGCCCTCGCCCGAGCCAAGGAGAAAGGCCGACGCACCTATTGCCTCAGCAACATGCGCCAGGTCGGCACGGCCCTCCAGATGTACGAATCCGACACCAAGAAACTCCCGCCCAAACGGCATCCCGTGGGCGATTTCAACAACCCCTTCGCCCCCCCCAACGTCCTCAACCTCCTCAATAACTACCTCGGCGCGCCACTCGGGGCGCGCTCGCCCGCCGTCTACAACTGCCCCTCCCTTAAACCCCATCCCAACCCCGTCTTCGCCCCCACCCGCTACAGCAGCACCAGCCTGTCGGTCAACACCGTTCCCTTGGGCCGTACGTTGGCCGCGGTGCCGCGCCCATCGACGACCATCCTCATGCAGGAGGCCTGGGCCCTCTGCAACCAACTCTGGAACCAGCCCGAACCCAACAACCGTTCCGATTTAGCCTTAGAGGGTCTCCAGTCCACCACCTACCAGGAGTGGCATATGTGGGCCAGCCTCGCCGATCACGACTCCTTCCTCTCCGAAGAACGGCGCGAGCACCTGTCCAACGTCCATACCGAAGGCGGTAACCTCATCTTCGTCGACGGCCATGCGGACTATCGCAAATACCGGCAGCTCCGCAGTCTGGACTTCGGCCTCCTGCCCGATGAACCCTACGAAGCCACCCGCCGCCAGGTCGACCGCGATTACCACGCCGAGTTCTAATCGCCCACATGCCTGAGCCGTCCTGAGCCTCCTGAGCCGTCCCATAACCATCCCCACCACCGCCATGCCTCGCTCGCCCACCCCCCCGCCGGCAGCCTCGGCCGGCGCGGCGCAATCCCGTGACGCACGCCCCCGCCGACGTCGGTGGGATCAAACGCGTCCCCCCCACCCGTTGCGCCTTCCCACCTCCCGCCTGCGGTCGGCTGCCGCCATCGCCACGGCAGCCGCCATCGGAGCTGTGCTCTTGCTCCCGTTAGCGCCCACGCTCGGCTGCAGCCGAACCCCTTCGGCCCAGGCCACCGCCCAACAACTCGAACAGAGCTTCCAGCACGCCGATGTCGCCTTGCGAGGCACCATGACCCAGGCCAGCCGCGCGTTGCACGAAAGCAACTACACGCTCGCCATCGCCATCATGGCCAACGCCGTCCAAGACCGACCCATCGACCCCGCTCAACGCCAGGCCGTCGACCGCGTCGTCACTCACACCCGCCGCGCCGTCCACACCGACCCGCAGCTCGAAACCCCAGAGCTCTACCATGCCATCTCGGCGCTGATCGAGAGCGTCCACGGGGAGAACTAGCTACCCTTTGCCCGTTGCTCATCCTACATCGTCACGGTCAGCCTCAGCCCTCGAGCAGGCTCGGGGCGATATCCATCTGCGACCGCCGCAGCGGGGTCCTTCCAGGCAGCGGACCCCTCCACAACGACACCCCAGGTGACCACCTCCGGACGCGCCCGCTGCCGACCAGGACGTAGCGCAGACAGGAAAGCAGGCGCGTTGCAGGAACGAGCGTCGAGTGTCCGGGCCAGACCAACCGGATCGTTCTTTCCGGAGCCGCACCGAAGATGACCCTGCATACACACCGTCATCCTGCGGAGTCAGCTCCGTCATGTCGTTGAACCAAGCCGTGAGGTGGGGCTTGGCCACCAGCCCCCGGTCGTCCACGGCATGGGTGTCGGCTGTCATCACCTTCCGACCGCTTGTCTCCAAAGCTGCAGCAACTGGATGACCTCATCGAGTTCC
This sequence comes from Verrucomicrobiota bacterium, assembly GCA_016871715.1. Taxonomy (GTDB): domain Bacteria; phylum Verrucomicrobiota; class Verrucomicrobiia; order Limisphaerales; family J093; genus VHCO01. The sequence goes on from VHCO01000001.1 coordinate 13,462, forward strand.
TCGCTCGTTGTCCCGCGGCCCAAACTGAAACGCACCGCGCCAAAGCCGACCGCTTCCGGCACCGCCATCGCCTTGAGCACGGGGGAGAGTTCGCGGCTGCCGGCATGGCAGGCTGAACCAGTGGAGGCGGCCACGTCGGGCAGGGTGGCCAGCACATCGCTGCCGGTATGGCCGGCGAAGCTGACGTTGAGTGTGTTGGGCAAGCGCTCGGTTGGGTGGCCGTTCAAGTGCAGGCTGGCACCGAACAGCCCCTTCAACCCGGCGTGGAAGTCGTCGCGCAATTCGGTGAGCCGTTGGCGGCGGACCTCCAGTTCGGCGGCAGCCAATTCGCAAGCCGCGCCCAGGCCCACAGCCAGCAGCACGTTCTCCGTCCCGGCGCGGCGTCCTGACTCGTGCCCGGCGCCGTGCATCAATGGTTCCACTTGGACGCCCTGCGAAATGAACAACGCGCCGATGCCTTTGGGCGCATACAGCTTGTGACCGGCAACGGAAAGCAGATTTACTCCGAGGTCGTCAACCCGCGCGGGAATCTTGCCCACCGATTGGGCGGCGTCGGTGTGAAACAGCACGCCGCGCTCGCGGGTGATGCGGCTGATCTCGGCGATCGGCTGGACAGTGCCCACCTCGTTGTTGGCGTGCATGATGGTGACGAGAATCGTCTGCGGCGTCAGTGCGCGGCGGACATCGTCCGGATCAACACGTCCGGTGCCGTCCACGGGCAGGTAGGTCGCTCTGGCGCCGAGCCGCTCCAAAAAGCGGCAGGGCTGAAGCGTCGCCGGATGCTCGATCGGCGTGGTGATGATGTGATTGCCCTGATCGCGCAACGCGAAGAAGGCGCCTTTGATTGCGTGATTATTGGCCTCCGTGCCGCCACTGGTGAAGACGATTTCGGACGACTGGCAGCCGAGCAGCCTAGCCACTTGCGCCCGAGCTTTTTCCAGGGCGGCCTTGGCCGGCTGTCCGGCCCAGTGGAGGCTGGACGGATTGCCATAATGCGCTTCGAGAGAAGGTCGCATCGCCGCCGCTACCTCCGGCGCGATGGGCGTGCTGGCGTTGTAGTCGAGATAGATTTGTTTCATAGGTGACGCTTTGTCAAAAGCTGTAGCGCACGGTGGCATAAACAATGTCATTCCTGCCCAGTTGGCCAAGGAACGAATCGGTTGGCCCGCCGAAAACACTCCCGCCAAGCGCCGCCCAGAGCCCGTCGGTGAATTGGTAACTGAGTTCCGGATTCAGGAAGAAGCCTCCGGCCATCGGGCTGTAGAAGCTGAACCAGGACAGCTTGAACGTTTGATAGTGCAGCAGTTTGGTGAGGCGCAGACCAATCAGGTCGCGCCATTGGGGCCGCTGGGGAAATCCGGCGGGCACGGTACGGCGATACGCGTCGAAGTTCTGCATCCATTCACCGTAATATTCGAGACTGGCGATGAAGTCGCGGGCAATTTGCCGCTGGTAGGTGAGGAGAAACCGGAGCTGCGAATTCTCGATGGCCGCCCGAGTGCCTGAAGGATCGTCGGCCGAGTAGTAATAGCCGGTTTCTGCTCCCAAAACTCCGCCCAGGCCAGCCCGCCGGGCGCTCGCGCCGAAGACCACCAGCCGGGGATAGAACTCAATGGCAGCGGCGGGCATGGATGGGTCGTCAGGTTCCAACGCGTAGTTCCGCCAGAAACCGTGGTAGGCGTAAAGCGACACTTCCGTCTCCGCGAGCGTGCGATAGAGGCGCAGGGCGAGTTCCGTATTCTCAATCCGGACGTCCGGCTCGTCCGTCTCCCGGGGCAGCAGCGGGAAGGGATCGAACTGATGGAATCGTTCGCGCGGCGGCAGTTGATTGGGAGTGAAGAGGCCGGGAGGCACGACCACGAATTCAGCCGTGATGCCTTTCGTGTGGACGTTGGCGCTGAGACCATCGACACCGAGCTTAAGGTATTCGAGGGGACGCCCCGAGAAAAAGGCGGCGTAGTCCTTGGGAAACACGTCGTTGATAAAAACCAGGTCACCCACGCCCCACGTGAGGATTTGGCGTCCGAGCCGCAATCCCCAGGCGTCGCGCGCGTAATCCAGATAGCCCTCCCGCAAATCCGCGCCGAAGGTCTCGTCCACGGCATCGTGATGGAATTCGGGCTTGGCCAGGAGATGGACGGCGCCCTGCGGGGAGCGGGCTTCGAGCTTGAGTTGAAGGCGCTCCTCGCCCAGCAGGAAACCATGGCCACCCAGGCCATCTGAATCGGGCGACGATTCCAGGTCTGGCTGCACCGAGTAGTTGACCAATCCAAAACCATGCAGACTGCCGCGCCAGTCGGCGGGCAGCTTGATGTCGTCGGCAGCAAACGCGGTGGCCGGAACAACCAACCACAACGCCGCGCGGATCAGTCGCCGGAAATCCATTGGCCGGGCGGGCGTCGAAGAGAGCGCTCAGTGAAGACGTCCTCCGTCAGCCCCACATTGTATTTGATTTGCTGGAACACGACTTCGGTGGAGTGGCCGCGCTTGACGTTCTTCATCGTCCGGCGGGTGGCGGTGGGTAGGCCATCCACTTCGCGCACTTTGTCGGCGGTGAAAACTTTGAACAGTTCCCGCTGGGCGTCGTAGAATTCCTCCTTGAGCGGGAGAAACGTGGCGCGATCAATCCAGGAGAGCTTGCGGGTGAAACTGGCCCGGCCCTTGGGCACGCTTTCCATGACGTAGCACGGTTTGCCTTCCACCGCCTCCTCGCGCAGAAGCGTGCGGGTGTCGGCCTCCAAGGGACGGCCGGATACGTCCTGGTAACTGAAGTCCGAGCCGACGAAGCTCGATTCCGCATCCCGCGCCGCGATGCGCTGGACGAGGTTGAGCGCGGGCACGAACAGCCAGCGGTCGGCGTCGCGGGCCGGTTCGGTGGACACCAGAAGCGCCGTGCCGCGCACCTCGGCGGGGCGATGGAAATAAAGGAAGTATTTCTGGCGGTCCTCGCCGCTGTTCCGGCGCAGCAGGGTCAATTCGCGCACCCGCTGCTGACCGCCCTTGCTTACCAGGGTCATTACGACGCGGGCGGACATGTCCTGCCCGGCGTAGTGGAAGGCTTGCAACGACTTTGTGGCAATTTCGTCGGCGGAGGGGGGGTGCGCCATTGCAGACGCAAGGCCCAGACCGACTCTGAGCAAGACAATTTGCGTTTTCATCGTGTGCATTCCTCAGAACGTGACCACTTTGTCCGCCCACTCCGTCCAGGCGACGAGGTCCGTCATCTTGCCCAGCGGCGCTTCAGGAATGGTCTGGCCTTGGCCGATGCCGCAGCGCGTCAGACAAGTCGTGCAGAGCCTGGCTTGAGCGCCACGTCGGATGAGGTCCTGGAGCAGGTTTGCCAGGTTGAATTCGGCCTGCTCCGGCGCGGCGTCCGGGCGGGCAATGTCCACCGCCTGGTTCAGCAGAAACAGTCGGACTTCGTGGCCGGCTTCGCGCGCGGTTTGGCCGTAGCGCAACGCGTTCCACGCCACGTCCGTGCCGTCGTAGGGAGGATGATCGAGAATGAGCAGCAGTTTCACGGTAATGCCTTTCGGAGGTTTGTTCAGTAAAATCGCAGAATGGGGGTGATGAGCAAGATGGCCGCCGCCAGGCCCAAGCAGAACTTGCAGAACTTCTTGCGCTTCGCCCGCCACGCCCAGAACTCGTCGAGCAAGGCTTGCGGCGGCTGGAAGTCGGGTTTGAACTGGGCGAAAAGCTCCTGGATTTTCGGATCAATCTTCAGCAATCCGTAAAGCACGATGCCGAAGCCGATGAAGACCAGGAGCGTCTTCAGCGCGAACGTGGCCAGCGCCAGTTCACTGACCTCGCGCCAGTGGCCGTGAAACAGCCGGTAGATTACGGGATACGCGAAGCCGGTCGCGATGAGCACCAGGATGAAGCCGACGCACAACCGCGGCTGCAGGCTCAGGAGGCGCTCGATGGACTGATCGTAGTTGTAAATGATGGCGCGGCCATACCTGGCACGGGTGTTCACCATGCGGAGTTGATAAAACGGCGCAGCGGCGCACGCGACGGCAGCCAGCAGGTGGATGACGGTGTTGAGGGTGTAGAGGACGGTTTCCATAGCTCGATTCCTTTCATCAAGAGACGGGTTGCGGATTCGATCCCGTGGGCTTCGGTAAGAATCGCGCGAACGCCGGCAGCAGTAGGAGCGTCGCTGCCGCGCTCCCGACCATCAGCGTGGCGAAGAACAGGCCGACGGTCACATAGGGTGTCAACGGCGCAAAGGTCAGCGGCAGGAACGTCAGCGTGATGACGATGGCGTTGCGCCAGACGGCGCGCACCGTTTCGCCAAACATCTCCTGGTTGGCCCGCGCGGCATCCGTCCCCTGCCGGCGTAATGCGTGGAGTTTCGTCAGAAAATGGATGGCGAAGTCCACCGAGAGGCCCAGGCTCAACGTCGAGCATACCGCGATGGGCATGTCGTAGTCCTTGCCGAACAAACCGAGCAACCCATAGCAGAATACAATCGCCACCGTAAGCGGCAGCATGGCCAGCACCCCCAGCCGCAGCGACCGCAGTAGTGCGACCATGAGCACAAACACCACCGCAAAACTACCCAAGACTGCCCGCAACATGCCGCTGACCATCAGGCCCTGCCAGATGCGGTTGATATAGGTCAGGCCCGACCAGCGCAGTTGCAGGCCCTCGGGTGGCGGTTGCTCGCGCATGAACGCCGCCAGCGCCGCCTCCACAGCGGACATGTCGCGGTTGTCGCCGGATTTCATTTGCACCCACACGTTGGCTTTGCTGGCGTCGGCATTGAGAAAATTGTCGAGGTCGTTGGGATCACCTGAAATGGAGAACAGGAAGAGGATCTGCGCGATGGCCGCCTGATCGTCGGGTACGGCATCGAAAGCACCCTGCTCGCCGTGCAGCACAAAGTTGATGCGTTTGACAATGTCCGCGACCGACGAAGTCTTGCCCACGCGCGGATGCCGTTCGAGCGCCTGCTGCAACCGCGCCAGGTAGCTCATGACTTCGGGCCGTTTGATGTCGTCCGGCTGGCCGCCTTCCACGACCAGATAGGCCTCATACGTGCCGCCGAAGTGCTCGTTCAGGACACGATCCGCCACGCGGATGGGATGGTTCGCCTTGAACCAGCGAACCGGGTTGTCATTCACACGGATTTGCCAGATGCCAATGACGCCGACCGCAATCAAAAGGGTCGCACCGGCAATGACCCACTTAGCCCGACGAAAGGCGAAACTGCCCAGCGCCGGCAGAAAGCGAGCGGAAGTTCCAGAAACCTCCGCACGTGCGGCCAGGTGGCGGCTCAGCGTAATCTCCCGAATGAACGTCAGGCTGGCGGGCAGCAATGTGAAGGTCAACAACCACGCCACCATGATGCCAAATGCGATGTTGACGCCAAACACCTGCACTGGCGGAATGCCGGCCAACGCGAGTGAGGCGAATCCCACTGCCGAGGTCACCGACGTAAAGAGACACGGCCGCCACAAATCGCGGAGCACCGCTGCGATGGTCTGGCGACGATCGCGCAACCGCGGATACCGGTCAGAAAACCAGCTCAACACATGGACCGAGTCCAGCACCGCAATGGGCATCAGGAAGATCGGCGTCATCGAACTCATGATGTGGACAGTGTAACCCAGCCAAATCATCGCTCCCATCGTCCAGATGATGGTCACCATCATCAGTCCCATCGCCGGCAGAATCAGTGTCCACCGCCGGAACAGCAGCCAGAGGAGCAGGAACAACAGCATCCCCGTCGCCGGCCCGACCACTGCCATTTGAACGAACATCTCGTGACCGAACGTCTCTTCGGCTACCGGCAAGCCGGCGATGAAGAAACGCACTCCATTCGACGTGTCGCTGGCGGATGCACGAAACTCCTCTTCCAAAATCTCCTCAATGCGTCCCGCGATGCTGTGGCTGAGGTCCTTGCTTTGGATCGGCACGTAAAGCGCCGTGGCTTTCCCATCCGCCGAAATGATTTTGCCAACAAAGAATGAATTGCCAAACACCGCCTGCCGCAACTGCGCCAGGGCCTCATGGGTGCGCGGTACGTTGTCCAGAAACCGCCGCACGACCAGCGTGCCCTCGCTGGCGGTGATATTGTCGGACGTCGCCAGGCTCACCACGTCCTCCGCCACGACGCCAGGAATGGCGAGGACTTGCTCCGCGGCGCGCGCCAACTTCTCCAGCGTCGGCGTTTCAAGAATTCCCCCCTCGTCCACCAAGCCAACCACGAGCAGGTCGCGGATGCCGAACTCCTGCTTCACCTGCCGGTAGAACACCCGGTCGAGCTGTTGGGCTGCCAGCATGTTCTCCGGATCAGTGTCGATCCGGGCCTTGGGAAACTGAACTGCAAACAGCGCCGTCATCAGCAACGTGAGGCTGACAACCGTCTTCGGGTTCCGGATGGAATAATCGATCAGTGCATTCTTCATGGTCAGAGGGTTGGTAGGCGCGCGACGGTCGCCTCCAGGAGTTTCAACGCATCCACGCTGCCGTCGGCCTCGCCTTTCTCGAAATCCCCCGCTTCCACGCCCATCCGGTTGGTGACGTGAGCGAAGCACACCACCGGCTGCCCGTGCGCTTCCGCAAAAGCATCGAGGGACGCAGCCTCCATTTCGACGGCCAGAATGCCTTCAGCGAGGGCGGAGGCGATGGCCTCCTCCGTTTCCCGGTAGGGCGCGTCCGTCGTCCAGACCGCCCCCCGGACAATGGGCACAGGATAATCGGCAAGCCGCTTGTTCAAGGCAGCATCCAAATCGGGATTCAGCCGGGCATACGCCTGGGGCGGCAGGTAATGGTAACTCGCCCCCTCATCACGCAACGCCCGCTCGATCAGCACGAAATACGGCGGCTCGCGCAATGGAACAATTTGTCCTGCTGACGTAACGCTCAACAGCAGCCGGCACCCGGACGCAAAAAGTTGCTCCGCCAACAGCACGGCAAACGCGCCGCCGACCGCGTGCCCAATCATGCCACACCGTCGGCCGCCCAGTGTGAACTCATGCAGCCGTGTATGGTAGCACGGCCAGACGGCACTGGGCCGGGCCAAACCGCGTTCCAGCAGATGGGCCACGATGTTTCCATCCGGATCCAGCACGCACACGGGCGGCACGTCGCCCTCCGGCAACGATTTTTGGCGGCGTGCCTCGCGCACCAAATTACCCGGCGCGAATACTGCCGGCCGGACGTAAAGCTTGTTTTGCAGCAGGGGAATGGACGGATTCATGGGCAGCCTTTCGCCATTAGTCAACCAACGCTGGCGGCAGCCTTTCCTCTCTTGACCGACAAACCATTCGCCCGCCAGTCCACCACGCCCCAATCCAACCGCACCGCCCGGAAGCCCCGTGCCCGCAGCCGTTGCACTGCTTCTATCGCCAGCACGCAGTACGGCCCGCGGCAATAGGCGACCACTTCGCGGTTCTTCGGCAACTCGGCCATGCGCGCCTCCAACTCGGCCATCGGGATGGAGATCGCGCCGGGCAAATGGGCTTCCTCGAACTCCTCGGTTGGCCGGACATCCAGCACCGTAACCTCACCGCTCTTGACGCGTTGCAGCAATTCCTGCCGGTCTACCGCCTCGAAACCGCCCCGGCTTTCCAGGAACTGCCGGGTCGTTCGCTCGATTTCCGCCAGGCGCCTTTCCGCGAGCAACCGAAGCTGGCGCACAAACTCAGCTACCGCGGGATCCGCAAGCCGGTAGGTGACGTACAGCCCACTCTTCTCCGTCTCCACCAATCGCGCGGCCCGCAGCACCTGGAGATGCTGCGAGGCGTTGGCGATGGCGACGTTCGCCGCGGCGGCCAGAGCCTCGACGTGCCGCGGGCCTTGGGCCAAGAGATCGAGCAGTTCCAGCCGCACCGGACTGGCGATGGCCTTTCCGATGCGGGTAAACTGCTCAAAGATGGCCGTTTTGAACCGGCGTCCCGTCGTTTTCACCAGCGTGCTAGTATTCAATTGAATTATTGATTACTCCCGGCCAGGTCTTCTGTCCATCGAAATCTTGCGGTGCCGCCTCATCCTCGGAGCATCCCAAGAGCGTTGGTGACGTGGTTTCGGACGGGACCATCGAATGGCGCCGTAGCATCTTGGCGTGCGCCATCAATCAACAGGGCCAATGCAATGCTGGTGTTGCCCAAGGATCTCAAACCGGGCGAGCGCCGGCCCGTGGTGGTCTGCCAGCATGGGCGCAACGGCATTCCGCGCAATCTGCTCGACGGCAACACGACCGCCTACAGCAACGTCGCCGCCCAGCTCGCCGAGCGCGGCTTCATTGCCCTGGCGCCCCACAACCTGTATCGCGGTGAGGACCGCTACCGCTGGCTGGATCGCAAAGCCAACACGCTCGGCGCGACGCTGTTCTCGTTCATCATCGCGCAGCACGACCAGATGCTCCGGTGGCTGGGGACCCAGCCGTTTGTGGACGCGCAGCGGATCGCGTTCTACGGGCTGAGCTACGGCGGCGAGACGGCCGTGCGCGTGCCGCCTATTTTGGAGCGCTATTGCCTTTCGATTTGCTCGGGCGACTTCAACCAATGGACGCGCAAGGTGGCAGCGACGGACCAGCCGTTCAGCTTCATGCGCACCATCGAGTGGGCCAGGGTTCCTGGGCGATTGGGTCGCAGGTGGCGGACCGCCCGCGCCGGCCGGGCCACGGCCCGGACTGGTGGAAGGCGCACTTCGACGATCAACCGGTGGCCAATCAGGTGAAACACTTCGCCACGCTGAACCGGGTGTATCCCTTCCACCAAGCCCAGCGTGACTGGGCCGCCGGGCGCGAAGTGCTGACCGAGCGTGGTCAGGGCGCCGATTACCGCGCGGCGCTATTCGCCAAGGACCGCGCCTGGGCGCTGGTTTATGTGCCGCACGGCAAACAGCCGGGCAGCGTCACGATTCGCCTGGACCCATTCGCTTCGCCGATGCGGGCACGGTGGTTTGATCCCACTTCGGGCGTGTTCAGCAAGTTCACGGATCCACTTCCGCCGACTGGCACGCGGGCCTTTACTGCTCCCGGAACAGACCACTCCGGCCAACGGGACTTTGTGCTTGTGCTGGACCGGATGCCTTGCCCACCAGCTCTCGAAAAGGCGCGGGGATTTGCGGGTACCACTGGTGGCCCAACGGCTCCAAACCGGACGGCCGGTGGCGCTGGCCAGACGCCCCGTCCGATACCTTTGCTCGCAGCGGCCACAACAACAACGACCTGTTTGTCATTCCCGCCTGGAACATCGTCACCGCCCGGCTGGGCCTCGATCAAGCCGAGGACGAGATTACGTCCGCCGAATACAACACCTTTCTCCGAACGCTCGGCGAGGCGCTCACCGATGCGACCATCGAGGGGCCGCGCACGGCCTGGCATCCCCTCACGCTGACCATGCGCGGTCCGGCCGCCCAGGAGACTGACAACGATCCGAATCCGTTCCTCGATTACCGGTTGCAGGTGCGCTTCACCGGTCCGACCGGGAAGACGTTCCATGTACCGGGCTACTTTGACGGGGACGGCGGTGGCGGCAACCACGGCAACCTCTGGCAGGCAAGGTCTACACCTAATGAAGGCGGCCGATGGACTTACACGGTTTCCTTTCGCCATGGCAAGAGTGTCGCCCTCAGCTTGGAGGCGAATGCGGGCGAAGCGACGGCAGGAGATGGCCAATCCGACGCGTTCGACGTGGCGCCGCGCGATCCGGAGGCGCCGGGCTTTCGCCGGTGGGGCCGCCTGCAATACGTCGGGCGGAATTACTTGAAATTCGACTTTTTCCTGAAGCCCAACTCGGCCGACAAGCCGCGAGTGCGGGGGCTGGCGGAACAACGGAACAAGAGGGTAGAAGGCTGAAATTCTTCATTCTGCATTCTTCGTTCATCCTTTCCCTCTGGTGGGGCTGGAGCGCAGCACCGGTGGAAGAGGTAACTTGCACTTTCACGATCCGGCCAACGCCGGTCGCCGCTTCATCCCCCTCCTGCTGGCCGCCTGCAAACTCCCGGACACGCTGAGGCAGACCCCGCCACCAACGCGCAATGGAGCAGACCGCGAACTCCGGCGTGTTGTTCGACACGCCGACGCAGACATGCCCACGATTCTTTGCGATGTCGTAGATTCCAAAAGGGAACAGCTCGGCACTTAGTCACACCAGGGAAGTCATGCTCGTTGACCTCCTCCGCTTGCCGACAGGGCAGATTGCAGATTTCGAAGGAGGCGACGGCGTCGCTGGCTGGGCCGAAGAAGCGGATTCACTGCCAATCGGCGGTCGAGGTGATGAAGGAACCGCGAAACATGCGAAATACGCGAACGCTCTGGTTTCAGACGTCTTTTCGCGTGTTTGGCGTTTTTCGCGGTAAGCCTCCTCAAGCCCTCCTGGCAAAGCGCCCGCGCTCCGCCACAATGCGTTCGATTTGGGCCTTGGGGTAGTGGCCGAAGTTCACCAGCAGTCCCAGCTTCAGCCCGGTCGCCCTGAGGTAGTTGAGGACTTGTGCCCGATGCTCGTCCACCAGTTCGGTCACGGCCTTCAACTCCACGATGATCTGGTCGTAGCAGATGAAGTCCGGTTCGTATTTGGAGCGCAAAGGACAGCTCTTGTATTCCAAGGCCAAAGGCTTCTGCGCCACATACGGAATGCCCTGCAAACGCAGTTCGATCTCCATGCATTCCTGGTAAACGGGTTCCAGGAAGCCACAGCCCTTCTCCCGGTACACCTCGAAGCACGCCCCCACGATCTTGTAGCTCTCTGTTTTGAACAACAGATCAGCATTCATGGACGAAGTGGCTACAGGCACCGCGAAATATGCGCAATACGCGAAAGTCATTCCAGGGGAATTCTCCTTTTCGCGTCTTTAGCGTTTTTCGCGGTTATCGAGCGGGCATTTCCAACGCCGAGAGATCAAGCCCATCGGCGACAGCTTCATGGCAGCGTTCAAGTGCGCAGGCGCGGCGATGGACTACGCGCGGGCGTTGCAGGGGAACACGGGCCATCCGCAGGTGCGCATCCGCGCCGGCATCCACATCGGGCCGATGCGGGTGGAGGAAGGGGTCGAGCCGTGAATACTGCCGGACGAATTTAGGTTTGAATGGGCATTGAACTCTGGCCGAACGTCTGGACCTCTGCCTATGAACATTCGTATGAAATCGTCATTCCGGCTTGGGGAAGGACTCCGCGCCCGGTGGGCCGGTTGCCTGAGCCTCGTGGTCCTCGTCGCCCTCGCCGCCAAATTCCCTCTTGCGGCCAACACCCCAAAGTCGAGCGTTCCCGCCCGCGGCCCGTTGCGCGTGCATCCGGCCAATCCGCGCTACTTCGCCGACCCCAGCGGGCAGGTGGTGTATTTAACCGGATCGCACACGTGGCAAAGCCTCCAAGATGGCATCCTGCCCGCGTACACCGAGGTCAAGCAGCCTTTCGATTACAATGGCTATCTCGATCTGCTCCAGACCAACCATCACAACTTCATCCGCCTCTGGCGCTGGGAGCTGACCGACCACGAACCGCAGCCGTGGTTGCGCACCGGTTCGGGCAAGGCGCGCGATGGCCAGGCCAAGTTTGACCTGCGCCAGTTCAATCAAGCCTACTTCGACCGGCTCCGCGCCCGCGTCGTCGCTGCCGGTGAGCGGGGCATTTACGTGGGCGTGATGCTGTTCGAGGATTGGATCTTCATGAGCAAACGCAAGGAGCACCCGGTCGAACATCACCCCTTCCACAAGGACAATAACGTCAGCGGCATCCATGGCGATCCGAACGGCGACGGCTGGGGCATTGAGATCCACACGCTTCAGGTGCCTGAACTGGTGGAGGTCCAGAAGGCTTACGTGCGCAAGGCGATTGAAACGCTCAACGACCTGGATCACGTGCTGTGGGAAATCTGCAACGAGGGCAAACGGCACACGCGCGACTGGCAGTACGAAATGGTACGGTTCATCAAGCGCGTCGAGGCCGAGCTGCCCAAGCAGCACCCGGTCGGCATGACTTCCGTGGGCGACATGAATCCGGATTGCCTCCAAAGCCCCGCCGACTGGACCTCGCTCTCAACGGCGCGCTGGGACCAAACCACGGATCCGTGGGCGTCCTCGCCTCCGGCCGCCGACGGCCAGAAAGTGGTGCTGCTCGACACCGATCACATCGGCTGGAAAATCTTCATCAACGACGCGGCCTTCACGCGGGCCTGGGTGTGGAAGAGTTTCACGTGCGGCTACAGCACTCTCTTGATGGAGAATCTGTCGCCGAGCGCCGGTTGGATTGCCGGTCGGGCCGCGATGGGGCACTCCCGGCACTACGCTGAACGCATGAACTTGGCCAAAGCCAGGCCGCTGCCCGCACTGGCGAGCACGGGCTACTGCCTGGCGGCTCCGGGCGCCGAGTACCTGGTGTATGCCCCAGAGGGTGGCAAATTCACCGTGGACCTTTCCGCTGCCGATGGCGCGCTGACCGCGGAATGGCTGCATCCGCCCACGGGCACCATCAAGTCCGCCGCCACTGTCGAAGGCGGAACTCGGCGCGAGTTCACCGCACCGTCGCCCGGGGATGCGGTGCTGTTCCTCCGCCGGCCCGATAGGTAGCGCCTCCGGGTTCTGTCAGGATTGCAGATTCCGGATCGCCCGCTTCGTATCCGGTCGAGATTTCAACCGTGCAGCCGAGGAACCGATGGCTGGCAGACCAATCCCGAAGGGCGGCGCTTTCGGTCATCGCCCCTCGCCTTGGCGCGATTCCACTGTGCCGCACCCCCAGCGGGCATAGTGAACGGTCGAGGGAATCCAATCCGGGAGGCTCTTGTCCTGTGGGCGCGTGCGATGGAATATCTGCCAACCCATGCCGGGATTGGCCAGAATGTCGTCGCTCTCGGCAGGCGTCACGGTGACCGTCGGCGCAGGAGCCGCCTGGGCAGCCTTGGCCGACGCCACGAGCAGTTGGCCGAGCAAGAGCTGGCTGGTCAGGGCCGAGGCGATGACCAGCGTGGGAGACAAGACATTGGTTTTCATTTCAGGGATGGCGGTTTTGCCGGAGCACGGCGTTTCCGCCGATTACTCGGGTTTCAAGTTCTGTTCCACCGTTGCGCCACGCAGCCCGTCGTTCGCCTGCGGCACATCCGTGAGCAGGTTGTTCGAGAACAGCACCCGACGGCTGGGGAACCCCTCCGCGGTGACCGCCTGTGGTCGGACGCTGGCAAACAGGTTGCCCGAGATGACGACATCCGTGGTGGCGCTCAGGGTGATGCCGGCCGCCGCCAGGTCGTTGGTGCCACGCTTGACCTGGCCGTCGCCAATGTAGCTGTTGGAGAAATTGTTGCCGGAGACCGTGATGCGACCGCTGTCGGGGCCGATTCTCAGGGCGTCTGTCGTGTTGATCGTGAAGGTATTGGCGCTGACCGCGCAGCCGTAGGCGTCGCGTAAATCGATCCCCTGACCGTTGTGAGCGATGACGTTGGCCGCCAGTGTGGTTCCGTAGCAGTCGCGGTCCAGAACGATGGCCGCACCGGCGCATTCCTCGATCATGTTGCCCGATACAATGGAGCCATAGGTGTTCTCAATCACGACGCCATGGCGCAGGTGGTCATCCAGATTGTTGCCCGTCATGCAGAGATTGAAACCGTCCAGGCAGGTGACGGCGTCCTGATTCTCCTCGAACTGATTGCCGGAAACGACAATGTCGTGGCAGCCCTGCAAATGCAAGCCGCTGCCTTTGTTGTAAGTGACAAGGCAATCGTTTACCCACGGGTCTTCGTAGCAGTCATCGAGAAGGATGCCGTGCCCGCCATGGTAACTCACCGTCATGCCCTGGAGAAACAGCTCATTGATCCGAACGGCTTCGAGGCCGTGCCCGCTCGCCCGATTGCCCGTGATTCGGAAGTTGCCGAGCATGATTCGCCATCGCCGGTCGACGGTCTGCACCTTGCGCCCGTCAGGATGCTGGATGATCAGGGCGGGAAGGCCATTGGTGTTGGCATTTCTGATGTGGGTGGCCGTGCCAGCGCCTTCGATGCGCACGTCGCCACGCGCCAGGAGGAGCGGTTGCGTAATCTCGATCGTGCCTGCGGGCAAACGCACCAGTCCACCTTCGGGGGGCACCGCATCCAGCGCGGCCTGGAGGCTGGGGAATTGGGCGGCGTCAATGTCCGGTCGGGCGCCAGGCAGCTTGGGCCGGCGCTCCTGAGACTGGGCAGACAGCGGCATGCCCAGCCAAAGCACCATGCCGAGAATCACCGACCGCGAGAGCAGATGAGCTGCGCTTTTCATAAGACGAGAGGAAGAATCTGCGAGTTTCGCTCTTGATGGGTGGCTTCAAAGTTCGATGCGAGCATGCGCCGAAACCTGGGAAGATCGCCAGTGAGAAGATGACACTGAATTCCCGTCGGAGTGCATCCCGGTCCCTCCTGCTCGATCGCGGTGCGAACTGAGCCCTGCCACTGCGGCAAGAGCAACCAACACGAATCCTTGCACCTGCGATTTCACTGGGCGTAGGCTGACCGACGACGATGAACTACCCACTGCTCTGCCGCCCCGGGCTCACGCGGCTTTTCGTGTGTCTGCTGGCGCCGGCCTTCGCTCACGCGCAAGAGACTCCCGTTCGCAAGCCGATGGCGGTGCCGGACGACTTCCCGCGGTTCGCGGTGCCGGGGCAGGAGGCGGCGATGCAGTGGTTGCGGGAGTTGTATTGGCTGCATTACCAACCGGCCGGGCCGTTGATTACGTTGTGGGACGAGTGGATGCCCATGTCGACGCTGTGGCCCGCGCGCGGTTCGGGGGCGGAGCTTGAAGCCATGCGCGGCCGTTGGGCGGCAGCCCTGGCGAGTCGCGCGATCAACGCCGAGGGTTACGTCCATACCCACCAGCACGACGGTCTTGGACACGCCGAGGGCTGGCCCTTCCCGCTGTGGACACAAGCCGGCGGCTTAGGTTGGCATTTTCGCGGCACGGGCATCGCCGGATACGACGGGCCCCGGGCAACCCCGGAGGGTTGGGTCCTCACGCGCGCGACGGGAGGCGAGGTCAACGAGAAGGGTTGGGCGATCGAGCTCGTGGAACCCAAGGCCATGGCGCAAAGCCCCTCCTTCGAGTTGCCCGCCCGCAATGGGCCCTGGCTCCGGCTCAACTGGTGGGCTGCCGGGCTCGAGCGCGCGAATTGTTACGTCGAGTGGACCACGCAAGCGCAGCCCGAGTTTGGACCGGACCGCCGATTCTACTTCACGCCCGCCACAGCCAGTGGTGCCGCGCACAGCTCGATGCCGATGGGGGGTGGCGGGGGACAGTTGGACCTGGGGCGCGTCGAGGCGCGAACGATGATTCCGGTCTATCGCCTGGCCGGTTGGACCGGCACGATCACCGGGCTTCGGATCGGGTTCGACAACCCCGGCCCGGCGAAGGTGGTGATCAAATCGTTCCACACAGCCTGCGACACGCGTCACACGATCAACAACCCGAACTTCGTTCGCGGGGTGCGCGACTACTTCGCCTGGACGCGCGACCTGAACTTCCTCCGGGACCAGATCGGGCGCGTGCGCACGGCTTTGCGCTTCGCGATGCGCGAGTTCGACACCCGCAACCGGAACTGCATCTACACGACGTGGCCGGGCCATGAGGGCCGCAGCGGCGTTCGCCGCTCCGCCGGCGGCACCAAGGAGATCGTCCGCGGCGAAGGCATTGGCGGCAATTACTGGGACCTGCTGCCCTTCGGCGGCGAGGACGCCTTAGCCACGATCTACTACTACGACACGCTGCTCGAGCTGGCGGCGTTGGAGGAGTACATCGTCGCGCATCCCGAGTGGGGCATCGCTACCGGCGCGGACGCCTTCGACCCCGCCGACCTGCGCCAACACGCCCGCGCGGTGAGGGCATACGGAACCGACCGGTTCTGGAACCCGGCGACGGGCCGGTTCGGCACGGTCGATCTGGACGGCGTATTGCACGACTACGGCTGGACCTTCCTGAACAACGAGGCGGTCTACTACGACTTCGCCACGCCCGAGCAGGCCCGCAGCATTCGCGACTGGATCAGCGGCCGGCGGATCGTTGCGGGCGACACCTCGACGGGCGCCGACATCTACCACTGGCGCTTCGGCCCGCGAGCGACCACGCGGCGCAACCTCGATTACTACTTCTGGGCCTGGTCCAGTCCCGAGAGCATCCCGTGGGGGTACCAAGTCCAAGATGGCGGGGCGGTGTTGGGCTTCTCCTACCACGACCTCATGTGCCGCCTAAAGGTGGATGGGCCAGACGACGCCTGGCGACGCCTCCGGGACATCCTGGTCTGGTTCGAGGAGACCCAGGCGGGAGGCGGTTACCGCGCCTATTATGCCAAGGACCCAGCGCGCGGCACCCTGCAAGGGGGCAACGTCCCCGGCGGCCTCGGGCTGGATCGGGAGTTCTTCGAGAGCATCCTCGTGCCGCAGGTGATGCTCTATGGGTTCCTGGGTTTCGAGCCGACCCCGCTCGGTTTCAAGATCAACCCGCGTTTGCCGCAGGATTGGCCTGAACTGAAACTCACGCGGGTGCACCTGCACGACTTGGTGCTGGACCTGACCGCTCGAGCGGACGGCACCGTGCTCGTCCAGGCCGATCGGCCGTCGGATGCTCCGGTGGTCATCGAACTGCCGGAGGGGCGCTGGCAAACCACCGCGCCCGGCTCGCGCTTGAAGGGCAACCAAGTCACACTCCCCCTGGGGGCTGAAGTCAGCCTGTTCTCACCGGCACGGCCATCTCCGTGAGCGCGGCGCCTCGAGGGACACGCGCGCTTCGCGCCGGGTTGGCCTTGGGCGCGCTGGTGCTCGCCGACTCCGTGCGAGCGACCGCTCTGAACTGGGCGCAACTGCCGTCGTTGCCGGAGCCATTGGGCGTGGCTGCCCCCTTTGCTGAGGTCACTGGCGAGGCCTCGCTCCCGACCTGACTCCGGCCCCAAATCCTATGCTCAACCTCAGACTCGGCGGACTGGTGGCGGCCACCCATACCCCCTTCCGTGCGGACGGCGCCCTCAACCTGGCGGTAGTCGAAGCCCAGGCTGCGCACCTCCAAGAGCACGAGATCACCGCGGCCTTTATTGGGGGTACCACGGGCGAGAGCCACTCGCTCCTGCTCGAGGAGCGGCAGGCGTTGACCCAGTGTTGGCTCGAGGTGACCCGCGGGAGTCGGTTGGGAGTGGTCGTGCATGTCGGGTCGAATTGCCTGGGCGAGGCGCGCGCATTGGCCGTGCAGGCTGAGAGGCTTGGCGCGCGGGCGATCGCCGCCCTCGCCCCGAGTTATTTCAAACCCCGCACGTTAGCCGCCCTCCTGGAGTGGTGCGCCCAGATCGCCGGCGCCGCGCCGGCCACTCCCTTCTACTTCTACGACATTCCCGCGTTGACGGGAGTGAGCCTGCCCATGCCAGAGTTTCTCGAGCAAGCCGCCGACCGCATCCCCACGCTGGCAGGCCTCAAGTACACCAACTCGAACCTGATGGATTACCAGCTTTGCTTACACGCTTGCGAGGGGGCGTTTGACATGCTGTGGGGCACGGACGAAGCCTTGCTGGCGGGGTTGACGTTGGGCGCGCGGGGCGCGGTCGGCAGCAGTTATAACTTCGCCGCGCCCATCTACCGGCGGCTGCTGGCAGCCTTCGCAAGAGGCGACTGGGAAAACGCGCGCCGCGAACAATTCGCCTCCGTGCAGCTCATCTCCTTGCTCTATCGCTACGGGTACCCCGGAGCCGCAAAAGCCGTGCTCGACATGCTCGGCATAGACGTCGGCCCCGCCCGTCCCCCCCAGGAGAACCTGAGCCGCCCCCAGAAGGACCGGCTCCGCGCAGACTTGGAGCGGCTTGGGTTTTTCGACTGGATCACCCCGCCGGGCCCAGGGGGTGCCGGGGATGCCCATCGGTAGGGCGCGCAGTCCTCTGCGCGCCGCGGCCTCGTAAGTCCACCGTGGTTGACGACGCGCAGAGGACTGCGCGCCCTACCCCCGGACTGTCGTCCATGTCAGGTTCATCAACCTGCCAGTCATCGGTCAGGGCCGCCTCGACCATGGCTGCGTGCGACGGCACCGCCACGCCAGCCACCACAAACTCGCCAACAACAACCACCGCGGCGCGGGTTCCGGGATCGCCGAGAAGTGCAGGTCGTCCAACACATGCACGTACCCGGGCCAGTCGGGAAAGGCGTGGTACTCGAAGGCGCAGAACTCGAAGCGGAGCATCACCTCCTGGCCCGCCCAAGGCTCAACATGGACTGCGTAGTAGTTGTGCACCGGCACTCGATGGTCATCGGTCAACCGCTGTTCCCAAGGGTAAAACGCGATCTGCTGACCGTCACGTTGGCGTCCCCGCTTACCTTGGCTGCGGCCGGGGCGGGACCGTGGCGCGGTCCGAAAGGTCCACGGTCCGCCCCTGGACTGAGACCCTTGAACCCGACCCAGACTTCGTAGATGCCGTCCGTCGGCCCCAGGGTCACAACCAGGTTGGGCTGAAAGGTTCCCCACTGGGCCGTCGCAAAGGCGTCGCTGTTGACCAAGACGGCCATCGCCGCCGTCGCGCCGCCTAAGGCCTGGACGCGCAGTGCAACCTCCGGACTTCGCACATATTCCTCCGCCACGGTCACGGTCGGGATGCCGGGAGAACAGAACGCCTCATACGTCGCGGCTACTTGTTACTTCAGATTGGCCGGGCTGGCGCTGTAGACCTGCACAGCCGTCCCGCTCCAACTGGCTACCGCTTGGACATTGGCAAAGGCCTTCAGACGTATTTGAAAACGCCGCTCTCGGTAGGGCGAGGCTCCTGCCGAGCCGTCGAAAACAGTGGCAAGGCTGGAGCCGTCGCGGCTCGGCAGGAACCTCGCCCTACCGGCGCTGGGCTTTACCAACAGGCTCCCAGGCACTTGTCCCGCTTCGCCCGGCCAACCGGTCGAGTTGAACCGCCACCAACCAAGCTGTGTCTCCGTCGCGCTATCCGAATCAACGGGATCGGTTCCTTCGGCCAGTTCCTGGCTGTCACTGCGGCCGTCGTAGTCCGAACCAGGGTCATCGGGGCTGGTTTCGCCACCATTGACCAGGTTGTTGCCGTTGTGATCCTCGGCGTAGTCGGGCAACCCGTCCCCGTCGGTGTCGCTGGCGCCAGCGTTGAAACTGGTCGAGGAGGCGTAGAGGGCGCCGGCGCACTCGGTCCCACTCTCGGCTTGGGCCCGTCTGGGCAGCGCGGCCAGCATCGCCTCGCACGCGCTCCACTCGATTTGCTCGAAGAGGACCGTGCGCCCTTCGATCGTCTCCCACCGCTTGACCACAGGCGTGTACGTGCTCTCCGCCTCGGCTTGTGCGCCCAGCCGAAACGCTCGGCCGGGGCCCATCCGGTAGCTGCTGAACTGACTCATGGTTCACCGCAATGGACTGGCAATCGCGGTAAGGTAGGGCGCGCAGTCCTCTGCGCGCCGCGGCCTCGTAAGTCCACCGTGCTTGACGGCGCGCAGAGGACTGCGCGCCCTACCCCCAGACTGTCGTCTAGTTCACGCTCATTAACCTGCCAGTCATCGGTCGTGGCCGGCTCGAGGCCGAAGCTCTCGGGTCCAGGCGGCCTCGACCGTAGCACCACTTCCTGGGCCAGGCCCGCGCGACGGTACACGAAGACAAGGTCTGCCCGTGCGCCCTCGAAGGCATCCGGATAAACCAGTCGATTGGCTGAGGTCAGTTGGGCTTCGCCGCCCTTGAACTTGGCGATGGATTCGAGGATCCAGTGATGGGGGCCGCGTTCGAGTTCAGGGCCGGTTTGCGCGCCCATGAACACCGGGGAAGGACCGGACGTCGTTTGGCTCGGGCTGCCGGTTAGAAAACCGCGCGTTCAAAAAGCTCAGGCCACACGGCGCGCCACCACGAAAGCGTTGAACATGAGGTAGCGCAACGGCGTGAGGTTGAGGAGGAAAGCAATGGGAGACGCCACATAGCGGTCGGTGCATTCGACCCGTTCGATCGCGCACCCGGCGCGCTCGAGGAAGAAGCCAATCTCGAGACTGTTGGTGGCGACGATGGCGTCGTCGTCGGGCGTGAACGGCTCCTTCACAATCGGCTGCATGCGGTCGAATCGGACCAGGTCTGCCGCACGACGCATCTGGCGGCGCTTGGCCACTAACCGCCGTCCGTTGCGCCATTTGTTGCCCAAGCCGCGCATCCTGGGATGGTAATCGCGCCAACCGAGCACGCGCAGGAAGTTCGGACTCGAGACCAACACCCGGCCGCCAGACGCAGTCACGCGCACCAGTTCGGCCAGAAACGCTTCCGGTTCCTCGACATGCTCGAGCACGTTCAGGGCGCCCACACTGGCGAAGTGCCGGTCCGGAAACGGCAAGTGCCGACCGTCGTAGAGTCGGCAGTCGAGGCCGAACTGCCTTGCCTTGGCCAGGTTGGGCTCGGAGACCTCGACCCCGACCGCCTCCGCGCCGGCGTCCCGCAGTCGGCGCACCACTTGGCCCACACCGCAGCCCACATCCAACACGCGCGCCCCGGGTTGGGCCGGCATGAGGGTGTCGGCGTACTTCGCGTAGAACCCCTCGTCCCACGCTGCGAGGAACTCGGCGTAGGCTTCGTTGTGCCGGTAGGTCTCTTGGTGGCTCATGCGTTCTTTCCAGGCACCCGCAGGTCGCCTTGACGCCGCGTCACGCCTTCGCGATCGAGCTTCTCGAGCAACGGCACCAGGATGCGTCGGCTCGAGCCCAGACTCTGGCGCAGCTCGCTCACCGTCGCCTGGCCGCGCTGGCGTAGGTGGGCCTTGATCGAGTCCACCGCGCGCGCGTAGCCCTCGGCGCTCATGGCCAAGTCGGCGCTGACCTCGACCGCTTCACCCGCGTTGATCAAGAAACGCAAGGCCTGCTGCGACGCCGGATCGGAGGCCAACTCCTTGCGCGAAGGCGGCTCGAGCGGCTTGAGCGTCAGGGCCGCGCGAAGACGCTCGCCGACGCCCCGCAGGTGGGGCGGCAACGCCAAACGGTGCGTCAACCGGCGCAAGGCGGTCCCGCTCTGCTGGAAGCCGTTCGCGCACAAGCCAGCCAGCAACGCCTCGAACGACCCAGGCCAGGCCAGCTCCTCGGCGAGTTGGACCCGCAGTTCACTGACCGCCAACCCGGGCCGGTCCGGGTGCGCTCCGTGATGCGCATCGATGAGTCCCCCGGCACGTTCCAGCAACGACCGCCACCAGGCCGCATCGGCCACCAGGGCGCCGAGTTCCTTCGCCCGCCCTTCGCGCAGCAGTCCCGCGAGCGCGGCTGCAACCTCCGCCGCGCTGAATCGTGAGCGGACCAGCAGTTGGGCCCGAGCCGCCAGGCCGTCCCGCGCCAGTTGCGTGGCCACATAGACCTGCGCGGTCTCGCCGCCCCGGGCGCGCTCCTCGAGCAAACGCGCCTGCGCCTTGCTCCGCCAATGCTTGCGGTCTCCCTCCGGGTCCAACACCAAGCCGCCGGCCAGGGTGGTTTGTTCGGACCAATCCCGCACAATGAACCGGTCGCCCGCAAACACGTAGACGGGCGCCTCGAAACGGAGCTGGGCCAGGTCGTGCGCCCCGGGGACGAGCTCGGCAGCCCCACGCAGAAAAACGCGGGCGGCGTAGTTCGCGCTGCCGTAGTGCACTCGCACCAGGGTCCGATCCTTGAGCGGGCGAGCGGCCGCCGTCGAGGCTTCCTCGAGCCTAGCGGACTTCTCGAGCCAGACGTCCACCGTGTCCGTGGGCCCCTCCAACTCGGCCAGCGTCAGCACGTCGCCTCGGGCCACGCCTGTCGGGTCGGTCTCCGAACGCGCTTCGACATCCGCCAGGTTCACCGCAGTGCGCGTGCCGGGCAGACTGCGCGCCACTTCCTGGTTATAGTTCTGCAGCCCACGGATCCGGGTCGTTCGACCGCCAGGTTGCAGCACCGCACCCTGCCCGCGCTCCAGCGCGCCTCCAATCAACGTCCCCGTCACCACCGTTCCAACGCCTCGCAACACGAAGACTCGGTCCACCGGCAGACGCGGTTTGCCTAGGTCGCGCGGCGGAGGCGTGTTTGCCAGCACCGCAGCCAGGGCTTCCTTGAGTTCATCGAGCCCGCGGCCGCTGACGACCGAGGTGGGGACGACCGGGGCCTGGGCAAAGGGGCTGTGGTCAAGTTGCGCCCGCACGGCGGCGACCCGTTCGGCTTCTCGACCCTCGGCCAGGTCCATCTTGGTTAAGGCAACAACGGCGCGAGTGACGCCCAGGTAAGTGAGGATCTGCAGGTGTTCCTCGGTCTGCGGCATCCAACCGTCGTCCGCCGCCACCACCAACAGCGCCAGGTCGATCGAGCCCACCCCCGCCACCATGTTCTTGACGAAATCCTCGTGCCCGGGAACGTCGACGATCCCCAGCGAGAAGCGCGCCGGTTGGCCAGCGATCGTGGCCGCCAACTCGAGATGTGCAAAGCCCAGGTCAATCGTGATCCCACGCGCCTTCTCTTCCGGCAACCGGTCCGGATCGGTCCCGGTCAACGCCTTGACCAGGGCGCTCTTGCCATGATCGACATGGCCGGCTGTGGCCAGGATGTAGGGGTGTTCCGTCATGGCCGCGGTCTACCCCTCGCGCTTGCGCTCGCGGACGCGCTCATCGAGAGGCGAGATGCCGCTCCAAGAACTCGAGGATCGCGCGGTACCCAACGATCTGGTTCTTCTTCTTGCTGAACCCGTGTCCTTCGTCGTCGAACACGATGTACTCGACCGGGATGCCGTTCCGCTTCACCGCGGCCACGATGTCGTCCGACTCGGGCTTGATCACGCGCGGATCGTTCGCGCCCTGCAACACCAAGAGCGGCCGGCGGATCTTGTCCGCATGAAACAGCGGCGAAGCAGCCACCAGCATCTCCCGCTGCGTCACCGGATCGCCAATCTCCCGGTATAATGCGCGCCGGAAGGATTCCCAGTAGGGCGGCATGCTCTCGAGGGTGCGCACCCAGTTGGACACCCCGAAGATGTCCACGCCCACGTCGAACACCTCCGGCTGAAAAGCCAACGCCGCCAAAACCATGTACCCGCCGTAACTGCCCCCGATAATCCCGATCCGGTCCGGATCCACATAGGGCAGGCTCGCCAAATACTTCTTGGCCTCGACACAGTCCCAGAGCGGCTCGCGTCCGTGCTTTTGGTCATCAGCCATGAAGAACGTCTTGCCGTAGCCGGTGCTGCCGCGGTTATTGATGCCTAAGACCACGTAACCGTGGTTCACCAAGTACTGAATCAGGGGACTGTACCCGTGCCGTGTCTGGCCCCCAGGCCCGCCATGCACCCACACCAACGCCGGCACCCGGCGTTGCGGCGTTGCCTGATGCGGCCGGTAGAAGATGTTCGGGACCGCTAAACCGTCAAAAGACTTGAACCGCACCACCTGCGCGGCCACCAAATCCGCCGCGTCAATGCTCGGGCTGAGCGTCTCGGTGAGCTTGCGCACTCCCTGGGTCCGGAAGTCCAGCACGTACAGGTTGTTCGGCGACCGATCCCCGTTCACGTAGAAGGCCATCAAATCCTCGCTGCGCGCAATCTCCACCATGCTGATCTCGCCCTCCGGCAACTCGGGCAACGGAACCTCCCGGCCCGTCTGTGCCTCGACCAACCGGATCACCGTGCGGCCATCGGCGTTGATGCCCGTGAACCGGTACTTCCCGTGCCACGAAAAACCCGTGTAAACAATGTCCCACGCCGCCCGCTCGACCTCCTCGACTCGGCCGCTCGCCAATTCGTGCCGGCGCACCCGCGTGAACTCCGCGCCGTCGTTGGTCAGGTAGTACAACCACCTCGAGCCGGGATCGAACGCGGCCACCTCGTGTGTGGCCGTCCCCTCGTGCGGGGTGATGTGCTGGAGCGCCCGCGTCGGCAGATGGTAGAGGTAAATGTCGCTGTCCGAGGTGGTGTTGGGCTTGCCCAGAGCCAGCCACTGGCCATCCTCGGAGACATCCCCCACCTCGTACCCCACGTCGTCTTGGTAGATCAACTGGCGCTCATAACTCGCCGCGTCGTACCGGTACAGGTCGAAGAAACGCGCGTCCCGCTCGTTGGTCAGCACGTAGAAGGCCGCATCGTCTCGGCTCCACTTGACAAATCGCGCCTTGAGCTTCGCCCCCGGTGTCAGGTCGCGCTCCACTTGGTCCGGACCGACCGCGTACAGGTGGTTGTTCTCGTCTCCGCCCGCGTCCCGGGTGTAGAGGACCCGATGGTCCTTCGGGAAGAACGACACCCCATACGTGCTCTCGGTCGTCGAGCGCGTCACCGGCTCGAGAGGACCGCCCCCCACCGCAACGGTGTAGGCGTTGAAAATGCCCGTCTGATCCGACGAGACCAACAGCCGCGTTTCATCCGCCGAAAACGACGCCCCCCAGATCCGCGTCGTGTCCATGAACTGCTCGATCGTGTACGACCGAGCCGGCCGCTTCGCCGCCCCGGACTTCGGCGCTGCGCCCGGCCCCAGCGTGCAACCGATCAACCCGGCCCCTAGCGCGCACGCTGCCGCCGACCGTAAACCGATCCGGCGCCCGATGGCTCGGCCGATCGCCTCGGCCACCGTCTGCCTCGACGCCGCGGGTCGGCACAACCCGACCTCGAATGTGTGGTTCGTTTGTCGTCGCATATCCGCTTCAATTGAAAGAACCCCCAGCCAGCCCGTCAAGCCGGCGCTGCCGCGGCCCGCAGCGCCCCGCCCAGCGCGGTGTCTTGCTCGGGGAAAATGGTTCGCAGATCCAGCTTGAGCCAACCGCCCGACACATAGCCGATGACCGGCGGCGTACCGCGCCGCAGCCGCGCCGCGAGCTCGCCCAGCGCCAACCCCACCGGTCGCACCTCGACCGTCACCGAGGTCAGCACCGCCCGCGGCAACGTGCCCCCACCCACGTGCGCCTTACCCGACCCCAACCGCGCCTCCAGCGGCAGGCCCGCCAAGCCTTCGAGGATGCGCTTCCCACGCGCCCTCAGTTGCTCGGGCGCCACGCGCAGGAGCCCCAACACGGGCACCTCCCGAGCCTCACGCCCACCCAGATACGCGTCCACCACCGTCTCGAGCGCCACCAGGATCAGCTTGTCGCACCGCAGGGCGCGATAAAACGGGTCGCGCTTCAACGCCCCCACCCAACGCGCCCCGCCCGCAATCAGGCCCGCCTGCGGTCCCCCCAACAACTTGTCCCCGCTGCAACACACCAAGTCCACTCCCCGCCCCAACACTTCGGCCGGTGTCGGTTCGTGCTCCTCCACCCCGTAAGCCTCCGTGGCCACCACCGCGCCGCTGCCCAAATCCTCGACCAACGGCACCCGCCGGCGCCGGGCCAGCCCGCTCAGTTCCTCCGTGGACGGCGACTCGACAAAGCCGCCCATGAAGAAGTTGCTGCGGTGCACCTTGAGGATGAGGGCTGTGCCGCGGCCCAACGCGCGCGCGTAATCGGCTAACGCCGTCTTGTTGGTGGTGCCCACCTCCCGCAACTGGGCGCCGCTGCTCTCGAGGATCTCCGGGATGCGAAAGCCACCGCCGATCTGGATCAGTTCCCCTCGCGAAATCACCACCTCGCGACGGTCCCCAGCCGTAAAATGCCGCAAGATCAACACCAACGCCGCCGCGCAATTGTTCACCACCGTTGCCGCCGGCGCGCCACAAAGCAGGGCCAAGCTCTGTTCGAGGTACGTCGCTCGCCCTCCGCGTTCACCACGATCGAGCTCGAACTCGAGGTTGCAGTAGCCCCTGCCGATGGCCCCTAAGGCCTCGATCGCCGCCGGGCCAAGCGGCGCCCGACCCAGGTTCGTATGGAGCATGACGCCCGTCCCGTTGAGGACCGGCTGCAGGCGCAACCGGCCCAGACGCTCCAGTTTCCTGCGCACGTCCCCAACCACCGCCTCGATGTCCGGCGCCGACCCAGCCGCCCGCAATTCCGCCAGCTCGCGGCGTATCACCGCCAGGGCCACCGGCCGGGGCAAGGACAGTCCGCCCAAGGCCTGGAGCACTTTCTCGACCGCCGGCACCCGGTGGCGTGGGGCTTTCGCTCTGGACATAACGGACCGAGTTGACAAGGCGCACGCAGCCTAGTCCGTCCGCCCGACATAGCAGAAGGAAAAACCGGCTAACACCAACGCCTGTAGCGTCAATAAGACAGGAAAGAGATCATTGACACCAGGCCCGAGTTCAAAAGGTCGAGCCGAGCTGTGAACCGCCTGTTCGTTCCGCCTTCCGCCAACTTCCCTCCCACTCCCACTCCCAGTCGGCACGGCCGCCGACATCAACACCTGCAGCCCTGCCAGTTCAAAGAACTGAGCTGGGCCCGAAGGCGCGAGGGAAGAAAACCGCGGGTTGACAAAAGCGGGCTGCGATAAGATGGTTTGGCCGCTCAGTTAAGAAAACGAACGTAGAACATAAGCATCAAAGCCATGTTTCTCCATCGCGGTGCGTGGGCTGGGTTGGCAATCAGCCACTCGCGTTTGCCCGGTGGACGCATGAACGGCCAACTACAGAAAGGAACGACGTCATGACCAAACACATTACTTGGATGATCGCCCTGGGAGTGGGGGCTCTGCTGCCCGTCGCGGCGCAGGCCAATTGCGGCACCTGCGCCACCAAAGCCGAGGGCTGTTGCTCAACCGCGAAGGCCACCGTGGCCACCGCCGCGACGACCGCGGGCACCTGCGCCGCCACGGCCGCCACCGCTGCCGGCACCTGTGCCGCCACCGCCGCCACTGCAGCGACGGCTGCTAAGGCGCCTGCCGACCAACCCGGCATGGCCAAAGTCGCCTACCGCGTCAGCGGCATGTCCTGTGGCGCGTGCGAAACTAAGCTCACGAAGGCCCTCACCGGGCTTAAGGGAGTCGCCCAGGCCGAGGCCTGCGCGGAGTCCAAGCAAGCCAAGTTGGTCTACGACCCCAAACAGGTGAAGGAGAAGCAGTTTGTGGCGGCGATCAAGGAGGCCGGCTTCAAGGCCGAAAGTGCCCAACTCGAAGTCAAGGTAGGTGGCATGTCCTGTGGTGCCTGCTCGCAGAAGGTCAGCAAGGCTCTCACCGCCCTCGAGGGCGTCAAGGAGCAGCAGGTCTGCCACGTCGGCAAGAAGGCGGTCGTCACCTTCGACCCCAACAAGGTCAACCGCCAGCAAATCGTGGCGACCATCGATCAGACCGGTTTCAAGACCGAATAGCCCAAGCCTTTCGGCTGCACTTTGACCGGCCGGCAGTCTTCGGATCGCCGGCCGCGTCTTTTCCACGCTTGGGCGGGCCTCTCGGGCCACCTCCCAGCCGGCCAGCCGGCCGGAGGCCCGCCTCCCGCTGCGACCGGCATGAGGCCTGGCCGAGTCGGCCTCCTGTTCGCCAGCCTCCGCAGCGGGTTCGCCCTCGACATCCCCGGCTTGGTTCCGGATACTCACGTTCAGCACGCCCGTGGCCACCGAGCCTGAGGGCGAAACCGCCCGAGTGTTGGGTGCCCGCGATGGGGTGGTTGGTCCATTGACAGACGATCGCCTTATGAAGATGCCTAGCGGGAGAGCCAGGAGCCGACGCCGATTCCTCAGCACCTCTGCCTGCGCCGGTGCGGGCGTGCTGATCCTACCGGATCCTCGACAGGCGTTCGCCTACGCTGCCAACGACAAGTTGAGTGTGGCCGGTATCGGAGTGGGTGGGCAGGGCCGAGGCAACCTCGACACCCTGGCCGGGCTGGGACAAGACATTGTGGCCATCTGCGACGTCGACGAGGCGCGCGCAGGCGACATCCGGCAGCGGTACCCCCGGGCCAAGAGCTTCGCCGATTTCCGTC
Source organism: Verrucomicrobiota bacterium (assembly GCA_016871715.1). GTDB lineage: Bacteria > Verrucomicrobiota > Verrucomicrobiia > Limisphaerales > J093 > VHCO01. The sequence continues at coordinate 41,133 of VHCO01000001.1, forward strand.
GGATGTTCGACTCGCTCGGCTCTGGCGTCGATGCGGCCGTGGTCTCCACTCCCGATCACACCCATGCGGTGGCGGCGGTGGCGGCCATGCAGCGCGGCCTGCATGTCTTCTGCGAGAAGCCGCTCACCCGCACCGTCCATGAGGCACGCGTGTTGCGCGAGACGGCCGCTCGCCACAAGGTCGTTACCCAGATGGGCAACCAAGGCTCAGCCAGCGGCGCGCTGCGCCGGGCGGTCGAATTGGTGTGGGGTGGTGTCCTCGGCGAAGTCCGTGAAGCCCACGTCTGGTTCGATGGCGGCAACGGCCCCCTGGTGCGCCCGACCGAGACACCTCCCGTACCTGCCACGTTGGATTGGGACCTGTGGCTGGGTCCAGCGCCCCAGCGCCCCTACCATCCCTCCTATGTGCCGGCAAGTTGGCGTGGCTGGCGCGCCTTTGGCAGCGGGATCGTGGGCGATTTCGGCTGTCACACCGGCAATATCATGTTCCGCGCGCTGCGGCTCGGGGAGCTCTGGCAACGTCCTCACTTGGGCCCACCGCAGCCGACCCTCATCCGGCTCGAGGCCATGCCCTCCGAGGTGGATGTCGAAGGTTATCCACGCGCCTCGCGAACCGTGATCGACCTGCCGAGCCGTGGCAACTTGCCGCCCGTCCGACTCACCCTCTACGCCCACGAGAAGCCAGCCGAGAGCCTCCTGCTGGGCTTCCCGCGCGGGGGCTGGGGCGATCTCCTGATCGGTTCCAAGGGGTCCCTGTACTCGGAATGCCCCTGGAACACCCGGTATACGCTCCTGCCTGAAGCCCAGTTCGAGGGCTTCCAGGGCGGGCCCCGAGAAACCCTGCCGCGCACCGCTGGACACCACCTCGAGTGGGTGCAGGCCTGCCAGGGCAAGGGCCAAGCCTTTTCCGGGTTCGACGTCGGTGGCCCCCTGACCGAACTCCTCCAACTCGCCAACTTGGCTACCCTGATCGATGGCCCTGTCGAGTACGACACCTTGAGCGGGCGCATCCTCAATTCGCCTCGCGCGGATGCCCTGCTCCACCGTGAGTACCGCACAGGTTGGCAGCTCTAGGCCCCTGCTGTAAGCTCCTCCACCTCCGCCTCACCTTGTCCATCTCCGCGGCCGCAGCCTAATCCGCAAAGGGCTTATGCCAGAGCCGCGGTGTCAGGCGCGCAGGCCCCACCCACTGTGCCATGCCAGTGCGCCATGGGGCCGCGACTGTGTCATCTTGGCGCTTTTGTCGCAGCTCCATGCAGATGACTGACGGCCATTTACAATCATAAGCTGTTTGTAATAAATTGTTTATAGGTTCGTTGGAGACGTTGGCATCCTCGCTGCTCGCTACCGGACGTATCTTTGGGAATTTCTATGGCTAAAGTAATCGGCATCGACCTGGGCACCACCAACTCCTGCATGGCGGGGATGGAAGGTGGTGAGCCGGTGGTCTTGGAGAACAGCGAAGGAAAGCGGACTACGCCTTCAGTTGTCGCGTTCACGAAGACCGGCGAACGCCTGGTAGGGGACGCCGCCAAGCGTCAAGCGGTGACCAATCCGCGCAACACCGTCTACTCGATCAAGCGGTTTATGGGGCGCAAGTTCGATGAGATCCAAGAGGAACTCAAGCGCGTTCCATATAAGGTCGTCCGGGCCGCAAACGGCGATGCCCATGTCGAGGTCGAGGTGGACGGTAAGCCCAAGCAGTTCAGCCCGCCCGAGATCTCCGCCATGATCCTCGGCAAACTCAAGGCCGATGCCGAGGTGCGGTTGGGCGAGAAGATCACCCAGGCCGTCGTCACCGTGCCGGCCTATTTCAACGATTCCCAACGCCAGGCCACCAAAGACGCCGGACGCATCGCGGGGCTCGAGGTCCTCCGCATCATCAACGAACCCACCGCCGCTTCCCTCGCCTACGGTTTGGACAAGAAAAAGGACGAGAAAATCGCCGTGTACGATCTCGGCGGTGGCACCTTCGATATCTCCGTGCTCGAGATCGGGGACGGGGTCTTCGAGGTCAAAGCCACTAATGGCGACACCCATCTCGGCGGCGACGATTGGGACAACCGGATCATGGATTGGATCCTGGACGAGTTTAAGCGGGACCACGGCTTGGACCTGCGGCGTCAACCCGACGCCCTCCAACGCATCAAGGAAGAGGCTGAGAAGGCCAAGATCGCGCTTTCCAGCGCGCAGCAGTACGAGGTCAACCTGCCGTTTATCACCGCCGACGCCTCCGGCCCCAAACACATCAGCATGAAGCTGAGCCGGGCCAAGATGGAGCAACTGTGCGACGAGCTCTTCGAGCGGACCGTGGGGCCCGTGCGCCGGTGCCTAGCCGACGCGGAAATCACCGCCGAGAAAATCGACGAACTGGTCCTCGTGGGCGGCATGACGCGCATGCCACGGGTGGTCGAGACCGCCCGGGCGCTGGTCAACAAACCCCCGCACCAGGGTGTCAACCCAGACGAAGTCGTGGCCGTGGGCGCTGCCATCCAGGGCGGCGTACTTAAAGGCGAAGTGAAGGACGTCTTGCTCCTGGACGTGACCCCGCTCTCCCTCGGCATCGAGACCCTCGGCGGGGTCTTCACCAGATTGATCGAGCGCAATACCACCATCCCGACGCGCAAGTCCGAGATCTTCTCGACCGCCTCCGATAGCCAGCCCGGCGTTGAAATCCACGTCCTGCAGGGCGAACGCCAGCTCACCCGCGATAACAAGACCATCGGCAAGTTCCACCTCACCGAGATCCCACCGGCGCCGCGCGGCGTACCGCAGATCGAGGTCACCTTCGACATCGACGCCAACGGCATCCTGCACGTCAGCGCCAAAGACCTGGGCACCGGCAAAGAGCAGAAAATCACCATCACCGCCAGTAGCGGCCTGTCCAAAGACGAAGTCGAGCGCATGCGCAAAGACGCCGAAGCCCACGCCGACGAGGACCGGCAGCAGCGGGAGACCATCGAACTGCGCAACGAAGCCGACAACGCCGTCTATCGCTCGGAGAAAATGCTCAAGGACAATGCCGATAAGGTCTCCAACGAGGACAAATCCAAACTCGAACGCGCCATCGCGGACGTGAAAGAAGCGCTCAAGGGCGGTGACTCCGCCGCCATCAAGTCCGCCAACGACAAACTCACCGACGCTTGGCAAGCCATCTCCGTGGAGCTCTACAAGGCCGCCGCGGAACGGGCCAAGGCCGGCAAGACGCCGGCCGGCGCCCCCGGCGAGCCGACCGGCGGATCCGGCACTGCGGACTCAGGCAAAGCCAAAGACCAGGCCGAAGGCCCGATTATCGACGCCGAAGTGGTCGACGAGAAAAAGAAGTAAGGTGCGCGCCGCTGGGCCGGCGGCGCGCCGCCGGCCGAGACGGCAACAACGCTTTTCCCGCGCGCGAGTGCGGCGGGATTTGATTCGACAACAAATCAAACCCAACAACAACAACAGCAACACAACGGTATGGCACTGAACGTAAAACCCCTCGGCGACCGGGTACTGGTTGAGTCGGTCGAAGAGAAGGAAGTCAAGAAGGGTGGAATCATCATCCCCGATTCCGCCAAAGAGAAACCCACCGAAGCCGTCATTCGCGCGCTCGGCACCGGCAAAACCGATGACGAGGGCAAGAAGGTCCCCTTCGAGGTCAAGGTCGGCGACCGCGTCCTGATTAGCAAATATGGCGGCACCGAGATCAAGCTGGACGACAAGGAGTACAAGATCCTCAACTCCGACGACATCCTGGCTGTCCTCGCTTAGCTCCAACACTCATTGGTCAACTCCTAACTCCGAAGCAATCCTATGCCAGCAAAACAACTCATTTTCGACGAGGCCGCCCGCCAGGCCATCCTGAAGGGCGTCGCTAAGCTCTCGAAGGCCGTCACCGCCACCCTTGGGCCCAAGGGCCGTAACGTGGTCCTCGACAAGAAATTCGGTTCCCCCACCGTGACCAAAGACGGCGTCACCGTGGCCAAGGAAATCGAACTCGAAGATCCCTTCGAAAACATGGGCGCCCAGATGGTCCGCGAAGTGGCCAGCAAGACCAGCGACGCCGCCGGCGATGGCACCACCACCGCCACCGTCCTGGCTGAGGCGATCTACCGCGAGGGGCTCAAGTATGTCACCTCCGGCGCCAACCCCATCGGCATCCAGCGCGGTATCCACAAGGCCGTCGAGGCCTCCGTCGACCAACTCGCCAAAATCAGCAAGAAGGTCAAGGACAAGGAAGAAATCAAGCAAGTGGCCACCGTCTCCGCCAATTGGGACACCACCATCGGCGAAATCATCGCCGATGCCATGGACAAAGTCGGCAAGGACGGAACCATCACCGTCGAGGAAGCCAAGTCCATCGAGACCACGCTCGAGGTCGTCGAAGGCATGCAGTTCGACAAGGGCTATCTGTCGCCCTACTTCGTCACCAACGCCGAAACCATGGAGTGCAAACTCGAGGACGCCTACATCTTGATCTACGAGAAGAAGATCAGCAGCCTCAAAGACCTGCTGCCCATCCTCGAAAAGATCGCTAAGGTGGGTAAGCCCCTCCTGATTGTCGCCGAGGAAGTCGAAGGCGAAGCGCTCGCCACCCTCGTGGTCAACAAACTGCGCGGCACCATCAACGTCTGCGCCGTTAAGGCCCCGGGCTTCGGTGACCGACGCAAGGCCATGCTCGAGGACATCGCCATCCTCACCGGCGGCAAGTGCATCACCGAAGACCTCGGCATCAAGCTCGAGAACCTCGAAATCTCCGACCTCGGCCGCGCCAAGAGCCTGGTCGTCGACAAGGAGAACACCACCATCGTCGAAGGCAACGGCAAGCCCTCCGAGATCCAGGGGCGCATCAACCAGATCCGCCGCCAAATCGAGGAAACCACCTCCGACTACGACCGCGAGAAGCTCCAAGAGCGCCTCGCCAAACTCGCCGGCGGCGTGGCCGTCATTAACGTCGGCGCCGCTACCGAGACCGAAATGAAGGAGAAAAAGGCCCGCGTCGAGGACGCCCTCCATGCCACCCGCGCCGCCGTCGAGGAAGGCATCGTGGCCGGCGGCGGTGTCGCCCTGATCCGCTGCTTGTCCGCCATCGACGCGGTCAAGGCCAGCAACGACGACGAACGCATCGGCGTGGACATCGTCAAGCGCGCCATCGAGTTCCCCACCCGGGCGTTGGCCGATAACGCCGGCGTCGAAGGCAGCATCGTCGTCGAAGAGGTCAAGCGCCGCAAAGGCAACGACGGTTACAACGTCGCCACCGGCGACTACGAAGACCTCGTCAAGGCTGGCGTGGTGGACCCGAAGAAGGTCACCCGTACCGCCCTCCAGAACGCGGCGTCGATCGCCGGTCTGCTCCTCACCACCGAGTGTCTCATCACCGAGATCCCGGAGAAGGAGAAGAAACCGCCCGGGCCCAGCGGCCACGGCGGCATGGGCGGCGACATGGACTACTGAGCCGACCCACGTTTCGAGGAACCGAGACGTCCAAGCGAGGCTGGCGCGAGCCAGCCTCGCTTCTTCGTGTGCGACTTCAAACCAGTTGAATTGCGGTCGCGACCAGCCCGGTCCGGCGGCACCCCCCAGTCTGGGAGCACGCCGGGCGAACTGAGGCCTAGCCGCGGCCCCTCCGGAGCGACCGCCTCGCCTCGATTCGCGGTTCCTTCACCTTCACCGCCGTTTCTGCTGACGGCCTGGTAAGGACTTTGCTTTACTCCAGAGCACTATGTGGAAGCACCATGGGCGGATGGCGCTAGGGCAGTGGCTGGTGTCCTTGTGGGGCGGGGTAATGCTCGCCCACGCCGGCGAGATCATCTCCCTGGACAGCAACTGGCGCTGGCTGAAGGGATTCGCCGAAGCCTCGAGCCCTAACACAACTTATTGGCGCACAGTATCGTACGACGATTCTAGTTGGGTGCTTGCGCCGGCCCCTTTCTGGTATGGCGACGCCCAGTCAAGCCCCGGCACCCAACTGACCGACATGCGCAACCAGTACACGTGCATCTTCCTGCGCAAGACGTTCGTACTGGCCAACGTAAACGACCTGAGCGCCCTGCGGCTCGATGCCGCCTGCGACGACGGTTTCATCGCTTGGATCAACGGACACGAGGTCGCCCGATTCAACATGCCCGCCGGCGTTATCCCCTTCGATGGTTGGGCAGCCGGTGCCGTGCCCGAGCCGGTGCAACTCGAGAGCTACGACGTCGCGGACCTACCCAAGTTCTTGGTGGCAGGGGTCAATGTGCTCGGCGTACAGGTCTTCAACACCACTCCTGGAAGCAGCGACCTGGTGTTCAACGCGCGCTTGACGGCCACCGTGGACGACGTGCCGCCCAGAGTAGTCAACCTGCTGCCACCAGCGGGGGCTACCGTCCGTACCTTGGCCCAAATCGAGGTCGGCTTCAGCGAGCCTGTCAGCGGGGTGGACGCCACCGACCTCCACATCAACCAGACCCCAGCCTCGACTGTCACCCTTTACGCGCCCGGCCAATACCTCTTCGAGTTCGTCCCGCCGGCCACCGGCCTGGTCCAGGTGGCCTGGGCTCCCAACCACGGTATCCGCGACCTGGCAGCCGCCGCCAACCCTTTCGCGGGCGGCAGTTGGGGCTATGACTTCAACCCGAATGCGCCCGTGCCGGGTGTCATGATCTCCGAGTTCATGGCCGACAACGACCGCACACTCAACGACGAGGACGGCGACGACTCAGACTGGATCGAGTTGTTCAATCCGACGGCGGCCGTGGCCGACCTCAACGGCTGGTACCTCACCGATACGCCCACCCTGTTGACGCGCTGGCGGATTCCGAATGTCTCGCTGCCGCCGCGCAGTTACTTGGTCGTCTTCGCCTCCGGCAAGAACCGGAACAACCCGGTGGGTCAACTCCACACCAACTTCAGGCTCGCCAAGGAGACCGGCTACCTTGCGCTGGTGGACTCGCGCACCAACGTCGTCTCGGCGTTTGGCACCAGCTATCCGCCCCAATACACCGATGTCTCCTACGGACGCGACCGGGTGGCTACCGAACTGTTGGGCTACTTCCCAGTGCCGACTCCAGGGGCCGCCAATAGCCAGGGCGGCCCCGGCTTTGCTCCCGGGGTCGAGTTCTCCCGCCCGGGCGGAACGTTCATCACCTCCTTTACGCTGACGCTCGCAGCCAGTGGCGCTGCCACGATTCGATACACACTGGACGGGTCGCTACCCACCGACGCCTCGCCGGCCTACAGCGGGGCCATCCCCGTCAACAACACCGTCCAGGTCCGCGCCCGCGCGTTCGCACCGGGCCTGCTGCCCGGTCCGCCTCGGAGCGAAGCTTATGTGGCGCTCAACGCCAGCGTCGTGAATTTCACCTCCGACCTGCCCCTGCTCATTCTCCATAACTTCGGCCAGGGGAACGTCCCCTCGAGCGGCGACCAGTTCGCGCACCTGTCGATTTTCGAGCCAAAGAACGGGTACAGTTCGCTCACCAACGCCGCCGACCTCAGCGTGCGTGCGGGCATCAACCTGCGCGGGTCGAGCACGCTCGGCTATGCCAAGTCCAGTTTCTCCGTCGAGCTTTGGAGCGAATTTGATGATGACCACGACTTGCCGGTGCTGGGGATGCCGGCCGAATCGGACTGGGTGCTCTACGCGCCGAACAACTTCGAGCCGGTCCTGATCCATAACGCGTTCGCCCATGAAGTCAGCCGCCAGATCGGCCGCTATTCGCCCCGCACCCGGTTTGTCGAGGTGTACTTCAATCGCACCGGAGGCGCGATCTCGTCCGCCCACTACAACGGCATCTACGTGCTGCTCGAGAAGATCAAGCGCAGCCCCGATCGCGTGGATGTCGCGGCGCTCGCGCCCGAGCACACCACGCCGCCCAAGGTCACCGGCGGTTATCTGTTCAAGATCGACCGCTTGGATCCGGGCGATGGCGGCTTCTCCGCCGCCGGCCAGCGCATCGCCTACGTCTATCCGAAGGAAATCGAGATCGAGACCCCGCAACGCGATCCCCAAGAACAGTACGTTCGCAACTACCTGACCAGCTTCAGCAACGCCCTCAACGGCGCCAACTACGCTCACCCCCTCACCGGCTACGCCGCCTACGTGGACGTCGACTCGTGGATCGATCATCACCTCCTCAACGTGATGACGTTCAACGTAGACGCCCTGCGCCTGAGCGCCTACTTCTACAAGCCGCGCGAGGGCAAGCTCGCCTTCGGACCGCTCTGGGACTTCGATCGCGCCCTGGGTTCGACCGATGGGCGCGACTCGAACCCGCGGATTTGGCGCGCGGCCACGGGGGACCGCGGCACCGACTTCTTTAACTATCCGTGGTGGGGGCGGATGTTCACGGACCCGGACTTCTGGCAACGCTGGATTGATCGTTGGCAGGAATTCCGCGCAGGCCAACTGGCCCTGACGAACCTGCACGCAATCATCGATGCGATGGCCAACGAACTGCGCCAGGCGCAACCGCGCGAACAAGCCCGCTGGAATGTCCAACCGCGCGGCGGCAGCTACCAGGCCGAGGTCAACCTTATGAAGACCTGGCTCTCGAATCGCATCGATTTCATCGACACCAACTTCGTGAGCCGGCCTCGGCTCTCGAGTCCAGGCGGACCCGTTCAGCCCGGCTTCACCGTGGGGTTGGCGGGAGCGCCCGGCGGCGTGATCTACTACACCCTGGACGGCTCAGATCCGCGGTTGCCCGGCGGACAGCTTTCGCCCAACGCCGCGCTTTATGGGGGACCCTTCGCGCTGAATGCCAATGCCCGAATCGTGGCCCGGGCCCTCAACTCGGCCCATCGGAATCTAACCGGCGCCAATAACCCGCCCCTGTCGAGTTCTTGGTCGGGTGCAGTCGCCGCCACCTATGTCGTCCGCACTCCCTCGTTGGTGATCACCGAGATGATGTACCGCCCCGCGCCAGGCGCCACGGGCGATGCCAATGAACGCGAGAACTTCGCTTATCTCGAACTCAAGAACATCGGCACCACCGCACTCGACTTGCCCGGCTTCCGCTTCACGCGCGGCATTCAATACACCTTTGCGGCGGGGGACGGAGTCGCCCGGCTCGAACCGGGCGGTTACCTGCTGCTGGTGAAGAACCGGGCCGCGTTCCTCTCGCGCTACCCAGGCGCCACGGTCGTCGCGGGCGAATACCAGGGCGCTCTCGAGAACGCCGGCGAACGGATCACCCTCGAGGGGCCGCTCCAAGAACCGATCCTCGACTTCACTTACGACAATCGTTGGCACCCGATCACCGACGGGCTCGGTTTCTCGTTGGTCATTCGAGAGGAAACTGAACCGCTGGATTCCTGGGGCCAACCCACCCGTTGGCGACCTAGCACGGCCTGGGGCGGGTCGCCTGGCCAGCCCGATCCGGACCCCGTCGCGTTCCCCCAGGTCAAAATCAACGAGGCCCTCACGCACACCGACCCGCCCCAGGTCGATGCGCTCGAATTGCACAACCCCACTCCCGACGCCGCCGACGTAAGCGGCTGGTTCCTCTCCGACGACTTCGGCTCACCGCGCAAGTTTCAAGTTCCCGGCGGGACGGTCATCCCGCCGGGTGGCTTTGCAGTGTTTGACGAAGCCCATTTCAACACCGGGCCGAACGCCTTTTCCCTCAGTTCGCTCGGGGACGAGTTGTTCCTCTTCTCCGGGGACGGCACGAATCTCACTGGCTACCACCACGGTTTCGAGTTCGGCGCGGCCGCCAACGGCATTTCGTTCGGGCGCCTGGTCACCAGTCTTGGCGAGGAACGGTTCGTGGCTCAAGCGCGCCTGACGCTGGGCGCCCCCAACGCCGGCCCGCTCGTCGGTCCGGCGGTCATCAACGAGATCATGTATCAACCGCCCCCGCTCGGCACCAACAATAACACCCTCGACGAGTTCCTCGAATTGCTCAATGTCACCTCTGGAGCGGTGCCCTTGTTCGATCCGCTGATCCCCACCAACACCTGGCGCATCCGCGGCGGCGTGGATCTCGAATTCCCAGCCCACTTCAGCCTGCCGGCTGGCGGCTTCGTCTTGCTGGTCAACTTCGATCCCGTAGGGGATCCCAGTCAGGCAGCCGCGTTCCGCTCCCGCTACGCCGTTGACGCCAGCACCCCCATCCTCGGACCCTACCGGGGCAACCTCGAGAACCGCGGCGAACGTCTCGCCCTTTATCGGCCCGATCCACCCCAAGTCGCGCCGAGCCCCGATGCCGGCCAAGTGCCCTATGTGTTGGTGGATGAAGTCCGGTACGGCAGCGAACTGCCGTGGCCAACCGACGCCCGCGGCACAGGCCGCTCGCTTCAGCGCCTCTCGATCGCCGCTTACGGCAACGACGTCGGCAACTGGCAATCGGCCAATCCCACTGCCGGCCAACTCAACGCAGTTGGGGACCTCGACACCGATGGCGACGGCCTGCCGGACGGCTGGGAGGCCACTCATGGACTGGACTGGCGCGAACCCGGTGGCGCGCACGGCTCCGAAGCCGATCCTGACGGCGATGGATTCACCAATGGGCAGGAGTACGTGTCAGGCACCGACCCGCGCGACGCCTCAAGCCATTTGCGTGTCGAGTGGCTCAGCGCGACCCGGGATACCGTGGTGCTGCAGTTTTCGGCTGTGGCCGGCAAGACCTACTCGGTGCTCTACCGTGACGATCTGAGAGTGGGCAGTTGGCGCAAGTTGTTGGACGTGCCGGCCCCAGCCTCGACTCTGGCCATCGAGTTGCGCGACCGCCCGCCCGGAGCCGCCCGATACTATCGGTTGGTCACCCCCGCTCAGCCTGCCGGGCCGTGAGCCCCTTCCACCGACCCAACCGTCACCGCGACGAACCACGGGGCCTCAGCCTGACGGCCCCTGTCACTGTCAACGATTACTAACCAGGGATTTTGAGTTTGTCAGGTTTGAAAAGTGCTGGCGTCGACAAGTCCATCCTGGCCATGCTGTTGCGCAAGTGAAAGCCAACCCGCGCAGCCAACCACCACCGTGCCGGTGCCGATGCCGATGCCGATGCCAAGGCCTGGGCCTACTCATCCGTCGCCGAAATGGGCTTCGAGGCGACGGCGGCGGTAGGGCGCGCAGTCCGCTGCGCGCCGCGGCCGCCAGCGCCAGTGGCCACAGCGGTTGGCGGCGCGCAATGGACTGTGCGCCCCACCTGCAGACTGTCGTCTATCCCGAGGTTTCACCAGTAAGCCTAGGCCGAGCGGCGGCGGGCGCTGCGGGCACAGCCGACATCGGCATCGGTCGCGGCGTGTTGCTGGCGCTCCTGCTGTGCGTCGCCGAGCCCCTGCTGGCCGCGACGGCACCTGCGGTTGCTCTGGAAGCCCCAGCGAGGGCGCGACGCTTCGAGGTGGCGGAGTTCGTCGTGCGGGTGGCGGAACCGCCGTTCCGCAACCCGTTTACGGAAGCGGAACTGACCGGTGTGTTCACCGCTGGTGACGGGTCGCAGCGCGTGGCCGGGTTCGCGGACACGCCGGATGGCAGCGTCTTCCGTTTGCGCTTCTCGCCTGCGCTGGCCGGCGCGGAGTATCACTACGAGCTGAGGCTACAGGGTGGCGGGTTGGACCGGCGCTTCACAGGCAAACTGCGGTGCGAGCCCTCCGAGCGAGAAGGCCCAGTGATCGTGGACCCGGCACGGCCCAAGCACTTCCTGTACGCCGGTTCGCGGCGGCCGTTTTACCACCTCGGCTACACTGCCTATCACCTCCTCGATCCGTCCAATGACGACGCGCAGGTCGAGGTCACGATCGATTATGCCGTGCGGCATGGCTTCAACAAGATCCGGTTTCTGCTCACGGGTTACCCGCGTGACTTCGACCGGCGCACCAGCAGGGATGTCGAGCACGGCGTGGACGATCCTTGGAAGGCTCCCAACTACGGCGCCAAGCCCGGCCAAGTGAACCCGTTGCCAGCGTGGGTGGGCCAGCCGCATCGATACGACTTCACCCGGTTCAATGTCGACCACTGGCGGCGGGTGGACCGCGCGGTGGGGCGGATGCGGGAGCGCGGGTTGGTGGCCACGTGCATTGTCACCATCGAGAAGCAGAACCTGCCGCAGGAATATGGCCGCTGGACCGAGCACGAGCTGCGTCTGTACCGCTACGCCGTCGCTCGGCTGGCGGCGTTCGACAATGTCTGGTGGGACTTGGGCAACGAACACAACGAATTCCGCGATGTCGCCTGGGGCAACCGCATGGGCGCGCTGGTCAAGGAAGCGGACCCGTTCGGCCGCCTCGCCTCGGCGCATGCCTATGCCGAGTTCGCCTACGGCGATTCGCCGTGGGCCGACTTCATCATCACCCAGCAGTACGGCACCGAGCAGCAGGTGCACGATTGGGCGCTCAAGCACTGGGCCATCCCGAAACCCTACGTCAACGAGGAATACGGCTACGAGGGCGACGCTGACAAGCCGGGGCACGCCCAGAGCCGCGACTGGACACGGCGCTGTCACTGGGCGATTGCCCTAGCCGGCGGTTACGCGACCTACGGCGATTGGAGCGGTGGGGTGAGTTACTTCTACATGGGCGACCCGGGGCCCGGGAAGGCCGCGGTCGAGCTCAAGCACCTGCGGACGTTCTTCGAGGCGCTGCCCTTCAGCGATTTGACGCCCCACAACCGCCTGACCAGCCAAGGCTTCTGCCTGGCGCGACCGCCCACGCACTACGTCTTCTATTTCCCGCGCGGCGGCTCGGCCGAACTCGACCTGGCCGGCGCCTCGGTCCCACAACTCGCAGCGCGATGGTTCGATCCGCGGACCGGCCAGTGGCGGGAGGGACCGAGCCTGCGGCCCGGCAAGCACGCCGTGCAAGCGCCCACGCAACAGGACTGGGTGTTCCTGGTCGAGGGCCAGTCGAACTGACCAGTGGGGGGCAATGGGGTCGTGTCTACTCCTTAGCTGCGACCCCATCTGCCTGAACCAGGAAGACCGATCTCAGGTGCGGCACGGCAAGCCGGACGCGGGTGAGTTCGGTTCCTGCGTGGGTCGAGTGGGCGACCTGGATCGGGTGGACCTCTCCAGTGTGCGGATCCCACAGATCGAGTTCCCGACGCCCCCGCAGGGTAACGACACTCTCCGCCAGGTCGGGGTCGAGGTTGGCGAAGTAGTACACGTCCCGGCCGTCCCACCGCTTGTGCAGATAACGCAGGGTGTGGCCGGGCTCGAAGGAGACGTCGTAGTGGGGACGGGCGAGGTCGAGCGCCTGGCGCAGCGTTTCGGCAGTCAATGTGCGCAGGCGAATGGCGCAACCACCTCGATCGTTGCGAACGACCTCCAGCGCAGACGCGGCGCCGGTCGCGGGCGGCGGTGTGCCCAACATCGCCGCGACGGCCTCCCGCACATCGGCATCGTGCCCGAACTCGGCCGACTTCGATGGCAGTTGGCCCGTGGCGATGACCCTGCCGCCTTGCTGGTAAAAGGACAGGATCCGCTTAAGACTGCTCCAGTGGATGGTCTGGTGTCCCGGCAGGATCAGGACGCTGAACCGGCCCGGATGCCGCCGGTTGGGCAGGAGCAGTTCGTCGCCCTCGAGGCGGCATTTGCCCGCCAAAACGTCCGGGTGGATGAAGGTGAAATCTCGTCCCACCTGGTTCGAGAGCAACTCGGCCACCTCCACATAGTCCGCCTCCGGCACGGCCACGCCTCCGGCGTAATAGCCCAGCGGACCGTCCAGGCGATGACTCCCCTGGAGCGTCGCGATGGGATAGAGCAGGGCGACGTCGGCGACGTGGCTGGCGTCGTTCTGGAGCAGGACGTTCAACCGGGCCACGTAGGTGTTGAACTCGGGCAGGCGGTCGGCATAACGGGGATGGCGCCAGGAGAGCTCGGGCTTGAAGGTGACGTGGGCGTTGTCGTACCAGACGGCGTGTGGGATCAGGAGGTTGATGCCCTTGGCATACTGTTCCATGGCGACGGCGTAAATGGCCTCCCAGGACAGGTCGCCCATCGCGCCGTAGGTCTCGGACATCACCAAGGACCGGTCCCAATTGTAGGCGGCGGAACTGACGATCTTGTAGAACCGTTCGGCCGGACGATCGCCGCCGATCTTGTCGATCCCGGGGATCTCGAGGTGCTGGAAACACTTCATCAGGTCGCCCGAGACCGACACGGGATTGACCACCTCCTCCTGGTCCTGGTGCCCAGTCGCCATGACGCGGTGCTGCGTACACCAATCCTGGATGCGCTTGGTGAAGCCGGTCGCGTAGAGCTCGGCCCGAAACCCGAAGAGATAGTTGCGCGCCGCCTGGGTCTCGGGGCCGATGTCATACCACAGCGCCGGGTAGTAAGGGCGCGGACTGAAGCCGTGCCGGGCCTCGAATTTCTCGTTGAACCGGGGCGTCCAGGTCCGCCCGGCCGCGCGGTAGAGCGTTGGCTCGTCGAAGAAGGTCGAGTCGATCGTGGTGCCGAAATGGGCGGCGAACCGGTCGTAGTAGGCTTGATGAGTGATCTCGATGAAACGATCGGCTGCCTCGGGATCCAGATAATCGCAGATGGGATCGCCGTCCTTCACGCACAGGAAGGCCATGACTCTCCAGCGACCGGCGGGTGCCGTCCACTCGAACGCCCCTTGCCGCGCGGCGTCCGTCAGATCCACCCGATCGAGGGTGGTCAGGTTCATCGCCACCAACGCGGACAGCTTGCCGGGCGGCAGATTCGTCCCGAACCGCACCGGGCCAGCCACCTCCCACTCGTGTTTGTCCAAGCGTCGGATGGTGAGTTCCGGCCACCGCTGCGCGAACAGGCTCGTGTCGCTCGAGTTCTGCGCCCCGGCGGAGCCGCTGGGGAAACCGTACTCGTCGTAGAGGGACAGGGTGAGCCCCAGGGCTTGGGCCTGCTGCAGCGCGGCGCTGTACACGGCAAAGTAATCCTCGCTCAGATAGGCGGGAGCGAACTTCTTTCCAAAGGGCAGGATGCCAAAGCCGCCGTATCGGCAGCGGTCTCGGGCCAGGCGCATCTGCTCCTTCACGGTCTCGGCCGTCACCGGCGTGTTGTTCCAGAACCAGAGCGGGCGCGGCCAGTAACGCTGAGGCGGTCGGGCGAAGTCTGCACGCAGGCGTTCGTTCCAGACGACGGCATCGGCCCGGAGGACCGCGATCAGGATCGAACAAGCCGCCAGTGCAGTCACGAGCCGGTCGATCCGCCGGGCGCCGCTGAAAATGGACATCATGAATCTCATGGGCCGGTCTTGAGTGTGGCCACAGGATAGGGAGCCTCCCGCCCCGGGGCAATCCAGAACGCCAGTCGGCCGAGAGCGCGCAATCAACTCCCGTCCTTCCGACTCAGCCAGCCGTAGCCAATCGGCATCCGCCCAGCACCGCCGGCCAGCTACATGCTCGAGTGCCTTCTCGAGCTTCGCTGAACCGGTCCGTTTACTTGCTGGTTGGCGCGAGCGTGTAGTACTCGTTGGTCACGGTCCAGGTGAACTCGTCGCCGGGCGGGATGTTCATAGCGATGAAGGGTTCCATCGACAGCACCGTGCGGATCGACCACAACGCGTGATGCGAGAGCGGACGGTTTGCCGTGATGCGCAGGCCGGCGCCCACGCGGCGGTTTTCGATGCGGATCTCGTGGTCTTGCACGCTGTCGCCAAATCCCAGGACCGGCGTTGCCACCACGTCCCGGTCGGTGAGCGTTTTCAAATAAACAATCTGGTTCCCACGCAGCGTGGCCAACTCCGGGTTCGGCGGCCGCGGTGACTGAATCGTGTAAGGCACGGCGATGGTGAAGTCTGGGCCGGGCGGTTGCCGGTCGAGCACCAGGAAGTTGTGATTGTAGACGCTGGTCTGGATGGCGCGGCGTCCGGTGTTCTTGAGCCGATGCTCGAGCACCAACTCGGGCTTGCCCTCGGTCAACCGCACCACCTTCCGGTACTCGTAACCATAGCCCGTGGCCGGGTCGCTCAGTTCATGGGTGAACTGGACCGCCGCGGGACGCGTCGCGACCGTCCACTTGCCGGGGTCCACCGTCTCGTACAGTTTGGCGAAATAATAAGGCTCGCTGTCTTTACGTAGGACGCCCACGCCGATCTTGATGAAGGTCTCGCCTGGTTTGGCCTCGTCCCAGCCGAGCGCACTGCCGTTGGTCTGGAACTCCTCCGCCGGCCCAGTCACCGCCGAGCACGGTCCGGCGACGATTGCCTGGCCCTGGTAGATGAAATCGCGCACGTCCGGGTCCATGCGGTCGAACCAGGGTCCGTAGTAGTTGTGCCCCTGGAATTCGAGGCTGGCGATGACGCCCGACCAATCGAACCGGGTGCCCCGATAGAAACCGCGCTGGGCGTCGGGCAGATAGAGCTTGGCGCGGATGGGGCCGTTGGTGATTTCGACCTGAGGAAAATCGGCCGCGAACCCAAGGCCCGCACTTAAGCTAAGACAAGTCATACCAAGAATGGTTTTCATGCAGATCGGAGATTGAGGTCGATTCACTCATGAGTCACCGAGACGGACGACCAGTCGGCGATACGGCGCGCCGTCCTCTGCGTGCCGCGGACTCTCGTGTCCACAGCGGTTTGCGGCGCGCAGAGGACTGCGCGCTCTGCCGGCAGACGGATCGTCTATCCCACGCGCTCATCGGTTGGGCCCAGGCGGTTGGCCCGGGTGCCAAATCGTCGCGACAATGTATCGATCGCTCTGGGGGCGGTCGTGGAAATAATACACCGTGAGGATCTTTCCGTCCGGCCGCTGGACGGTCCGCGGGTAGCCCACATCGCGCCCGCCGCCGTCGTCGCGCAGGACGATTTCAGGGTCCCAGGTTCGCCCGCCGTCGGTGGTTCGGGCGCAGAACGGCCGGCCTTCGCGGCCATTTGGCTTCGACGCGGTGAGAAACAGGAGGCAATCCTGTGGGCCATCGACGAGGTAATCCGTCCGCGCCGCCACCCCGACCTGGCCGAAGAGTGGCAAGCCGAAGGGCCCTTCCCACGAATGACCGCGGTCGATCGAGTAGTAGAACCTCGAGGGGCCCGCATGAACGTCCGTCATGCGTAGGGTTAACGCGAAATCAGGGTGGCTGAAATCGATCCCGCCGGGAGACTCGCGCCAGGGCCGCTCCTTGAGCCCCGGCCGCGCGACGCCGTGGAGGGCGGTTCCTGCGGGGATGAGCGCGCCCTGGGCGGCTGGATTCTCGATCGTCCAGGTCTCGCCGCCGTCGCGGCTGCGGGCGAGCAAATGCTCCTCAGGCTTGCCGCGGTGGATGTGGTGGCGATCCGGTCCCAGGTCCCGGTAGTAACCCGCGCTGAAGCCGACTAAGACTTCATTGCCCCACGCCCAAAGGCCGTGGTTAGCCGGCCAACCGCCAAAGCGCCCAGGCTCGGCGTACACTTTCACGTGGTGCACTTCGGCGTCAGCCGAGCCGACCCCAGGTGCGGCCAGCAACCCGGCGCACCACCACACTCCGAGCCCTCCGAGCCGAGTTGGCCATCGAGTCGTTGCGGAGGTCATGGCTGGACTGTCCCGGAATCGACTGCTCCTGACAAGCGCCGAGAGTCCTCGGGCCCCGAGCTAGGGTCGAGACCAGGGTCTGGAGGCGGGCTGCACAGGCCCGGCCGGGGGAACCAAGACCTCTGAATTGCCCGCCAGCTCCGGAGAGAGTTAGTCCGCCCGAATCGGACAGAGGTTCGGGGTGAAGAAGCCCAGCCCGAGCTTGGCTCCTTGGCAACCCCTTGCTTGGAGGTGTGCGTCCAGGGCGGCTCTGAGACCCCAAGTGTTCTGCGGGAGAAGCACTTGGCGGATCCGTGGCGTTAACAGCCCATGAATGTAATAGGCCAGAGTATTCATACTTGACACGGGTCGTCTTGCGTGGAGGTGAGTGCTCCAGGGAGGGGAGAGTGTCGTTGGAGCCGCCGCCTGGTAAGCGCCGGCCGTGTGGTCCTGCGTTTAATAAACCATGATCATAGAACTTGACATCTCTACCCCGTTTCGCCTTGAACAGCCTCCCCTCGCCGGACACACTCCGGCCACATCGAAAGAGGAAATGCCTATCGGTGATTTTAGTGGCCAACTCACGACGGTGCTGGTGTGCGGCATGAGCCTCGCCGCAACTTGGGGCGCGGACTTGACTCAGCCGATGGCCTCGCCGGACCTCGTCTACGAGGAAATGGGCGGCCAGGTCGCCGTCGAGGCGGAGCATTTCTACAAGCAGACGTCGACGGACAAGCGGGCGTGGCACATCGCGTCGTCGAAGGCGGTACCGGAGGTGCTACCGGACGGCGATCCGGCGCACGTGGGCGGCGCGAGCGGTGGCGCATACCTCGAGTGCCTGCCCGATTCGCGGCGCACCCATGGTGACAGGCTCATCGCTGGCGAAAACTTTGCCAATACCGCTGGCACGATGGCAGTGCTCCACTACCGGGTGCAGTTCAACACCCCGGGCCGGTATTACGTCTGGGCGCGCGCCTATTCGACCGGCAGCGAGGACAACGGGCTGCACGTGGGCCTGAACGGCCAGTGGCCGGAGTCGGGTCAGCGCCTCCAGTGGTGTGAGGGGAAGAACTCCTGGCGCTGGGAGAGCAAGCAGCGCACCGAGCAGCAACATTGCGGCGAGCCGTACAAGATCTACCTCGACATCGACAAGCCCGGCCTGCACGAAATCCAGTTCTCGATGCGCGAGGACGGGTTCGAGTTCGACAAGTTCTTCCTGACGACCAAGCGCGAGCTCGAGCGACCGGAAGATGCCGGCCCGCCGAGCCGTGTGAAGTCGGGCCGGCTGCCGGAGGCGTTTCCGTAGACGCGAGAGCTTCGAAGGTGGGGCAGAATCGGAAGGCCGGATCGGCGAAGTCCACGCATCGGCGCGCCCGTTGAAACAGCGTGGCGGCAAGCTCAGGCGTCTTACGGCGTTCGATCTCAGATTCCAGACCCCGCCAAGCCAGCAGACTGACCAGGGGATGACATGGGTCGGGATGACTGGCGGGGTATGCCTTGAATTTGCGCGAGACGGTGCAAAGAAGCGGGCGGCTTGCGCAAAAATCAACAGCTCGGAAACGTCCCAGTCGCAATGAAATCTGATTTCATAAGTGATTGGTTGGCAGTGGGTTGTTGTTGAAATTGGGAGGGGGACACACCGGTTGGCAAGGCCATTGCTACCGGGCCGTGATCGAGAATGAAACCCGGTGGGTGAACCGGTGTGCCGCCAAGCGTGGTGCAGGAGCGCCAACAAGCGGGCTCGGGTTCTCGAGACTCGGTCGCGCATCGGCCCAAGCAAATGCAGACAGCAGGTCCAGTGTAGTCCTATGAAGAAAGTTGAAGCCATTATCAAACCCTTCAAGCTTGAAGAGGTTAAAGACGCTCTCGGAGAAGTCGGCATCGAGGGCATGACGGTGACCGAAGTCAAGGGTTTTGGCCGCCAGAAAGGCCACACGGAGATCTACCGCGGGAGCGAGTACACGGTGGACTTCCTGCCCAAGGTCAAGCTCGAGATGGTCCTGCCGGACGGGCAGGTCGAGACGGCCGTTGCGGCCATCGTCAAGTCGGCGCGCACCGGCAAGATCGGCGACGGGAAAGTCTTCGTCTCGAAAGTCGAGGAAGCTGTGCGCATCCGAACCGAGGAGAAAGGCGAACACGCCGTCTGAGTACGACCCCTTCACTGCCTTGAACCGACCTATGAAAAAGTACCTTCGCTGTTTTGGACTGACTCTGTGGTTGCTGGTTGCCGCCGTGCCGGTAAGTGCGGCGGAGGCAACCCCAACGCCAACGCTCCCCGCGCCGACGCTCGAACAACGGATTGCGGACCTTGAAGCCTACGTGAACAACGGGAGCCGCACCGCCGACGTGGCCAGCACCGTGGCCGGCCCTGGACCGGGTCACAACGCCTGGCAGATGACGGCGACGGCGCTGGTGTTGTTCATGACGCTGCCGGGGTTGGCCCTGTTCTATGGCGGCCTGGTGCGCCGCAAGAATGTGCTCTCGGTGATGGCGCAATGCCTGGGTGTCGCTGGCCTGGCCACCATCCTCTGGTGGGTCTGCGGGTATAGCCTCAGCTTCGGGGCGGGCACGCCGTTCCTGGGCGGGTTCGAGTTTGCCTTCTTCCGCGGCGTCGACGGGGCCGGGGTCGGGCAGGGCAGCAACTGGATCTCGAACAACGTCTGGGCCATATTCCAGCTCACCTTCGCCATCATCACGCCGGCCCTGATCGTGGGTGCGATCGCCGAGCGGATGAAGTACTCGGCCATCATGTTGTTCCTGGGCCTGTGGATGTTCGCCGTGTATTTCCCCTTAGCCCACATGGTGTGGGGCGCCGACGGTTTCATGTGCGGCCCGCTCAACCCGGAGGCCGGCATCAAGGCCCTGGACTTCGCAGGCGGCACCGTTGTCCATATGTCGTCGGGTTGGTCGGCGCTGGTGCTGTGCCTGATTCTGGGCAAGCGCCAAGGTTGGCCCAAAGAACCTATGCCGCCCCACAGCATGGTGCTGACCATGATCGGCACGGGGATGCTGTGGGTGGGCTGGTACGGTTTCAATGCCGGCAGCGCGCTGGCGGCCGATGGGATCGCGGCCAACGCCTTCACCACGACCACTCTGGCGGCGGCGACGGGCGGTTTCTGTTGGGCCCTGGCCGAGTTCATCTTCAAGGGCAAACCGAGCGTGTTAGGCTTCTGCTCGGGCATCGTGGCTGGCCTGGTGGTCGTGACCCCGGCGTGCGGCTTCGTGACGCCCTCGGGGGCCATGCTCATCGGGGTGGTGGCCGGCTTTGTGCCGTTCCTGGCCTGCTGGAAGCTGAAGGCGTGGCTGGGCTACGACGACGCGTTGGACACCTTCGGCGTGCACGGTGTGGGCGGCACGCTCGGCGCACTGATGACCGGCCTGTTGGCCACTCCGGAAGCCAATCCGGTCGTCGCCGACCTGGCGGAGGGTCTGTTGGGGGCTCAGCTCCTGGCCATTCTCCTCACCTTGGCGCTCTCGGTCGTCATGACGGTCATCATCGCGTTCATCGTCAAGGCCATCGTGGGCTTGCGGCCGACCGAGGAAGTTGAAACGCTCGGCCTCGACCTGGCGGAGCACGGCGAAGAGGGTTACCACGGCGTGTGAGCGGCGACGGCATAAATCAGCCGTGCCAGCCGGCGCCCGTGGAAAGCAGCCGCTGGCACGGCGACACGCAGCCGGACCCGGTGGGATCCACCACGTGACGCAAGTCAGTACCTGAGCAGCACCAAAATCACAACTAAATTGACGGAACGACACAGCATGAGCACTCCCAAAGAAGTCATCGAGATGGCGAAAAAGGCCGGCGCCAAGATGTTCGACATGAAATTCGTGGACACGTTTGGCACGTGGCAGCACTTCTCTTGCCCGACCGGCGAGTTGAGCGAGGACATTTTCGCGGACGGCCTCGGATTCGACGGCTCGTCGATCCGCGGCTGGAAATCGATCGAGGCCAGCGACATGCTCGCGATGCCCGATCCGGCCACGGCGTTCATCGACCCGTTTTGCGCCGTGCCCACCCTCTCGCTCACCGCCACCATTGCCGAGACCGGCACTAAGGAACCCTACAGTCGAGATCCGCGCGGGATCGCCCAAAAGGCGGAGAAGTATCTCGCCAGCACCGGCACCGCGGACTCCGCCGTGTTCGGACCCGAAGCGGAGTTTTTCATCTTCGACAATGTCCAGTTTGACCAGAAAAGCAACGGTTGCTTTTACACGGTGGACAGCGAGGAGGCGGTCTGGAACACGGGCCGGGAGGAAATGCCCAACCTCGGCTACAAGATCCGACACAAGGAGGGCTACTTTCCGGTGTCGCCGGCCGACACGCAACAGGACCTCCGCACCGAGATGGTGCTCATGATGGAGCAACTGGGCATCCCGGTTGAACGCCAACACCACGAAGTCGCCACGGCGGGTCAGGCGGAAATCGACTTTCGGTTCGACACCTTGGTCAAGACGGCCGACCGCATGATGCTCTACAAGTACATCATCAAGAACATTGCCCGGAAGCACGGCAAGACGGTCACCTTCATGCCCAAACCGTTGTTTGGCGACAACGGCTCGGGCATGCACACCCATGTCAGCCTCTGGAAGAAGGGCAAGCCGCTGTTTGCCGGAACCGGTTACGCCGGGCTGAGCCCCATGGCGCTCTACTTCGTCGGCGGCGTCCTCAAGCATGCCAAAGCCCTCTGTGCCATCTGCAGCCCCACGACCAACAGCTACAAACGGCTCGTCCCTGGCTACGAGGCTCCAGTGAATCTGGCCTATTCCGCCCGCAACCGGTCCGCGGCCATCCGGATCCCGACCTTTTCGGAAAGCCCCAAGGCCAAGCGCGTCGAGTATCGGCCGCCCGATCCGTCGGCGAATCCGTACCTGTGCTACGCGGCCCTGTTGATGGCCGGCCTGGATGGGGTGCTCAACAAGATCGACCCCGGCGAACCGATGGATCGCAACCTGTACGAACTCCCGCCCGAGGAACTGGCGAAGGTCCCGCAGGTGCCGGCCAGCCTGGGCGAAGCCCTCAACTACCTGGAACAGGACCACGACTTCCTGCTCAAAGGCGACGTGTTCACTCGCGACTTCCTCGAGACCTGGGTCAGCCATAAACGCAAAGAGCACGACGCGCTGCGCCTGCGGCCGCATCCGTACGAGTACTTCCTGTACTACGACGTCTAAGCCGCGGCGCCCTGCGGCCGAGTCCGACCGCTACACGACAGGGACCCCGGGGTCTGAGCGCCCCGGGGTCTCGGCCGTTTGGGTAAGGAGCTCCAAGTCGGAGGGCGAGGTTACTCATGAGTGAGTGAGATGGACTACAAGCCGGCGGTAGGGCGGGCAGTCCTCTGCGCGCCGCAGACCTGTGTGGGCACAGCCCCTCGCTAAGCCTTCGGGGTCAGGCGTTCGCGAGAAAGAAACCAAGAAAAATCCAACTTGCCACACCCGGGTTCGGTCCCTATATTGCGCGCTCTTTGGCTGGAAACAGAATGGCCTATGCGACGTCCCAAAGGTGTTAAAACGAAGAAGTCCGTGGCGAAACGGTTTAAGGTGACTGCCACTGGCAAAGTGATGCGCTCTCATGCGGGGCGCCGCCACCTGCTGGCGACGAAGAACGCCAAGCGCCGGCATCGCTTGCGGGAATCGGCCGAGGTCGACCCGAGCGACACGTACCGCATCAAGCAGAACTTGCCGTTCAGCCACTGAGGCACCTGGCTTCGCCGGCCGAGGGATCGGCCTCCCGAATCTTGCATCTGAACCATGCGCATTACCAACGCTCCCGCCTCCCGTAAGCGACGCAAACGCATGCTCCGAGCCGCTAAAGGCTTTCGGGGCCGCCGCTCGAAGCTTTATCGGTACGCCTCCGATGCCGTCGACCACGGCTTGCAGTACGCGTATCGAGACCGGAAGAACAAGAAGCGCACCTTCCGCGGCCTCTGGCAGATCCGGATCAATGCTGCCGCGCGCGCGGCAGGCTTGAGCTACAGCCGCTTCATGGAAGGACTCAAAGCGGCCCAGGTCGCCCTGGACCGGCGGGTGCTGGCGGAATTGGCCGCGCAGGACACGACGGCCTTCGGCGAATTGGTGAAGGTCGCCCAAACGGCGCTTCAGGCCAAGGGAGCGCGCGCCTGAGGAGGCGCAGGGGGCGCGGCGCGGAGGGGGTGACCTGGGCGGTCGCCCTTTTTGCTTGGGACCGCCCCATCGCCTCCCAAGCCGCGGCGAACACGCGCGGGCATGGCAGTCCTGGACGACATCGAACCCCTCAAGCAAAGCGCGCTGGCTGAGTTGCGCGGCGCGGCAGACCTGGCTGCCCTCGATCAGGCGCGCACGACCCACTTAGGCGCCCACGGCAAGTTCACCGGCCTCCTCAAGCAGCTCGGGGCCTTGCCCAAGGAAGCGCGACCGGCGGCGGGCAAAGCGATCAACGCCGCCAAGACCGAGATCGAGACTGCGTTGGCCGAACAACGCTTGGCGCTCGAGCAGAAGGCCGCGCTGCCCCGTGAACCCACCGATCTCACCCTGCCCGGCCGCCGCCGGCGCCTCGGCCACCTGCATCCGCTCACGCAGGTGACCGAAGACATTGTCCGGAGCTTTCGCCGGTTGGGGTTTGTGGTGGCTGAAGGTCCGGAGGTCGAGGACGACTACCACTGCTTCGATGCGCTCAACACGCCCGCGGATCATCCGGCGCGGGACACTCAGGACACGTTCTATCTGGCCGCGCCCGGTCGGCCGCTCTTGCGCACACACACCTCCTCGGTGCAGATCCGGGTGATGGAGAAACAACCGCCGCCTGTCCGCATCATCGTGCCGGGGCGTGTTTATCGCCGGGACAACGCCGACGCCACGCATAACCCGACGTTCCACCAAGTCGAGGGCCTCTATGTGGACCGCGACGTGACGGTGGGCGACTTGAAGGGGACGGTCGAGTTTGTGTTTCGGGAGTTGATGGGGCCCGAGACGCAGATCCGATTCCGGCCACATTATTTCAGCTACACCGAACCGAGCTTCGAGATCGATTTCGCCAGCGCGTTGACGCGCAAGCTGGGCAAGACCTGGCTCGAGATCGCCGGGTGCGGCATGGTGCATCCGCAGGTGTTCGAGAATGTGGGTTACGATCCGGAGGTCTGGACCGGTTGGGCGTTTGGGTTTGGCATCGAACGCATCGCCATGATCCGTTACGGGATCACCGACATCCGCCGCTTCTACGAAAACGACCTGCGCTTCCTGCGCCAGTTCTAGCGAAACCCCCGCGCGCGCGCCGAGGAGCTGCTTTTCCGTTGCGCGGACGCCGCCCGCCCCCTAGGCTGATGCGCATGCTGCCTGGCGCCGCCATTCCCGAGCCCTGAGCCCTCATCAGGTGTCCCCGCCACCGGCGATTGCGCTTCCTCCCATGCCGAAGTCAGCCGCTCCCCATGCCTTGTCCGACCGGGCCCTCGAACTGATCGCGGAGCGGTTCCGCGCCCTGAGCCAACCCCTCCGATTGCGGTTGATCATTTTGCTCGAAGGCGGTGAGCGGACGGTGACCGAACTCGTGCAGGCCTCGGGCCAAGCCCAAACCAATGTGTCCCGCCAGTTGCAGTCGCTCACCCGCGCCGGAGTCTTGAGCCGGCGGCGCCAGGGCGTGAGCGTCTATTACCGCATTGCGGACCCCGCCATCTTCGACCTGTGCCGGCATGTTTGTGGCAGCCTTCAGGAGCAGTTTCGCCAGCAGGGCGAGGCCTCGAAGCTGTTCCGGCTGTAGGGAGCCCTAATCCTCAGCGAGGTGGAGCGCGGACGGTTGCTTCTGCCCAGCGGATATGAGGATCAGCACCCCGCCAGGCGCCAGCGGCCGCCAAGAGGAAGGCCGGAGCGCCTCGCAAGGCGCTCCGGCCTGCTCCACGCCAAGCTCTCTGCCGCTACTGCGCCGCCCGCAGCACCCGGTAGAATCGCGCGGGGGCCGCAGCGCCAGGCGCCTCGGTCCAACTCAGTTCAGCCGCCGCGCCGCCGACCGTCCGCTCGCCGTCGGCCTCGTCCGTCCAGGTACGGAGGTCGGTCGAGCTCTGGACCTGATACCGGTTGCCAGGTGTGCCAGTCCACTGGAGCGTGAGCCCGGCGCCCTGATGGCCGACGGCGAAGTCGCCGATCTCGAATCCAGCCTTGGTCTGCAGTTGTAGAGCGCGTTCGGCGGGGTAACCGAGGGCGGCGAACTGCAGCCGGCTCCGCGGCGTATGACAGTCGGCACAGGTCAGCGCCTGTTCCTTGGGAGCCACCACGTGGTTCTGAACCCAGAACATCTCGGTCTCGACGAAGCCGACTTGTCCGCTGAAGGTCTTGCCCACCGAAGCCATGCCGGCCGTGAGCGCGCGCGCCCAATCGTAACTCTTCCAGTACGCCTCTAGATCACTCGCCTGACGCGGGAACAGATGCGGGATGGCCAGCCGTTGCGTGCCGGCGTCATAGGGCTGGCGTCCGGTGAACCGTTTGACCGGGAATAAGCGGGACCGGGGATCGTCGAAAGCCCCTTGCAGCGTCGTGAGCGTGACCAGCGAGCCGGGCTGGATCAGGTCGTCCAGCGTGAGGTAGTCCACCTCGCCATTGAACCAGACGTAGTCGGGCGGGACCTGGGCGGCCCACTGGAAGGTCCCTTTCATGGTGTCGTAGGTGGGGTTGCCTCGGCTGTCGCGAATGACTTGGTTCTTGCCGTCCAGCCCCTTCTGACCCGCGGTGCTCCAATCCCAGGTCATCTTGGTGGCCTTGCCCCCGCGGGCAAACGCGGGAATGTGACAGGTCTGACAGGCGACTCGGGCCGAGTGCATGTTTTGCAGGGCGCTGTCATGGGGCGCCGCCGTGTGGCAATCGGCGCACGCCAGGGTGTGGGCGCCTTCGCCTTCGGTGTAATGAGATCCGCGAAAGACGTGGTGCCCCTTGCCATCCCGGCCGGCACGCACGTGGCAGAAGGCGCAGTTCTGGTTGAGCCCATCGGTGCCCATGTGCACGTCCAGCGAGCGGGGCGGGTTGGTCATGGTCGAGTCCAGGTCCCCGTGCTTCACCGCGTCGCCACCGCCGCCATAGAAATGGCAAGCGCCGCAGGTGGCGCGGCTGGACTTGCCGACGCTTTGGGCGACGGCCAGGAGGTTCACGGCGGGATCGGGGTGTCCGGCGCCGGTCGGGGTCTTCTTGTAGGTGCAGGTGGTGTCATGGCACACCAGGCAGTCGACCTTGGTGCGATCGGAGAAGTCGAAGGTCTTGTCGGTGTAACCGAGGCCCACATGACAACTGGTGCAGCGCGGCTCGTTAGAGGGCACGGCGATGCAGAAGTTGTTAATCACGTTGTTCTTGCCGAGTTGGTCGCCCGTCTTGGGATCGGTGTATTCCCAGGTCCAGTGGGTCGTTGCCATGACCTCGTTGGCCGCTTGCGGGTGGCAGAGGGCGCAGGTCTGCGGGCCTTGGTAGGCGTCGATGAATTCGCCGTGGTCCACGGCGAGGGCTTCGGGGCGAAGGAGGCACAGGGCGAGGGCGGCGGTGGCGGCGAGTGGCCAAGGGCGACGTGGGGGGGGCGTGAGGTTCTTCATCGTGAACATGTCGTGTAGGGTACTTTTATGCGTTTATACACATATCCGTAGAAGCGCATAATAGGTTGAATGTAAGTAGCAGGTTCGGTTGTCTACGGGGTTAGTTGGCCTTGCCCGTGACCGGGCCTCCCGCGTCTCCGGGCCATCGAGCCCAGACGGCGCGGCGTGCCGAGCGCGGACGCGACCGCCGGGGGTGGCGGGAGGCGCGGCGGCGGCGGTCGAACTGGCGGGGAGCCGCCAGTTTAGAGCTGCCAGCCGGGGCGGTAGCGGTGCTGGATGAGCTCTTGGGCGGCGGGCAGAGCCACCGCATGGAGGCGCGGGGCGTCCCAGACGATTTTCTGGCCGAGGCGATAGGCGACGTTGCCCAGGAGCGCGGCCTCGGTCAGGGCGCCGGAGTAGTCGAAGTTGCAGGTGGTGGGTCCGCCGGACTGGATGGCCTCGATCCACTCCTTGTGGTGGCCGATCGAGTTGGGGATCGAGGGCGCTGGGGGTGCGAAGTCGGCGAACCGAGCCTCGGGGAGCAACTGGCGGCGTGTGTAATCGGCCAGGAGCGATCCTTTCTCGCCCACGAACAGGACCCCGCTGCCGAAGTACTTGGCCTGTTCTTCATCCAGGAGGGACGGTTTCCGGCCTCCGTGATACCACGTCAACGTCACGGGCGGCAGCGATTCGCCCGCTCGGGCCAGCGGGCGGGCGGGGTATTGATAGCGCACGATGAGCCAGGGTGGAGTGGATTCCGGATGCACCGGCGGGCCGTCCACGGGCTCGACGGAGGTGGGGTGGCGCAGGCTCAGTGCCCAGTGCGGTAGGTCCATGAAATGGCAGCCGAAGTCGGCGATCGATCCTCCGCCGAAGGCCCACCAGTTGCGCCACTTGAAGGGGGCGTACTCGGGATGGTAGGGCCGGTACTCGACCGGGCCCAGCCACAGGTCCCAGTCGAGGCCTGGCGGCACGGGCGGCGTGTCTTTGGGACGGTCCATGCCGCCGTAGACGGCGCCCACCCAGACGTGGACTTCGCGGATGGGGCCTAGGATTTGGGATTGGACCAACTCGACAACGCGCCGGTAGTTGTTGCCGGCATGGATCTGGGTGCCAAGTTGGGTCACGCGCCGGTGCTCGCGGGTGAGGTTGGCGACGACCCGGGATTCCGAGACTGTGCGGGTGAGCGGTTTCTCGCAGTAGACATGCCGGCCGGTTCGCAAGGCGGCGGAGGCGGCGACGGCGTGGGTATGGTCGGGCGTCGAGATGACCACGGCATCCAGGTCCTTTTGTTCGAGCAGGCGGCGGAAATCGTGATAAGTGCGCGCGCGCGGGTACTGCTGTTTGGCATGGGCGAGGTAGTTCTCGTCCACGTCGCACAACGCGGCCACGTTGACGCTCGCCGTTTCTTTGGCCACCTCCGCCAGGTTCGCCGCCGCGCGGTTAGCCACCCCCACGAAGCCGATGTTGAGCTTGGCGTTGGCTGAACCTTGGGCGAGGGCAAGCCGGGGGATTGCCCAGCCGAGGCCGGCGGCTACCCCGGAGGTTTGGAGGAGGAACTGGCGCCGCGTCAGGGGCGGGAGGGTCTTCGTCGAGGGAGTCTTCATTGCGCGCAAGTCAAGGACCGCGCGCTAGCGGTGTCGAGGAGAAATTGGTGCGGGCGGCCAACTCGCAGGGGCAATGCACGAAGCGTTCTGGGCTCGCCAAGGTGGTGGGAGAACGATCGGCGTGGGTTGGTCTGGGTATCGGACGATGGGTAAGGCAGGCTCTCCTGTTTTCCGCCTGTTTTCGATTAATTGCACTGGTTAATAGAAGTTGACACGGTTGGGTTACTTGAGATGGTCGCGAGCCGCCCAGCCGAGCTGAGCGCCCTTCGCCGGTTGGGATCCCGCGCAGAAACCGGTGGCATTTGCCGGTCGGTGCTTCTAGCATGCCGCCATGCCACAACGCCACGGGTGTCACCGCTCGAGGGCCGGCCAGCACACTCTGGCGGCTCAGGAGAGGAGACCGTGGCTGAGATCGCTGGGCGATCTCTACCCAGTCAACCGTCAGTCCGAAACCATCCTTGCCATGACCAAGTTACCCAAGGACACGAACCGATTGCTCGACAACCATGCCACGCTCAGTCGGCGGCAATTCCTCAAGTCCGCCGCGCTGGCGGCAGGCGCCGGACTGACCCTCCTCCCCGGGGGCATGCTCCGCGGCGCCAACGCACCGAGCCATCAACTGACGGTCGCCCTGATTGGCGTCGGGGGTCGTGGCCGCGCGCACTTTGGGGCGGTGAAGGGGGAGAAGGTGGTGGCGTTATGCGACGTGAACGAGCGTGCGATTACGGAGGCGGCGAAGGTGTTTCCCACGGCCAAACGGTACGTGGATTGGCGGCGGTGTCTGGATCATCCGGGCTTGGACGCCGTGGTGTGCAGCACGACCGACCACACGCATGCCTTCATCGCCAACTGGTCGATCAACCGCGGGTTGCATATCTTCCTCGAGAAGCCGCTGGCCAACTCGGTCGAGGAAGCGCGGGTTGTGCGGGCCAATTACTTGAAGCACAAGCATAAGCTCGCCACCCAAGTGGGCATGCAGCGGCACGCGATCCCGAACTTCGACCGGGTGCGCGAGGCGATTCTCGACGGGGCAGTCGGCACGCTGGAGCATGTGCATGTGTGGGGCAACCGCACGCATAGCCGGACGGCGTACTTGCCTGCCGAAGGCGACCCGCCTCCGGAACTGCACTGGGATTTGTGGCTTGGTCCTTCGCCGTGGCATCCCTTCAACCCGGGCTACATTGGCGGGTGCCTGAAGTGGAACATGCACTGGGACTTCGGCAGTTGGCAGGTGGGCGACATGGGCAGTCACACGATGGACCTGGCGTGGAACGCCATCGACGCCGCGCTGCCCACCTCGGCCGAGGGCCAGGGCGACCCGTTCAACCCCGACGTGGTGCCCAGCGCACTCACGATGACCTTCGAGCATCCGGCCAACCCATGGCGGCCGCCGATCAAGGTCACGTGGTATCAGGGCTCCCACAAACCGAATTCTCTGGGCGGCGTTCCCACCCAACCGGGCCACGGAGCACTGTTCGTCGGGGACCGAGCCTCCCTGCTAGCCGATTTCAACCAGCACGAGTTCGTCCCCCGCACGGAAGCCGCGGGCATGGCGCATTACCGGCCGCGCCCGGCGGCGGAACGGATTGCGCCCATGGGCGGTTTCCAGGAGCAGTGGGTCCAAGCCTGCAAGGGCGACCTCAAGACGGCCTGCGACTTCGACTACAGCGGCACGATGATCGAGCAGTTGCTGCTGGGCCTGGTCGCCTACCGCGTGGGCAAGAAGATCCAGTACGACGGCGCGGTTGGGCGCGTCACGAACAGCCCGGAGGCCAACGCGCTGCTCAAGCGCGAGTACCGGCCGGGCTGGACCCTGAACGGCTAGGGTGCGCCGCCCGCTTCAGCCCCCTGCGGTTGTGCGGGGAGCGGTTGCGCGGTCAGCGGACCGGCGGTTCACCGATCGGCAGCGCCCAACCGGCTCTTGTGGAAGGCATCGGGGTGGGTTATATAGGCGCCGACAGCCGGGACGAATGCCGCGAGGCATCGCACCGGCAACCAAAAAGAAAACCAAGAGCTCAGGCATATGAAGGGCATTCAACGACGCAGCTTCCTCAAGACAGTAGCCGGTGGCACAGCCTGTCTGTATGGGGTTCTCCGCTCCCAGGGACAACCGAGTCCACCCGCCTGCCCGCAGGGGCCGCTCGGCAAGACCGGCATCACCCTCTCCCGCATGGGCCAAGGCACGGGCATGCGCGGCGGTAACCGCCAGTCCAACCATACCCGCATGGGTTTCGAGCAACTCGTGAAGCTGTTCCGGTACGGTTACGACCACGGTGTCACCTTCTTCGACCTAGCGGATCTCTACGGTTCGCATGTGTACTTCCGTGAAGCCCTCCGTGCCATCCCGCGCGAGAAAGTCGCCATCCTCACCAAGCTCTGGTTCCGCTACGACGGCAACCCAGCCGATCTGCCGGCGGACTTCAAGCGCCGCTCGACCGACCAAGCGGTCCAGCGGTTCCGACACGAGATTTCGACCGACTACCTGGACATTGTGCTCCTGCACTGTCTGATGACACCGCGGTGGGAGGAGGAGATGGGACCTTACATGGAGGCTCTCGCCCAAGCCAAAGAGAAGAAACAGATCCGCGCCGTGGGGGTCTCTTGCCATGACCTCGGCGCGCTCAAGACCGCCGCCAAGTGCCCCTGGGTAGACGTCATCCTCGCCCGCATCAATCCCAAGGGCGCCAAGATGGACGGCCCCGTGGCTGAGGTAGTGCCCGTGCTCCAGGAAGCCAAGGCCAACGGCAAAGCCATCATCGGGATGAAGATCTACGGCGAAGGCACCCTGGTGAACATGAAGGAAGAGTGCATGCGCTACGCCCAGAATCTCGGTCTGCTGGACACCATGACCATCGGCGCCGAGAGCCAGGAGCAGGTGCGCGAGAACTTGGATCTGATGGCCCGGTTCCCCGCGACCACCACCTCCTAGCGCCTGTCTCACCAGCCCACACCTCCACTTGCCCCCAGGACCGCTCCCCGCGCAATCCCGCGCGCCATGACGGGCCCAAGCGGCACTCGCGCCCCAGCATGCGCCCTTGTCTTGGTGCCTGGCCGTTCCCGCGCGTGGCGGTCCGCTCCAGCATCCGGACGAGTCAGCCCTCGACGAAACCGGCCCGAGCCGCTAAAAGCGCGGCGTGCACCGCCGCCTTTGGCTGATTGTAGTGGCGCTGGTCCTGGCCTTGGTGCCGGGCCTCTTTTGGCTGTTCGAGCGGCGGCTCGAGCACAGCCAGGACCCGGTCATTCTCGAGGCCGCGCGGCGGTACCAGGTCGAGCCGGCGCTGATCAAGGCGGTGATCTGGAAAGAGAGCCATTTCGATCCGCGGGCCGAGGGCCGCTCGGGCGAGATTGGCCTGATGCAGTTGATGGATCCGGCCAGCCAGGAGTGGGCTTCGGCAGCCGGCGTTTATCCTTTGCCGGCCGCGCACTTGTACCATCCGCTCACCAATGCCCTGGCCGGGACCTGGTACCTGAAGAAGCTCCTCGAACGCTACCGGCGCACGGACGATCCCACCCCGTTCGCCTTAGCCGACTACAACGCCGGGCGCGCGAACGTCCTGCGCTGGGCCAAAGGCGCCGCCGCCACTAACAGCGCAATCTTCATCCAACACATCGGGTTTCCGGGTACGCAACGATACGTCCGCGCGGTGCTGCAACAACGCGAGCGTTACCGCGGCCAGTTCGGCCCAAAAGACCTCGCCGGCGCCCACCCATAAGGCCGCGCCCGCGTTGTCCTCAGCGGGCTCTTGTGGTTTGGCCCGCAGTCATCGCGGCGCGGGTCGCCCAGAGGGTGCCGCGGGGACAGCCCTCAGACGATCGAGTGCGGTCAGCTCCGTTCCACGCGCGCCGCTCCTCGTGGCGCGCTCACTCGAGGGCGCGCAGACGGGCATGGCGAATCTCCACATGCGAACCGTCGCGGCTCAGTTCCTGGAAGCCGATATGGCCACGCCGGGGCCGGTCCTTCAGCGGGGGCGCATTGGTGCCGTCATGGCGTTTGACCGCGGTCGTCTGCTCCGCGAGGTTCACCTCCAAGATGGCTTGGCCGTTGAGTTGTACCTGGACGCGGGAACCGTGGCAGGTGATGAAGTACCGGTTCCACTCGGTGGGCCGGTACACTTGCTCTTCGGGCGCCACGGCCCGGTACAAACCGCCGGTGAGTTCCGAGGCTTGCGCAGCGGTGTTGTAGCGGAAGTCGGCCATCTGAAGCTCGAGGCCGTCGAAGGCTGGGTCGCCCGAGAGCGGGGCGCGCAAGGCGCACCCGCTGTTGCCGCGCTCGCCAAGCCGGAACTCGAACTCGAGCTCGAAGTCGCCGTAGGTCTGCTCGCTCATAAGCCAACTGCCGCGTGGCTCGCCTCCCGTGAGCACCCCTCGCTCCACACGCCACACTGGGTTCCCTTGCGCCGGTTGGCTCACATCGTTCCAGGCGCGCACGACCCAGCCCCGTGGAACGCCATCTTCGGGAAACAGAGTTTGCCAAGGGCCGGGCTCGGCCGACTGGAGCAGCAACCCACCCCAGAGAGAGGTTAGCCAAGCGAGGCTGACTTGCGGTCGCATCGTGAGCGAGCCTGTCGGGGCGAGTCCCGCGGTGCTACTTGGCCGCCACGTCCAGACAGACCAGATCTTCCTGGCTGCGGCAATAGAGCTTGCCATTGGCCAGCACCGGCACCGCCCAGGTGTCTTTGCCGCCCAGGACCTGCAGGCCCGAGATCTCCTTGCAAGCCGCCGGCGAGGGCTCGACCACCGCCACGCGGCCCTTGTCGCTGTAGACAATGAAGTGGTCGCCGGCCAAAAACAGGCTGCCCTTGCCATAGGCGCGCTCGGACCATTTCTCTTCGCCGGTGGCGAAGTCCAGGCACTTGAGTTGGTTCTCGTCGAACCCGTAGAGGTGGCCTTGGTAAAGGACGCAGGTGGCGACGTGGTTGCGCATCCGCTTGTGTTCCCAGGCCACTTTGGGGCCGTCCTCGGCCAACTCGAGCAAGGCGCAGCCCTTGCCGTAGCCGGAGGAGACGAACACCTTGTTGCCCGCCACGATCGGGGTGGCAGCGTTGACGTCGTAACTGGTCTTCCACGGATAGCGCCAGAGCTCGCGTCCGTCTGTGGCGCTGCGGCCGATGATGGCCGGGGCGCTGAAGACCGCCAGGCAACGTTGGCCGGTGTGGTTGAAGGGCACGATCGACGAGTAAGCCGGTGCGTCATCGCCCGCCTTCCACACTTCACGCCCCGTCTTCTTGTCAAAAGCCACCACCGACGAACCGTTGCCGCCGACCTCCGTGATCAGCCAATCCCCTTCGATGAGCGGCGAGCCGGCGTAACCCCAGCGCGGTTCTTTGGCGCCGTAATCTTTGCTGAATTCCTTGGCCCAGATTACCTTGCCCGAGTTGGCGTCCAGGCAAAACAAGTGACCGTGCCGACTCAGGGTGTACACCCGGTCGCCGTCCACCGTCGGTGTGCAACGCGGGCCGTGGTAGCCGTTCGGGTCCTTCGCCGAGCACGCGTAGGTGTGCTGCCAGAGCACTCGGCCCGTCGCTGCGTCCAGGCAAGACACCGAGTCAACGTCGGCCGTGTTGCCCAAGGTGTAGAGCTTGCCGTTGGCCACGGACATCGAGGAGTAGCCAATGCCAACCTTCGCCTTCCAGAGCTGCTTGGGCCCGTCGGCGGGCCAGTTCACCAGCCAGCCTTTCTCGGCCGAGATACTATTCAAGTTCGGGCCGTGCCACCTGGGCCAATCGAGGGCGGAAACCGCCGTCAGGACGCTCAGCCCGACAGTTGCCGTCATCAGGGACGCCCAAGGCCGCCGCGTGGTTCGTAGGAGTCGACGAGGATTCATGACAGGAGGATAAAGTACGCTGGATTCTGATGTCGGATTTGAGTCAACACGGGCGGAGGGTTACCGCATGCGGCTGTATCTGTCAAACCCAAGCGGCCAGGTGCGGCGGTCCTGAACGACCCGCTTCGTCGCGGCGCGCACCCTGGGAAAGGTTGGCGCCCAGGTGGTTGGCGTGCATGAGGGCCATGGGGCCATGAGCCTCAGATGGCGCGACCGCTGGGCTTGCCGAACCAGACAGGTCACCGGGCCCGGAGCGGCCGGCCCGGCCGTCCGGCCCTACCTTACCTGGCGGCTCATGGAGGGAGAGG
Organism: Verrucomicrobiota bacterium; assembly: GCA_016871715.1. Classification (GTDB taxonomy): domain Bacteria; phylum Verrucomicrobiota; class Verrucomicrobiia; order Limisphaerales; family J093; genus VHCO01. Next base: position 75,757 of record VHCO01000001.1, read on the forward strand.
GGAGAGAGGTGGCGTGTAACCGGATGAAGGTCAGGTGCCAACCCGGCTGGGTTCAGCCAGGTCGTTTGACGGATCAGAGTCTATTTCCATGGTAAATAGAAGTTGACAACTTTCGGCTTGTGTCGATTTAAATCTCCCGGTTGATAGAGATTGACAGAGCCTTGGGCAGCGCTAGCCGCCTCGACCAGATGGCTCGGGATCTGAATCTATTTCCATGGTAAATAGAAGTTGACAACTTTCGGGTTGGGTCGATTTAAATCTCCGGGTTGATAGAGGTTGACAGAGCCTTGGGCAGCGCTAGCCGCCTCGACCAGATGGCTCGGGCGAACGGCCTCGGGGCAAACGGGTTGGGATTGGGGATTGGGGGTTGGGGGCGCGTGCGAGCCCGACTGGAGGCGTGCTGACGACAAGCGTGCTGACGACAAGCTTGCGAAAGGCAAGACCTCCATGCATGAATAGCGCCGTACAGTGAACGGCAAGTGAAGACTCGACGGCGCTGCTCCTTCCCGCAGGTTTCTGGGGCCGGTGCGTCCAGCTCCGCCTCGGTCGCGAACCGGTGTGGACGTGAAGTCGCCCGTGCCCATGCCCTGGGCCAGGTTTCGCAGGCGCTGTTGGGTTGTGGGCGGATGGCGTCCTTCGTCCTCGGGGTGCTGCTGGTGGTGGGGTTGACGTGCGGCTGCCAGCACACGATGCAACGCCAAGCGGAGCGAGTGGCGCGGGACTGGTGCGTGACGCTCCGCGCCAGCCAGGTCATCCCGGTATACCCTCTCACGGAAGACCTGCGCCCTGGGGACTTGTTCTTGGTCGAGTCTGCCCTCGTCGATCAGAGGCGTTTTTACGGTCGGCAGGGGTACCTGCCGTTCGAAGGGTATCTGGGCCGGCTCGATTTGGATCGGCTCCCTGCGCTGCAGGCGCCGGGGTTGGGCTATTTCCGGCCGCCACCGGCCTCGGTGGCGGGCCCCGAGTTCTGGGCGGAAGCGCCGCTGGCGTGTTTGCCGAGCTACAGCTTCACGACGCGATCTGGCCAGGGGGTTCGGGCTGCCTTTCCGGTGTTTGGTGTGCCAGTGGGGCTCAGTTTTCTCGGCGAGAGCGCTACCGCGGGCTCGATCACGGTCACGGACGCCCGTACCTATGGCTACGACGAAGCGGCCTTGGATGGCGCGCTGCAGGCGTGGCTGCGGGAGAACCGGGCTTTGTTGGCACGGCACGCCGCTCATCCCGAGCCGCGGTTCGTGCGCCTGGTGACGCGGGTTTACCTGGCGTCGGCGCTGGAGGTGACCTTGCGCGCAGCGGGGACGACTGCCGGCGGCCTAGACGCGGGCATGGCGAAGTCGTTTGCGCTGGACGATGTCGGGTCGGAAGGAGGGGTCGATCGTTACACAGAGGCGATGGACCGACTCAACGATTTGCTGGGCCGGCTGTCGGAGCAGGCGCCGGGCGGCTCGCTGCGGGCGCTGGCGGCCTCGGCGCGTTCCATCACTTTGAACCAGCGTTTCCCGCGTCCCGTGGCGATCGGCTACCTTGCGCGCGAGTATCAGATCCTGCCGGGTGGCGGTTTAGGGCCGTCGGTGTCGACGCTGGACTTGCTGGAGGGGCGGTCGGCGGGGGCTGAGATTCGGCGGGAGCAGAACGAGGCGGCGGCGATTGCTGGGGAGATTGGCGGGCGGATCGCGGGTTACGGCGTGGCAGCCGAGGTGGTGAGGGTGGCGGAGTTCGCCGCTGGGGCGGGTGTGTTGGCTCGGGCGGAGCAGGAGGAGATCGCGCGGGTGGCGGCGGGCGATTTGCGCCGGGCCAAGATCGAGCTCCAGAATCTGTTGTTGGACTTTGCCGCGGGCGGCTCGCGGAAGAACACCTGTCGGCTCAACGACCTGTTGGAAGCGCTGCCCTGAACCAAGTTGGCTCAACCTGCCTGCCTATGGAAATTGTCTTTCCTCCCGATGACCCCGCCCTCTTTGGCAGTCAACTGGACTTGCTCGAACGCAAGAAGAAACCACAAGGCGTTTGGGTCGTTGCGGACGCCTCGAGGCGTCAGGAGAAGCTCGCGGTGGAGTTGCGTGAGGAGCCCGCGGGCGTCCCGGCTCCGCTGCCGCAACCGCCGCCGGCGGGCGACCCAGACGACACCACTCGCGCGTTGATTTCCCGGTCGGTCTGGAACTTGCCGGCGAGGCAGCGGCGCGAGCCTGGGCGGCGTGGGAGCCGGAGGCGGGCTAGGGCTGGGACGGTTGGTAGCCACGAGGTTCGCGTGCTGGCGGTGCATGGGGTGGGACATGGGGACGTGGACCCGGCGCTGGTGCCGGCGTGGACTGGGCTGCTGCAGCAGGGTTTGGCGGTCCACAACCCAACGTTGCGCGTGGCGGTCGAGTTTGTGAAGTATGACGATCTTTTCGACCAGGCGCCGCATCATGTGTTGACCTACGGCGAGGCCTTGCTTCGCTTGGGCTGGAGCGGCGTGACGAGTTGGTGGCGCGACCTGCGGCGTGGCGCGCTGGCTGAGGGGGCGGAGGCGTTTCGGTGGACGGCCGGGATGGTGGCCCAATGGGTGGAGAACGCCGAGTTGCGGGCCGCCACCCGGGAACGGCTGGCCACCGCCGTCAGGCAGTTCGCGCCCGACGTGGTGGTGGCGCACAGCCTAGGGTCGTTGGTGAGCTATGACACGTTTTCCCGCTGTCGAACCGATGCGGGCAAGGCGTGGGATGGCCCCGAGTTGATACGCGGCCGTTTCTTCGTGTCGCTGGGTTCGCAGATTGGCAGCCGGTTCACGCGGCAGACGTTGGGCGGTCGAGTCGAGCCGTTAGCGGCGCGGCATTGGTTTCATCTCTACAATCCGTGTGACCGGGCCTTCACGGCGCCCCTCCGGCTGGCCTCGGCGCGCTTCGATCAGGTGATCACGAGATTCGACGTGCCCGGTCTGCTCGATCACGAGGCCAGCGAGTACTTCCGCCACCGGGCGGCGGCGGAGGGTTGCTGGCGGAGCATCGCGCTGGCCGAACCGGAGCCGCCAGCTCCGCCCAGGGGGCAGCCGGGTCGGTCCGGATCCGGCTCGGCTCGGCCTGGGGGTTGGGTGGCGGCGGAGGAGGGCGCCGACCGGGCGCATCGGTTGTCGGTGCTGCGGCCCCCTGTGAGGAAGGCGGCGCGGCGGCGGGCGCTATTGGTGGGGATTAACGATTACCCCCATCCGAGCGACCGCCTCGAAGGATGTGTGAACGACGTCTTCCTCATGAGCTCGCTGTTGCAGGAGATCGGGTTCGCGGCCGAGGACATTCGGGTTGTCCTCAACGACCGCGCGACGGCGGCGGGCGTGCTCGATCGGCTCGAGTGGTTGTTGGACGGTGGGTCGGCGGGGTCGGAGCGAGTGTTCTACTACAGCGGCCACGGGGCGCAGATTCCGGGCTATGGCGTGGGGGAGAAGGTGGACCACAAGGACGAGTGCTTGGTGACCCATGACTTCGACTGGTCGCGCGAGCACGCGGTGACGGACGATCGATTCCACGAGCTCTACAGCCAGCTTCCCTATGAGACGCGCTTCTTCGCTATCTTCGATTGCTGCCACAGCGGCGGCCTGACACGCGACGGCGGCCGGCGCATTCGCGGGTTGACGCCGCCGGACGACATCCGGCATCGGGCGCTGGCATGGGATGGGCTCGAGGAGATGTGGGTGCCGCGCGATCTGGCTCAACTCGACGCGCAGCGCGCCCGGCGGATGGCGGAGCGCCGCCAACATCGCGACTTCTTCGGGGAAGACGGCGCCGTCGAGCGCTTGGGTCGGGCCGCGGCGTTGCGGGGAGCCGACGCGCCGTTCGACCGCGCTCGGCGGGCGTACGGGCACCACGGGCCTTACCTGCCGGTGATTCTGCAAGCGTGTCGGGAGCAGGAATTCAGTTATGAGTATCGGCATGGAACGCAGTCTTACGGCGCCTTCAGCTACACCCTGGCCCAGTTTGTGCGTGAACAGCGGAAGGCGGGGCGGACCTACTCCTGGAGCAGCTTGGTCGAGTCGGTGGGGGCGAAGCTGGTGCGCCTGGGTTACGACCAACGGCCGGCCCTGGTGTGCCCGAAAGCCCTGCGGGATCAGCCGGTTCCTTGGAGTTGAGGACTCGGATCTGGCCCACGAACGCCTCCGCACGCGATGAACCCGAAAGCCCATCGGCCGGACGCCCGCGCGCCGTCCCCACTCACGCTCACGCCGCGGCGTCGTGGCACGCTGCCGCCTGGCCGCTCTCGATCTGGGCCGCGCACCCGGAGGGGCCAGCGGATGGCGGCCTGGGGTACGATGAGCCTGCTCGCGTGGGCCTGGGCCGTGCGGTTGCTGGGGGCTGGGATCGAGCCTGCGGCGGACGCGCCACAGCCCTTGACGCCCGAGGACAGCCTCGATCGTTTCCAGCTCGCGCCTGGCTTTCGCATCGAGTTGGCGGCCGCCGAACCGCTCCTGGCCGATCCGACCGGCATGGCCTTCGACGCGCGTGGGCGCATTTTCGTTTGCGAACTCCACGGGTACAACCTGGACGGTCACTATGACGTGCTCGAGTTGAATCGGACCGGTGCGCTCGACCGGACGGTGCGCCGCATTCCGGCCAGCCGCGCCGCCGTGGCTCGGGCCGAAGCCGAGACGTTCGGCTCGGTGAAGCTGCTCGAGGACAGCGATGGCGACGGCCGGTGCGATCGCGCCACGGTTTGGGCGGAGCGGTTGCCTCCTTGCTACGGGTTGGTCCCGGCGCGCGCGGGGGTGATCGTGCTGTGCGCGCCCGACATAGTGTACTTGGGGGACGAGGACGGCGACGGGCGCGCCGAGGTGCGCGAGACTCTCTTCACCGGTTTTGGCGTGGGCGAACTCTGGACGCGGATCAGCAATCCGCAGTGGGGCGTCGACAACTGGATCTATGCCGCTTGCGGCGACGGGAGTGCGGGCACGATTCGCGGGCCGCATTTGCGCGGGCCGGTGTCGCTGGGCAACACCGGTTTCCGTTTCAAGCCGGACGGCACGCAGTTCGAGCCGGTGTCGGGCGGCACCAGCGGGTTCGGCCTTGCCCTGAGCGATTGGGACGACCGGTTCTTGGTCTCGAACCAACAGCATGCGCTGTTCGTGGCGCCGCTACCGTACCGTTACCTAGCGCGCAACCCGCATGCGGCGGCTCCCAACGTAGTCGTCAACATCAGCACGGACGGTCACCCCGCCCAGGTCTACCCGGTTGCGCCGCCCGACCCCTGGCGGCTGGCTCGGAGTCAGCAGGCCGAGTGGGTGAAGTTCTATGGCGCGGCGGAAACCACGATGGGGTTGGTCACCGCAGCCTGCGCCCCGCTGGTCTACCGGGCCGACCAATTCCCGCCGGATTATCGCGGCAACCACTTCAGTTGCGAATGCGCCTACAATCTGATCCTCCGCTGTCGCCTCGAGCCCAGCGGCGCAAGTTACACCGCCAGTCGCGCCGACTCGAACGTCGAGTTCCTCACCTCGACCGAGCAGTGGTTTCGCCCGGTGAACCTCGCCCTCGGGCCTGAAGGCGCGCTGTACATCGTGGACATGTACCGCGAGATCATCGAGGACTACTCGGCCATCCCCCGCTACCTCCAGCAACAGTACGGCCTCATCGAAGGCCACGACCGCGGCCGCCTCTGGCGCGTCCTCCACGAGGGTACCCCGCGGCGTGCCCCGGCCGATCTGACCCGCGCGAGCACGCTCGAGCTGGTGCAAGAGTTGACCCGCGCCAACGCCTGGTGTCGTCTGACCGCCCAACGGTTGCTGCTCGAGCGCGGCGACCGATCGGCCGTCGGCCCTCTGACCGCCTTGGCGCGCACCGGACCCACGCCGCAGGCGCGGCTGCATGCGCTGTATGCGTTGGACGGGTTGAGCGTGCTCGCCCCCCCCGTGCTGGCTGCGGCCATGGAGGATCCGCACCCCGGCCTCCGACGCCATGCGTTGCGTTTGGCCGAGCCTTGGCTGGACGACCAACCATCGCTGCGCGAGCGCGCCTTCAAGCTGACTGCGGACCCGGACGCCAGCGTGCGGCTGCAACTCGCCTTCACGCTCGGCGAGACGAGAGACCCGGACCGATGGATGGCCCTGGCGGAACTCGCAGCGCGGGACGGAGCCGATCGCTGGATGCAGGCCGCGCTGTTGAGCTCGGTCCCGGATTCGGCTGTGCGATTGCTCGAGGCCATCGGCAAGGTGGCGGGCGGCCAGGGCGCCGGGGGCGTGTTGTTGGAACCGCTCGCGGCGGTCGTCGGGGCCCGCCAGATGGACGCAGAGGTGGGCGACTTGCTCGCTTGGATCGCCCGCGGACTCGCGGGCACCGATGCCACCGTTCGCACCCGTGGCCTGACGGGTTTACGCGACGGGCTGCGGCGTCGCCGGTCGTCGCCGCTTGAATCCGCGGTGGGTCGGGCGGCATTGCGGGACCTATTGAGCCAGGCCGATCCGGCCGTGCGCACGCTGGCGTTCGAGGTTGCGGGCTTGCTGCAGTTGACCGGCAGCCCCGACCTGGCGCCGGTCTTCGAGCGTGCGGTGAGCGAGGCGCTCGATTCAAGCCGCACCGTGGCGGAGCGGCAAGCGGCGTTGGCGTTGTTGGCCAACGCGCCCTTGGCGGTGTGGGGGGGGAGTGCTGCGAAGCTGCTGGACCCGCGGCAGCCCCTGGACCTGCAACTCGCCGCGGTAGCGGCGCTGGCGGCCTCCCACGATGCCGCAGTGGGTCCGCTGCTGTTGGCAGGCTGGAACACCTACTCCCCCACAGTCCAAGCGGCGACGCTCGAGGCTCTCTTTCGCCAACAACAGCGGTTGCCGGCGTTGCTCGACGCCCTGGAAAGCGAGCGGGTCCCGCTCCCGAGCATCGATTCCCTCCGACGCAGTCAATTGTTCACGAACCCGGATGCGACCATCCGCCGGCGGGCCGAAGCCCTCTGGGCGAACCTGGCCGTCGATCCCGACCGGCAGGAGATCCTGGCGCGGTACCAGGCGGCACTGGCTGGGCCCCGAGACCCCCGCCGCGGGGAAGGCTTGCTTACCGAACATTGCCGGCGGTGCCATAGCCTTGCCGGCCAGGGCGGTCAGGTAGGGCCCGACCTGGGCGCCGCCAAGGGCCGCGCCGAGGAGACCCTTCTGGTTGACCTCTTGCAGCCCAGTGACCAAATCACCGCCGGCTACCGCAGCTATCTCATCGAGACGGTCAACGGCGACCTGTTCACGGGGGTGTTGGGCGAAGAAACGGCCACGAGCCTAACGTTGCCCGGTGACGACGGCCGCAACCAAGTCATCCTGCGCAAAGACATCGAGTCCATGCGGGCCTCGGCCGTGTCGGCGATGCCGGAGAACTTCGCCGAGCTCCTCAGCCCCCGAGACGTGGCCGATCTCTTGGCCTACTTGCAGATCGCGCTCGGCCCCGCCGGCCCGGCGGTGGTGACGCTCTTCGACGACGACCCCGCGTTTGCCCGGCAGTTGCATGAAGGCGAAGGGACGGCGACCGTGGTGACGTCGGAACCCTTCGCGGGCGCGGCGTGTTTACGAGTCACTCCCCCCCAGCGGTTCGCCGCCCGCATCCCCGGGTGGGACTATCCCATCGTCGAGCATCCGGGGCCGGGCCAGTTCCGATTCTTACGCTTCGCCTGGAAAGCGCCCCAAGCCCAAGGCGTGATGCTCGAATTGGCCGCGGCCGGCGAGTGGCCCGCCGCCGAGCACGCCCAGCGCCGCTACTACAGCGGCCGAAACAGCACCGGCTGGCAGGCCCGCCAAGTCTCACCCGAACCGCCCCATCAGTGGACCGTCGTGAGTGTGGACCTATGGCGAGACCACGGCGACTTCACCCTGACGGGCCTCGCTCCGACGGCGATGGGTGGCCCGGCCTTCTTTGACCGCGTCGAGCTTCTGCGCGTGTTGGATCCGGCCGGGCAACCGGCCGCGCACCTGCCCGAGTGACCCGCCCTCGAGGGTGACGCCCGCGCGCCCAGCCGCCGAGCGACGAGAGAACGCGCCAAGGACTTACTGACGCACGCGGAAGAACCGGCTCGCGCCCGAGGGGGCCAGCGTGAGTGGCGAGGCCAGCGGCACATCGGCCCACGGCGCGCCGAGGCGCGGCGCTCCCTGAAGGGTGCCATGGGTCCAACTCAATACCAGACCCGCCGGCGAGCGGCTCATCGTCAGCGTGGGGGCCCAGGTCGAGCGCGCTCCGATGGCGTAGCGGACCAAGATCCGCTCGGGGCTGAGCGGCTGCTCGTAACAGGCCACCTCGTCAAGATCGCCCGCGAAGAAGAAGTTCCCCGTGGGGTCGTCGGTCGCCCCGGCCCCCAAGCGCAACGGTCGAGATTCATTGGGCATATGTTCCAGCTTACTCGAGGCGACCTCGAGGCCATCGACAAAGAACCGTTTCGTCGACCCATCCCACGTCGCGGCCAAATGAGTCCAGCGGCCCCCTTCGAGCAGCGGGCCCCTAAGGATGTCCCAGCCCGCGCTGCCGCCGCGGCCGCTCCAGAATTGCCACGTGCCGTCTGCTCCGGCCTCGAAGCTCAGGCCCCGCGCCGGCTGTTCAGTCCGCGCGGCCAACATGACCCGCCGGCCCGGCGCTGGAAGACTCGGCTGAACCCACAACTCGAAGGTCCCCTGAGACGAGTTGAGCGCTCGGGCGTAGGGGATTTCAATCCGCGTTTGGTCGGCGGGCACGAATCGCGCCGCGGTGTCAGGGTCGCGTTCGATGGCCCCGGGCAACCCGAGCCGTACGCCGTTACGGAGCGTGCCGTGGTGGCGGCCTATCGTGTCGGCAGCGGTCGTGCCGGTGGGCTCGCCCAGTCGCCAATAGCCCACCGGATGGTCCGCCAACACCACGTCGCGATATGCCAAGTCCGGCACACTGATGACCTCGAGCGTGGCGGCCGCGGTGAGGTTGGTCCCGGCTCCATTCTGCACCAAGGCACGGTACCGTCCGGCCTGAGCAGCCGTGATGCGTTCGAGGGTGACCGTGGGACGGGTCTTGCCGATGAGATTGGCTTCGTTGAACTGCCACTGATACGTGAGCGGCAGGCTGCCCGTGGCGTGCACGGCGAAGCTCACGGTGGTGCCGGGCAACGCGAGCCGCGAGGCAGGCGCGCGCGCGATCTGGGGTGGGGTTCGCGCGGGCAGGGCCGCATTGTAATGAGTCAGCACGCGCTCGGCTGACAACGCCTGCCGGTAGACGGCCACTTCGTCCAGGTCGCCGGTGAAGAAGAAGGAACCGAAGAAATCCTCGCTAGCGCCGGCCCCGATCCGAAGCGGATGCAGGGTGTTGGGCGCGAAGGGGGCGCTGCTCCAACCGGCCTCGAGCCCGTTGACGAACAAACGCTTGAGCCGGCCGTCATAGGTGCCCACGAAGTGCGTCCAACGCCCCGAGGCCAGCGCCGGTCCCACCAACACGTCCCACTCGGCGCCCGTCCCCGTCCACCACTGCCATTCGCCCCCAGGCCCCAGATAAAGAGCGTAGCCTCGCGGCGGGTCTCCCTCGCGCGCCGTGAGCGCCGAGCGATAGACCGGCTCGATTCCCGTAGGCCGCGCCCACAACTCGAGTGTGAACGCGGCAGGATTGAGCGCCGGCGCGTGCGGCACGTCCACCTTCGAGCGCATCTCGGACAAGAAACCGGCAGCGGTGTCCGGGTCGGCCGGTAGCGCTCCCGGTTGGCGCAAGGTCACGCCATTGTGATAAAAACCGTCATGACCGCCGGCAGAATCGCGGGCGGTGACCTCGGAGCTCTCACCCAGGCGCCAGTAGCCGGCCGGCCGATCCGCCATGACCACCTCGACGTAACTGTCTGGTGCGGGCACTTGGACGGTCAAGCGCGCTGACTCGCTCAGGGTCGCCCCCACCTCGTTGCCCACCCACACCCGGTACGCCCCCGCGTTGCCGGCTTGCAGATCCGACAGGGTGAGCGTGGCGTTCGTATGCCCCGGGAGGTTGCCGCCGTCGAACTGCCACTGATATGAAAACTGCGCGCTCCCCACCGCGCGCACGCTGAACCGCGCTTCTCCCCCGGCCAACCGCGTGATCGATTGGGGCGGCTCGACGACGACCGGAATTGACGCCCCGCGAACAGTCAACACCGCTTGGCCACTGGTGGCCGCGCCCGAAGCGTTGATGACTTCGACCGTGTAAGCGCCGGCGTGGCCAGGTTGCGCACGCTCGATCCTGTAGTGGGCGTTGGTGGCATCCGGAAGACGGACCCCGTTCAACCGCCACTGGTACCGCAAGGGCAACGAACCCACCGCCCCGACGCGGAAGGTGACGGGTTGACTCACGTACACCGTCTGATCCTCGGGCTCGAACGCCAAGCTAGGGGCGTATGGCGCCGGTTTGCGCCCGACGCCGGCCTGGAAGTGAGCCAATACCCGCTCGGGTGAAAGCGCCCCCTCGTAGACCGCCACCTCATCCACGTCGCCCTGGAAGAAGTCGTTGCCAAACGGGCTTTCGGTGGCGCCTCCACCCAGCCGCAGCGGCCGCAGTGGATTGCTCGTGAACAGGGTCCGGTCGGTCCCGACCAGCACGCCATCCACATAAAACTGCTTCGTGTTGCCTGCAACGGTGCCGACCAGGTGGGCCCAGACATTCTCGATGGCAGCCGGACCGACCAACAGGTGCCACGCTCCGCTACCGGTCCAGAACTGCCACGTGTGGTCCGGGCTCGCGTAAAGGAAGTAGCCGCTCGCCAACCCGGCAGCCGTGACGTCGCGCGCGGCCACCAGCACCCGCTGGCCGGCCGACCCTGGCGACACCCGCGCCCAACACTCGATCGTCATGTTGGTGCGGTTCAACGCCTCGTGAAATGGCACCTCGACCTTGTCATCCACGCCATCGAAGGCCGCGGCGCTATTCGCATCGCCCACCACTGCACCCGGCCGACCTCCACGAGCGCCTTCGAGGTACACTCCATCCGCCGCGGTGCCGAGGTCGCCGTGGTTGACCGCGCGGGCGGGTGCGGCTACTGGCGCCTCGTTCAACCGCCAGTACCCGAGCGCGCCGTCGTTTCGAACCAGGGCATCGTAACTGAGGCTCGGTCCAGGGTTCTTGGCCAGGTGATAGTGATGGGCCACTTGCGCAGCGCTCAGCGCTTGGCCGTAGACCGCCACCTCGTCGATGCCACCCTCGAAGTAGAACGCTCCGGCCTGGCTCTCAGTAGCTCCCGCCCCAATCCGCAACGGCGCGCTTAGGTTCGGGCTGAACAACCCCGCCGCACTCCCCACCCGCACGCCATTCACGTAAAGCGTTGTCGCCGCCCCATCGAACGTCCCGACCACATGCGTCCATACGCCAAGCTGCGCGGTGGGGCCCGTCACGGTGTTGTAGGCCGCCGCGCCAGGTCCTTGCCCCGTGCGAAACTGCCACTGATCGAGGTCCGTGATGTAGAACACATAACCGTAACGATCGGCCGGGGTCACTTCCCGGGACGTGACGGGCGATCGAAAACCGCTCCCGCCCGTCGGCTTAGCCCAGAACTCGACGCTAAACGCAAAGGGTGGGTTAAAGGCTTGGACGAAGGGCACATCCACCCGATGGCCCTTCGCAGCGGAGAACGAAGCGGCTGTGTCGGCGCTGCCGGTCAGGGCGCCCGATTGACCCACCAGGACGTTGCCGCGGTAGAGCCCGTCCCCCATAGGCGACAGTGACCCTCGATTCGAGGCCCGGTGCGGCAAGGGTGCGGGCGCCGGTTCGCCCAATCGCCAGTATCCTACCGGGCGGTCCGCCAGCACCTCCTCTGCGTAGCCCGCCTCGGCTCGCCAAGCCCCCAGGCAGCCGGCAGCCGCAAACCACGCCAACCCAAGCCAGAGCCGACATCCATTTCGCTTCATGCCAACCCGATGGAAGCGGATTCTGTACCAAACACCAGTCTAGAGCCGGTGAGGTCCACCCGGAGAGCCGCTAGGCCTGCACGTCAACAAACAAAAACCGGTCACTTTGAGCTCTTTTGTTTGAGGGCCGAGCCGCGGTGTAAACCTGGTGGCTCGGTGGCTGGTGGGGGTGGACAAGTGGACAAGCGATTCGTGACCGGCGACCGTGGCCCGGTCAAGTACTTAAAACCGGGCACTTTAAGTGATAACTGTCAAGTATTATAAACCGGGCAGAATAAATGTTTACGTTCCAAAGAGGGTGAATTGAATCGCTAAGGGAGAGGGGCGCGAGTCGAAGGATGAGCGTTCCAGTGAATGCGAATGGCAAGTAAACTGCTAATTCTGCCTCTTCACCTGATTCCGTCCGCGCGGGGTCAGAAGGTGGAGGCGCAACCGGTGG
>VHCO01000002.1 GCA_016871715.1 Verrucomicrobiota bacterium
AGCTCTGTCCGTCCGTGCTCGCATAACCCCAGAACTTCGAGCCCATGCGCTCGAGCCGCAGCCAGGTGTTCGGATAGGTCGGCCGCTGCACCGGTGTCGTAATGCCGATGTCGTTGGGCCACGCCGTGGCGAGGCACTTGCCGCGTGCCGTGTTGGGTGAAACCGGCAGGTGCGCGCCGGCCTGCTCCACGACCTCCTCACCCACGGCCTCGACGCCCACGGCCAACTCCGCGACCCCTCGCCCACCCCGAACAATCCCAACCCTCCCCCCTCGGCCGCATCCCGAAGGAGTGGGATGTTGCACCTCTCGTCAGTCGGATTTCGCTGCCGCAAGGTCAGGTTGATCCAAGAGTTGAACCTCATTGCAGCTGGACGCTCGTTGCGCCCGATCACATCGAGTCAGAAACTGGGCGATGGTTGGTTCGCCAGACTGCGCGAGAACAAGATGCCACCAGCGGAAAATACGTGTTTGATCCGGGCGACATCATTTACAGCAAGATCCGTCCTTACCTCCGGAAGGCAATCCTTGCCACCGAACACGGGCTTTGCAGTGCCGACATGTATCCGCTCCGCCCGAACGCCGGGGTCAACTCGCGGTTCCTTTTGGCAGCGGTCTTGGGCGAACGCTGTTCCCAATTCGCCTCCGCTGTCTCAATGAGGAGCGGCTTCCCGAAGATCAACCGCGATGAGCTGGCGGAGTATGTAATGGGCTGGCCGAATCCAGACGAACAGGATCGTATCGCAGCGCTGTTGGTAGCGTTGGAAGATGAACAGACGGGTATCGATAGGGAACTCTCTAAACTCCACCGACTGAAATCCGTCCTGATGACCGGCCCGCTCACCGGCCGCGTCCGCAAGCCGGCCTGAACCGGGTATTGCCATCCGCAGCAGCCGGTATTACCTTTGGCCCCATGACGACCGTTTCCCTCAAATTGCCGGAGAGCCTGCTCCGGGAGATCGAGCAGGAGGCCGCGACGCGCGGCGTGCCGAAGTCCGCCGTGATCCGGGACAGCCTCGAACGCACACTGCGGAAGGGCCGAACGGCGAAGAAGAAAGTTTCCTGTCTGGACCTGATGGGCGACTGGGTCGGCCACTTCAAGGGCCCGCCGGACGCCTCGACCAACCCCCGCTATCTCAGCGAAGCCATCCTCGCCGATCACCACCGTGGAAAGAAGAAATCTCGTTGATGCCGGGCCCATCGTCGCGTTGCTGATTGCCGACGACGAACACCACGCCTGGGCGCGTGAAGTCTGGGCGCAACTGGAACCGCCGGTCCATACCTGCGAGGCGGTGCTTTCCGAAGCGCAACACGTGGTGAGACGGCTGGGTGGAAACCCGCTGGCCGTGCTGGAGTTCCAGCGGCGCGGAGTCATCAATGTGGCGTTCAGCGTCGAAGACGAAGTGGCACGCTTGCTGGAGCTGCAACGAGCCTATGCCAATGTGCCGATGTCGCTCGCGGACGCCTGCCTGGTGCGCATGACGGAGTTGCAGGCACATTCCCGGGTGATGACGACCGACTTGGATTTCCGCATCTACCGGCGCAACCGGCGGCAGCTCATCCCGCTGCTCACGCCGCCCGGCATCTGACGGCCATGAGCACAATCCAATGGGAATCCGATCGGGTCGAGCGCCCGTTCGGCGCGCAGCTCAAGGCCATGGGCTGGCAGTGGATCGAGGGCGACAAGGATGTGCCTCAATAAAGCAAAGAAAGCGGGCGACTCAGCGCCGCCCGCCCGGCTACTTCTTGCCACGATTGCTGTGGATCAAGTCGTTGAGCGAAGCAATGCCTTCCTGCTTCAGGAAGTTGCCCAACTGCATATCGCTGCGGACGCCGAAGTCGCGGTCGTATTGCCGCTCAATCGTGCCCATGTGGGTGTTGTCCCGCTTGTCGCGGAGCTGCCCATCCTGATTGCGGCTGCAATAGCCGCGCATGCCTGGCGCGTCCTTGGCCATGTCCCTCACCTCCCTTCAATTTTGATTTCTTCATGGTTGACACAATCTGTGTGAAATAGGATTCTGTCAACCGAGAATATGAGCGATCCAAAACTCATTTTTGCGCAACGTCTCACCCAGGCCCGCAAGATGCGCGGCCTGTCGCTCCGCGCCCTGGCGGAGAAGCTGGAAGGGCGGGTCAGCCACAACGCCCTGCACAAGTATGAGCAGGGGCAGATGATGCCGGACTCGGAGGTGTTGGTCGCGCTCTGTGACGCCCTGGGACGGAAGCCGGATTTCTTTTTTCGCGACAGCACGGTGAAGCTGGAGGCGATCGAGTTCCGCAAACGGGCGTCGCTGGGAGCAAAGCCGCTGGAGGCCATCCGCGAGTCGGCCAAGGACTTTTTTGAGCGCTACCGGGAAATCGAGGAACTGCTGAATGTGCCGGCGCAATTCAAGAATCCGCTGGCGGATTCTGTGGTGCATGAAGCGCGGGACGTGGATGCGGCGGCGTTGAAGCTGCGGGCGGCCTGGGAGCTGGGGCTTGACCCGATTCCGAACGTGGTGGCCTTGCTCGAAGAACAAGGCATCAAGGTGTTCGATGCGGATGCGCCGGAGACGTTCGAGGGGTTCGCCGGCCATGCGGGGGAGACGCCGGTGATGGTGCTCAACGGCAAACGCCCGAGCGACCGCAAGCGGCTCACGGCGTTGCACGAACTGGGTCATCTGGCGCTGCGGTTTCATGACCGGCTGTTTTCCGCGAAGGATCAAGAGCGGCTTTGCCACGCCTTTGCCGGGGCGCTGCTGATTCCCGAACCGGTGTTCGTGGAGGCGTTCGGCGGACATCGCGAGCAGATTGCCACCCGGGAACTGGTGGAGATGAAGATCCGGTTTGGAATCTCGTGCCAGGCGATCATGATGCGGGCGCGGCATCTGGAATTGATCAGCCAGAGCACGCTGCAACGGTTTTTCATCCTGTGGCACAAGTGGGGTTACGACCGCAACGAGCCGGGAGCGTATCCCGTGCCGGAGCAGGCGGAGCGGTTCAAGGCGCTGGTGTTTCGCGCGGCGGCGAACGAGGAGATTTCGCTTTCCAAGGGCGCGTACCTGATGGACCAGCCGCTGGTTGAATTCCGGGAAGGGTTGCAACTCGTGGCGTGAAAATCGTCATCCATGACGCGAGCGTGCTGATTGATCTCCATCGCTGCGGCTTGCTGAAAACCTGGCTGGCCGGCGGAGTGGAGGCGCACACGAGCGATCTGGTGATGTTGGAGATGACGCAGCCGGTGCAGGAGCTGGCCACGCGGGGTTTGCTGCAAGTGGAGCATTTGGACGTGTCCGGGCTGCTCGCGCTGCGCGAGTTTCAAGCGCGCCAGCCGCGAAGCCTGTCCTTTGAGGATTGTTCGGTGCTTTCGCTGGCGGTTCGGATGGAGGCGGCGTTGCTGACGGGTGATGCCGATTTGCGCCAGGCGGCAGAGGCCGAAAACGTTGAGGTTCATGGCCTGCTCTGGGTGCTGGATGAGCTGGTGGCCAGCGCGCATCTGACGCCGTGGCGGGCGGCGGCGGCCTTGCAGGAATTGCTGAAAAACCTCCGTGCCCGCCTTCCCATATCCGAATGCGAGGCGCGACTCGAACGTTGGCGAACAAGTTGACGAACCATGAGCAAAATCCAATGGGAATACGATCGGGTCGAGCGCCCGTTCTGCGCGCAGCTTGCGGCGATGGGCTGGCAGTGGATCGAGGGCGACACGGACGTTCCCGAGTTCACCGAGCGCCAGAACTTCCTCGAGGTGTTGCCCACCAGTCACGTCGGCGTGCCAGAGGGGTCGGTGCGTGACGAGGTTCGTGGTTCCAGGGATTGGAAGCGGGCAGGGGCGGAGTTCCACGCATTGGACGGCGCACGCGTCGGGGTGGAGGCCTGTGTTGCGATACCAACTGGTGCGCTTGTCCATAGCCTGGCATCGTCAAGTCCATACATTTAGTTGTCAGGCTAAATTCAGTCATGCAGCTTTCGGTCGCTAAATAAGACGAATAGAGCTTTTGCCAACCCGTTCCGGCCGGGTGCCGGTCACCCGCCGCCCTATCTGGCCGGGCGCGAGGAAGAGCAACAGGAATTCACCGTGATGCTGGACCAGCAGCCGATCCTGACGAACCTGGTTTTGACGGGCTTGCGCGGCGTGGGGAAGACGGTGTTGCTGGAGACGTTCAAGCCGATTGCCATCGGCCAGAACTGGCTGTGGGCCGGCACGGATTTGTCGGAGTCGGCCAGCGTGAGCGAGGAGAGCATCGCCTTGAGCATCCTGGCGGATCTGTCGCCGCTGGTGGGCAACGTGGTGGTGGCCGGAACGGAGCAGCCGCGCATCGGTTTCGGCGCGACGCCGGAGAAGCTGCCGCTGCGGCTCGATTTCGCGTTGCTCAAACGCGTCTATGAGCAGACGCCCGGTCTGGTGTCGGACAAGCTCAAGGCGGTGCTGGAGCTGGTCTGGGCCAGTTTGAAGAAGACCGATGTGCATGGCGTGGTGCTGGCGTATGACGAGGCGCAAAATCTGGGCGACCAAGCGGACCGGCACCAATATCCGCTCTCGCTTCTGCTGGACGCGTTTCAGTCCATCCAGCAGCGCGAGTTGCCGTTCGTGCTGGTGCTCACCGGGCTGCCGACGCTGTTTCCCAAGCTGGTGGAAGCTCGGACCTTTGCCGAGCGGATGTTCCATGTGACGATGCTGGGGCGCTTGAACGACGCCGAAAGCAGGGATGCGATCCTCAAGCCGATGCAACAGCAGGGCTGCCCGGTGCGCTTTGCCGAGCCGGCGGTGGTGGAGATCATCTGGCACTACGGTGGTTATCCGTATTTCATCCAGTTTCTCTGCCGCAAGATGTTCGACACGTATTTGCAGCAAAAGGCCAGCGGAGCAGTGAACCCCGTGGTGACGGTGAACCAGACGGTTCGGAAGCTGGACTCGGACTTCTTTGCCGGACGCTGGAACCGGGTGACGGACCGCCAGCGGGACTTGCTGGCTGTGGTGGCGGCGCTGCCCGACTGCGACGAGGAATTCACGGTCCAGGAGATCGTCGAGCAGTCCAAGAAGCTGACCAAACCATTCAGCGCCAGTCATGTGAACCAAATCCTTGCCAAGGTGGCCGAGAATGGCCTGGTCTATAAGAACCGGCACGGGCGCTATTCCTTCGCCGTGCCATTGCTGGGAGACTTCATTCGACGACAGGAGGCGGAAGCGTGATCCACATGAGCAAGATCCAATGGGAATACGATCTGGTCGAGCGCCCGTTTGTGAGCGAGCGGCTGGAGGAGATTCTCCGGCGCTTCCAGGACGACTGGAACGCGCTGGACCGGGAACTGCGCAAGTTCATTGCCGAACTGCGGCGGGGCGATCAGAGCGATTTTCCTGACCTCGATCCCAAGGTCCAGGTGCCCTTCGTACGGCTGGTGCTGGAGGAGGCGACCAAGGGCCGTGAACTCAGCAAGGCGCAGCGCGAGCAGGCCGTAGAGGCCACGCTCACATCGTGGAACGTATCCGCCAGGAAATCCGCAAGGTCGGTTTTTGGAAGAACGACTCGATGCGGGAATTGCTCACCCGGGCACTTGTGCGCGACCTGAGCGACGCGGGCATTCGAGGCACGATGGGCGAGCGCGAACTGGCGCAGCGTTTGGTCGCCCTGCCCGCGAGAACCACGAGAACCTCGTCCGCTCATGAGCGAAACCCTCACCCTGTCTTCCAACTGCGGCGCGATGCCGCACCGGACGCCACGGCGCACTTTCGCCAATGGTATGTCCACGAGGGGTACGAGTGGCTGCGTCGCCGTGTGTCCCAGCTTGCGCCGCGTGCGGGCGTCAGCCCGGCCCGCGTTGTTGTGCGCGACCTCGGCTAAGCGAGCCGGGGCACGATCGAGCGCGCCGCGCGGGACACACCGCTTGTCGCGGGGCGGCCGCGGGGTACAATGGCGAGCATGACGGCGATTGAACGACAACTGCTGGCGGCGCTCATCGAGCTCGAAGCGGCGGCACACGCGCCGGCTCGCGCGCCGACCGAGGGCGGGGGTGAGGCGACCGGGAAACCGGACCTGCGGGCGATGTTCGAGCGAATCGAGCGACTGGAACGTCAGTTGCCGGCGGGGGCGCACCCCGAGTTGCGCCACTACCTCGGCCGGAAGAGCTACGCCAAGGCGCGGCTGGCACTGGCCGCCTTAGCGGATGCTTAACGACACCATCGCGGCCATCGCGACGCCGTTGGGCGAAGGCGGCCTGGCGGTGGTTCGCGTGTCCGGGCCGCGGGCCTTGGCGGTGGGCGACCAGTGTTTCCGCCCCCTTGGCCGCGGCTCGCACAAGCCCTCGGCTGCGCCCACCCACACCGTCCAATACGGCCAGGTGCTCCTGGGCCAGCAGGTGGTGGACGAGGTCCTGGCGTTGGTGCTGCGGGCGCCGCGCTCGTTCACCCGGGAAGACACGGTCGAGTTCTGCTGCCACGGCGGGCTGTTGGCGGCACGCTCCGCCCTCGAGGCGGTGTTGGGCGGCGGCGCGCGTTTGGCCGAGCCCGGCGAATTCACGAAGCGTGCCTTTCTGAATGGGCGGATCGACTTGGCCCAAGCCGAGGCCGTGGCGGACGTCATTCGCGCGCGCACCGAACTGGCGCTCGCAGCGGCCAACGAACAACTGGCCGGCAAGCTCTCGCAGCGCGTCCGCGAGCTCCGCAACGATCTCCTGCACACGCTCGCCCACGTGGAAGCGCACATCGACTTCCCCGAAGAAGACATCGCGCCCGACACACGGGCCCAACTGCTCGAGCGGCTAGAACGGGCAGGGGAGGCGATGCGCCGACTGCTGGCGACGGCGCGCGAGGGGCAGTTGCTGCGTCAGGGGCTGCGCGCGGCCATTATCGGCAGGCCCAACGTCGGTAAATCGAGCCTGCTCAACCAACTCCTCGGCCACGACCGCGCGATCGTCTCGCCCATCCCGGGCACCACGCGCGACACGATTGCCGAGACGGCGAACATTCGCGGTTTACCGGTCGTCTTGATCGACACCGCCGGGCTGCGCGACTCCAGCGACGCCCTCGAACAGGAAGGCATGCGACGCAGCCGCGCGACCGTCACGGGCGCGGAGCTGATTCTCCACGTGCTCGACTCGGCATGCCCATTCAGCGCCGAGGACCAGCGTTACCTCGACGAGTGCGCGGCACGCCCGCGGATCGTGGTCCTCAACAAATGCGACCTCGAGCCGCGCCTCGAATTACCCGCCGGCACCGCCGGACCGCGCGTGGCGGTCTCGTGTCGGACCGGGCAAGGGATCGAGGCGCTTAAGGACAAGATCAAGGAGTTGGCGTGGGCGGGGGAGATCCGGGCGGAGATGATCGAGGTGACGATCAACTCGCGGCACCAGGACGCCCTGCGACGGGCGCAGGAGGCGACGGACCGCACGCGCGCGGCCTTGAGTGGGGATCTGTCGCTCGAATTGGTGGCCGTCGATCTCCGCATGGCGGTCGACGCCGTTGGGGAAATCGTGGGCCAAACCGCCACCGAAGACCTCTTGGATGCCATCTTCAGTCAGTTCTGCGTGGGCAAGTAGCCTGGGGGCAGCCTGGCCCGCGCGCCGGCGGGCTCGGTTTCGCCGGTTGACTTGGCCGTCGGCCTGCACCACGTTGCGGGGCAAATGGTGAGCTTGCCGAATCCGACACCCACTTTCTTGGGAACCGCGCTGCGACGGCGGCGTGCGTCGCGCGCGGGCCTGCCGCCAACGCGTCGCTCACGGGGTTGCGGCGCCTTGCTGCTGGCGCTGTGCCTGTGCGCCGCGGCTAAGCCCGACTCGGAGCCGACGGCCCCGGACATCCAGGGTTGGTTGGCGGCCGAACTCGATTACTCCCTCGAGCACTTGGCCTTACCGGATGGCACCAAGCCCTACTACCTCGCTTACACGGTGACGGAACGTCAACTGGTGGCGTTGGACGCGTCGTTGGGCTCGGTCCAGCGCGACCAAGATTATCATCGCCGGTTCCTAGACGTCGACGTGCGGGTGGGCGATCATCAGCTCGACAACACCCATCGGCTCCGCGGCGGTGGCACCGGATTCGACCCCTCGGATTACCTCTTCGACGGCCCGATCGAGGTCAGCCTCGACGACGACCGGGATGCGCTGCAGCACGCCGTTTGGCGAGCTACCGACCGCGCCTTCAAGTCTGCCGCGAAGAGGTACCAGCGGGTGCTGACCAACCTCAAGACCCAGGTGCAGGAGGACGATCGATCGGGCGACTTCACCCGGGAAGAGCCGGTGCAATTTACGGAGCCGCCGGCCGATCTGGTCTGGGACCGAGCGGGCTGGCGCAGCCGACTGAAACGGGTCTCGGCGCTGGCGCGCCAGCATCCGTCGATCTACGACTCCTCGGCAGCGTTGACGGCCGGGGTCGAGCATCGGTGGTTGGTGACCAGCGAAGGAACGCGCTTGCAGACCACCCGCCGTTTGCTGCGCGTGCTGGTGTCCGCGGCGACGAAGGCCGACGACGGGATGGAGCTCAGCCAAACCTACCTCTTCGATGCGACCCACCCCGATCGCCTGCCGAGCGAGGCGGAAGTGAGCGAGGCCTTTCGACGCGTGATCGACCAAGTGCTGGCCTTGCGCGCGGCGCCCCTGATCGAGCCCTACGCCGGTCCGGCGATCCTCCGCAACCGGGCCAGCGGGGTCTTCTTCCACGAGATCTTCGGTCACCGCATCGAAGGCCACCGGCAGAAAGACGTCGAGGAGGGACAGACCTTCGCCAAGAAGATCGGCGAGGCGGTGTTGCCGGAGTTCTTGAGCGTGCGCGACGACCCGACTCTGGCTCGCTTCGGAGAGCAAGACCTGCGCGGTCACTACCGGTACGACGACGAAGGCGTGCCGGCGCAGGCGACGCGCCTGGTCGAGGCCGGCGTACTGCGGACGTTTCTGATGTCCCGCACTCCGCTCGAGGGTTTCCCGCGCTCGAACGGTCACGGGCGCCGCGAGCCGGGCCGGGAGGCGGTCTCGCGCATGGGCAATCTGATCGTCGAGTCCAGTCGGCAGGTATCCTTTGCCGAGTTACGCCGGCTCTTAGTGGCCGAGTGCCAACGGCAGAACAAGCCGTTCGGGTTGCTCTTCGAGGACATCGCGGGCGGCTTCACCGGCACCCGCCGCCTGGATCCGCAATCGTTCAAGGTCTTGCCCGTGATCGTCTATCGCGTGTACGCGGATGGGCGGCCTGACGAGCTGGTGCGCGGGGTGGACATTGTGGGCACGCCGCTGACCTGTTTCTCGAAGATCATCGCGGCGGCGGACGATCCGGCCGTGTTCAACGGCACCTGCGGCGCCGAATCGGGCAATGTCCCGGTCTCGGCCATTTCGCCCAGCGTGCTGGTTTCCCAGATCGAGGTCGAGAAGCGCCGCCGCGAGCAAGACCGCCCGCCCATCCTGCCTTCGCCGCTGGCCACCACCGAGCGTCCCGCCGCCCACCCGTGACCGCGACACCCCCAACGCCTCGTCTTGCAGCCATGAACACCCGTTGGCTCCCCATCTGGCTAGCACCGTTACTGGCCACGTTCTGGCTCGGCTCAGCCGCACGCGCCTTCGAACAAACGCTCCCAGCCAGCGCCGACCTCCTCCGCGCGCTCGAGGACGAGTTGGCCCGGGCCCAGACCTTGCGGATGGAGGATTTGGAGCCGCCTTACTTCGTCCAGTACAACGTCGAGGACAGTCTGGTGTGGACCTGGACGGCCGAGTACGGCGCGATCACCGCTCGTTCGGAGGCGCGCCAACGCGAGCTTCGGACGATGGTGCGGGCTGGGTCGCCGGAGTTGGACAGCACCAATTTCGGCCTCGGACGCGGGGCGGGAGATCGTCCGGATCGCAGCGTGCTCGGTCTGGACGACGACTACCTGGCGTTCCGCCAGGCGGCGTGGCTGGCCACCGACCGCCAGTACAAACAAGCGGTCGAGACCTTGACGCGCAAGCGGGCTTACCTCAAGGACAAGACCGTGGTGGATCGTCCGCAA
This sequence comes from Verrucomicrobiota bacterium, assembly GCA_016871715.1. Classification (GTDB taxonomy): domain Bacteria; phylum Verrucomicrobiota; class Verrucomicrobiia; order Limisphaerales; family J093; genus VHCO01. Next base: position 9,943 of record VHCO01000002.1, read on the forward strand.
GATTTTGCGAGCGCCCCAGCCGTGGTGCAACTCGAGGCCGGCGCCGTGTTGCGCCTCGACACCGGTCGCTGGCAGGCCAACCTCAGGCAGGTGTCGGGCCACTTCAAACGCCACGAGCAGGTGGCTGACTCGCGGGTCCAACTGATGGTCGGCGCGCAAAACCTCTATGTCGTCAACTCGGAGGGCACGCGGCTGCGTGTCCCCGACACGGGGGCCGTGCTGGTGGTGTCGGCCGAGGTCCAAGCCAGCGACGGCATGCGGCTGACGGACCAGCAGACTTACGTTGCGATCGACGCCAACGGCCTGCCTGACTTGGACCAGCTCCTGCAGGATGCCGAGGCGCTGGTGACGCGGTTGGTCGAGGCCGCCCAAGCCCCCGTCCTCGAACGTTACAGCGGCCCGGTGTTGTTCGATGGCGTGGCCGGCCCGCAACTGTACTACGCTCTACTGGGGGACGGTTTCGCGGCTCGACCCGATCCGGTGGGCGACCCGCGCCGTGTGCCGGTGAACGCCAGCCTCGAATACAAGTTGGGCTTGCGCGTGCTCCCGACGTCGTTTCAAGCCTGGGACGATCCTACCTGCGCGAGCCACGACGGCCAATCGCTCGTCGGCCATTACCGCTACGATGACGAGGCCGTCGCCGCGGCCCGCGTGGATTTGGTGCAAGACGGCCGGCTCACCGACCTCTGCCGCTCCCGCGCCCCCACGCGCAAGCTCTCCGGGTCCAACGGTCACGGCCGGAGCGATCGCGGCACCGGTCCCCGGGCCACCGTCGGTTGTCTGTTCGTCCAGGATCAGAAGGGTCTCTCCGACGCCGAACTCAAGGATGAACTCTTGGCTGCCGCCAAGGACGAAGGGCTCGACTTCGCGTTGCGGCTCGAGTCGTTGCGGCTGCCCGATAGCTTTTCCGACCGTCGCGAGCTCATCAGTTTCTTCACCCGCGCCAGTCGCAGCGGCGGTCGCAAGGTGGGCGATCCCGTGACCGCTTACAAGGTCTCGGTGGCCGACGGCAGCGAGACACCCGTCCGCGGCCTCGAGTTTGGGACGCTGGAAGTCCGGGCCCTGCGCCGGATCTTGGCCGCTAGCGCCCAACTGCATGTCCTCAACCATTTCGGGCTCGACCTGACCGGTTTCAGCGTCCCGGTGTCGGTCGTCGCCCCGGCGACGTTGCTCGAGGAGGTCGAGCTCTCGCGGCTCCAAGAGGAGTTCGACAAGCCGCCTTTGCTGAAGGCGCCGCGCTTCCGCTCCGCCGGGTCGGCGCCGTGACCGACCCCTCGCGCTCGCTCCGGCTGGCGCGCGTGGCGCGCTCAGGCGGCGCCGCCGGCGCCCAGCTTAAGCGGGACCAGCTCGATGCCGGGTCCGGCCCCTAGGTTGCGCGAGTACTGCTTGTCCTGCGGGTTGTTCCAGTGTTCGTGCACGCCCAGGCTGGGCAACCGTTGGGTCGCCACAGCGTGGTCGGGGTCGTAGAACGTGCCCGAGGGCGGATCGGCAGCCAAAGCGGCTTCATGGAGATAGTCGTCCACGCCCGCCTGGCGCGGGTAGTCGGTCCATTCGGCCTGGAGAAAGTCCAACGCGACCGAGTCCACCGCCACGGGGTCTTGGGAGGCGAACAAGCTGCACGGCCAATGGTTGTTGAACGGGGGCGTCTTCATCCGCTGCGGCAAGGCATCGCGCGGGTGCAACCCGGCGAAGAGCCCATCCACCAAGTACAAGACGGTCTTGCCGCCGAGTTGGGCGTGCCCCAGCAAGTCCACGAGCGGGCGGTAAATGCGCGTCTGTTTCGAGAAGCAGGCCGGGTGCATGTCGTAGTAGCCCTGCTGCACCGGCCAGCGGACCAGCGAGCCATAATGGTTCTTGGCACAGAGGGTCACGCCGCTTCCCTGGTGGGCTTTGAAGTTGGCGAAGTTGATCAGGTAATCCGCCTCGGCAAAACTCCTCGGCACATGATCCTGGGCTTTGCCCTCCGGACGGCTGCTCCAGTACAGCGGGGCCGCCGACGCCTGGGCCTGGGTGCGCCCGAATTTGCCCGCGCAGTCTTCGTAATGCACATCCGGAAACGGCCCGTGGAGCACGTTGAAGTACTCGTGCACCAAGCAGGCCAGGGTATCGCTGACGGTGATGTCCGCAGACCGCACGCCCGCGCCCGTGAGCTGGCGCAGCAAGGCCAGGATCATCTGCGGCGCCGTGTTCATGTAGTTGTGGCGCCGGATGAAGGTGTAGTGTTCGAGGTGGACGTGGCCCTCGCGGTAGATCAGCCCGACCCAGTTCGGCTTGATGAGCACCTTCTCGCCCGGAGTGTAGCCCACCGACCCCTTGCCTCGCGCCTGGTTCAGGTGCCGGAACAAGCCCGACCACGCCTCGGTAACGCTCGCCGTGCCGGTGAGCTCACAGAGCGTGCGCGCCATCATCGCCTCGACCCTGGCCTGCTTCAGACGGTCGCCTTCCCACCAGTGGCCGTCGTCCGGTCCACCCCAGTTCAGTACCTCCGGGTCATGCGCCCAAACGACGCGACCGGGGTGGATACCCCGCGCCGTGCCGATCGGCTTGAGACCCTCGACCGATTCCCCGCTCCGCGCCGCGCGCAGCCCCGCAGCACAACTGCCGGCCAAGACCAGCGACTGACGCAGAAAAACGCGGCGCGCCATCGTCGGCAGCTCGGCCGGAGGCAGGGCGAGTTCGGGTGAAGTGGGTATGCGGGCGAACGGCTTCATGGCCCAAGCCGAGCAGAAAGCCTAGACCCCTTCAAGCCCGAAGGTGGCCCGCCGACCGGACCCGAATCCTTAGCAAGGGCTCACCCGGGGCGCCACGGAACCGCGCTGGACGAGCCAGGAGGAGGCGACTTACGGTGGAGGTCGTCGCCGGTCGAACGCGCCTACGAGCCGCACCCCCGGCGGACACCGAACGCGCATGAAGTTGCCTATTGAACTGATCTCGACGGATTTCGACGGCACGCTCTACGCCGAGTTCGAGAGCCCGCCCGTGCCACTGGCCCTCCAACAGTTGTTGGCGGCACTCCAGAAGCGGGGCGTGTGGTGGGTCATCAACACGGGACGCAACCTGACGGACCTGATGGAGGCCATGGCCCGCGCGCGGTTAAGTGTGCGGCCAGACTATCTGGTGCTGGTCGAGCGCGAGATCTATGCGCACGAAGGGGCGCGCTATGTCCCACTCGACGACTGGAACCACGCCTGCGCCCGCGATCACGCCCGCCTCTTCGAGCGCGTGCGCTCGGACGTGCCGCGGTTGACCCGGTGGATCAACCTGCATTTTCAGGCCGACGTCTACGAAGACCCTTGGTCCCCCTTGTGCCTGATCGCCCGCAGCCCCTCCGACGCCGACGCCATCACCGCCTACCTCAACGAGTACTGCCAGGAGGTGCCCAGCTTGGTCCTGATGCGCAACGACGTCTATGCCCGTCTGAGCCACGCCGCCTACGATAAAGGGACCGCCCTGAGCGAAATCGCGCGGCGCCTCGCCGTCCCCGCGGAAAAGATCTTCGCCGCGGGCGACCACCTCAACGACCTGCCCATGCTAGTGCGCGAGCGGGCGGCCCACCTGATGGCCCCCAGCAACGCCGTCCCGGAAGTGCAAGCCCTGGTCTTGCGGCAAGGCGGCTGCGTCAGCCCCCGGCCCCACGGACACGGCGTCTTGCGCGAACTGCGGCACATGCTGCGCCGCCGGACCGAGACCGCCTTTCGGGCATCGGCAACATCAGCCCCCTAAGTTGCGAAGCGCCGATCGGGTGAGCGGCGCTAATCACATGGTCGAATGACCTGTTTAGCGTTTGACATGCTAAGGGGCAGTGCTACGGTGCTTCGGTTTCTTAGCTGAAAGCGTGCGCGCCGCGGGAGTGTGGCGCGGTCGTTTCAGTGACGGGGATTCGTGATTTCGTCGAGGCATTCTCATGAGCACAGCGACAGTCGGGGTTTCGGAAGCGGCCGCCGCGCCGCCGGTCGAGGCGGTGAAAGAGGCGGTCATACGGATCGCCGGTAATTCGCAGGACGGGATTCAGGCCATTGGCGGGTTCCTGGCGCGGTTGGCGGGACGCAGCGAGCAGGACGTCATGACCTACATGACGATTCCCTCGACGATCTCCGGGGGGCCGTCCATTTTTCAGGTCCGGATTGGCTCGGGGGAGGTGCACAGTTCCGGGGACGAGGCGGACGTCTTGTTGGCCTTCTATCAGCATTCGTACGAGGAGCACATTGTGCATCTGAAGAAAGGGGGCATTGTGCTTTACGATGCGGACCACGTGGAGCCGAAGCCGGACTGGGAATTGGAGTATCGGCATGTCGGGGTGCCGATTTCCGGGCTGACGGTCGAGGCGATCGGGGGCACCACACGGGACAAGGGCAAGAACGTGTATGCGCTGGGTCTGATTGCGAAGATGTTCGACCTGGACGCCGCCAAGCTCCGGAACCTGATCGGGGAGCGGTTCAGCGGGAAGGACACCAGCGTGGCGGCCAACGCCCTCAACGCGTTCGAGGCGGGCTACAGCTATTCGGTGGGCCATTTGCTGAACACGTTCCGGTTTGTGGATTCGCAGCGCCGGGGCATCAAGCAAGTGGTCATGAACGGCAACGAAGCCCTCGCGTATGGGTTGATTGCGGCCGGCGTGCGCTTCGGCGCGGGGTACCCCATCACGCCGTGGACGGACATCATGGAGTTGTTGCGGCGGGAGCTCCCGAAGTACGGGGGCATGTTCGTGCAGTGCGAGGACGAGATCGCCTCGATTGCGATGGCGCTGGGCGCCAGTTACGCCGGGCACTTGGCCGTGACGGGCACCAGCGGTCCGGGGCTGTCCCTGAAGACCGAGGCGCTGGGCTGGGGCGTGATGGCCGAAGTCCCGTTGGTGCTGGTCAATGTGCAACGCGGCGGGCCGTCGACCGGGCTGCCGACCAATGTCGAGCAGTCGGATCTGAACATCGCCTGTTTTGGCAGTCACGGCGACTGTCCACGGGTGGTGCTGGCGCCGGCGAACGTCGAGGATTGCTTCTACACGGCGATCGAGGCGGTCAACCAAGCTCGCCAGTACAGCGTGCCGGTGATCATCCTGACCGACCAGGCCATCGCGACACGGATCGAGGCGTTCGAGCAGCCCAAGTTGGAGCAGATTTGCCAGCAGCTCACACCCGATTTCACGCCCGTTGCCACGTTCAAACCGTACGATCTCTCCGCCCCCAACGGCATCGCCCACCACCGGCCGCCCGGGACCCGGATCCTGGACGGACGTTACCCCATTGCCTCGGGGCTCGAGCACGACGAGTACGGACACCCCACGGCCTCGGCCAAGCTGCACACGCTGATGAGCGCCAAACGGCGCAAGAAACTCCAGGCACTCGCCGCGCAGTTGCCACCCCCCAAGCTGTACGGGCCCCCGCAAGGGAAGCTCTTGTTGGTGGGGTGGGGCTCGACGCACGGGCCGATCTGCGAGGCCGTCGACCGGGCGCGGGCGATGGGGGAGTCGGTGTCGGCGCTGCATCTGAAGCATCTGCACCCGTTGCCCAACGGCCTCGAGCAACTCTTCTCCGCCTTCACCCACACCCGCGTCGTCGAGATGAACGACGAGGGCGTCTACGGCTATGGACAGTTGGCCGGCATCCTCCGCGCCCGCTACTGCAACCCCAAGATTCTCGGCATCAACAAAACCGACGGTTTGACCTTCAAGGTCCGCGAGATCGTCCAGCGCGTGAACGCCGAGGTGGTGGACGGCATGCAAAAGTACTGAGGCTGGAGGCAGCGCGTTCACCACGTTTACCCTCGACTCGTTTCTCTCCCACGCATCATGAGCGCAACCTTAACTGAACCCGCCCCGCCGCAGGCCACGGTCGCGGCGCCGGACCCGACGACCGCGGCGGCCGCGGCCGACCGCAAACCTCTGACCCGCAAGGAAATCATTGGCGATCACCCCACCTGGTGTCCTGGCTGTGGCGATTTCTCGGTCTTGGCCGTTTACTTCAAGCTGATCGAGAAGCGCAAACTCTGGCACGAGAAGATCGTGACCGTGGCGGGCATCGGCTGCTCGAGCCGTTTCCCTTACTTCCTCCAAGCGCACGGGGCGCACTTCATTCACGGCCGAGCCTTGCCCTTCGCCACGGGACTGTCGCTCGCGCGCCCCGATCTGCACGTGTTCGCCTTTGGCGGAGATGGCGACGCCTTCTCGATCGGCGGCAACCACTTCACCCACACGGCCCGCAAGAACCTCAACCTGACCTACGTGGTGATGGACAACCAGGTTTATGGCCTGACCAAGAAACAGACCTCGCCAACCTCCCCGCTGGGGTTCAAAAGCAAGACCGACCTCTGGGGCGCGGTCGATTACCCGATCAACCCGATGAAACAGGCCATCATGGCCGGAGCAACCTTCGTGGCGCGCACCAGCCACACCAACCCCGCTCATGTGCTGCAGATGATGGAGGCCGCCCTCGACCACGAGGGCTTCAGCTTCATCGAGTGCCTCAGCGAGTGTGTCGAGTTCTATCAGGGCGCCTTCGACGCCTCCAACCCCCGCAAGGGCGGTGCCTTTAACCTCGTCCCTGCCGAGCACGACGTGACCGACGAAATGGCCGCCTACCGGTTGGCGGGCGAGCCGCTGCCTGGCCATTTCGGGATCTTCTACCAAGTCAAACGCCCCACCAAGAACGCCCTCGAAGCCAAGATCATCAAAGACGTGCGCGAGAAGTTTAAGGGGCTCGAAGACTGGCAAATCCTCCAGAAGACCTTCGATCGGATGAACTAAACGGCGGATGCCGGCGGGGGGGGGTGACCGAACTACCCTGCTCCCGCGGCTTGACGGCGGCGCGCGCCTTACTAGTTTAATCGGGCGCAGCGCGAGTCGCAGCGCACGAAGACTGAGTATGCCGATCTACGAATTTGCCTGTCCCAAATGCCGGGTGATCTACAACTTCCTCTCGAAGAAGGTCAACCCAGCTCACTCGCCCACTTGTCCCAAGTGCGGCCACAAAAAGCTCGCCAAGCAGATGAGCCGGTTCGCCGCGCCGAAAGGCCTCAAAGAACCGGCCGCCAAACCGGAGACGGAGGGGGATGAGCCGCCCATGCCGGACTTCGACGATCCGCGGATCGAGCGGGTGATGGGGGAGCTCGAGCGGGACATGGAGCATCTGGACGAGAACAACCCGCGGCACATGGCGCACATGATGAAGAAGATGAAGGAGGTCATGCCGGCCGGGGTGATGCCCAAGGAAATGGACGTCGCCATCAAACGCCTCGAACAGGGCGAGGACCCGGAGAAGATCGAGGAGGACATGGGCGATGTGTTGGGCGACTTCCTCGGGTCGGAAGGCGAGCCGGACGAATACGGCGGCTACGGTGGTGGCGGCGGCGGGTATAGCCGCGATGCTGGGCTCTACGACTACTGAGCCGCCCGCGCACTCGCCGGGGCCTACTTGTTGAAGCGGAAGTTGGCCACGTCGTAGTCCTGCATCACATAGGACTTGAGCTCGAGCCGCTGCTTGCCGGCGCGCTTGGCTTGGGTCTCGCCCCCCGCTGCCACCAGATCGCCCCAGCCGATGATCTCCGCCCGGATGAAGCCCTTTTGGATGTCCGTATGAATCGTGCCGGCGGCGGCCCAGGCGGTCGTGCCCTGGGAAATGGGCCATGCCCGATTCTCCTTGCCCCCCACGGTCAGGAAGCACAGGTAGCCACCCTCCCGAAAGGCCCGTAGCATCGTCGCCTCCGGGGCCGACAGATCGGCGTCGTCCGCCACCACCACCGGTTTGTGGGTGTGGAAGTTGTGGGCGGCCACCGCCTGCAACTCGGCCTTGCTGAGACCCGCCTTGTACATGGTCCGCTCACTCTCGAGCTCGGCACGAATCCGCTCGAGCACGACCCGTTCCGCCTCCGCCGGTTGGCGTCCCAGCCGCGTCTCCACAAACTCGAGGTCGTGCAGGATCAGGTCCGGAAAACGGTCGCGATGCACCAGGATCGCGTCGGCTTCGAGCGTGGCGTCGTCGCCCAGCACGTCGACTTGCGCATAGGTCCGCTTCTTGGCCTCGACCAGGGCGTGAACCTGGTCGAGCCGCGGGTCTTTGAGGTTGTGTTTGCCCAGGGGAATCCCCGTCACGCCAAACAAAGAAATCTTCATCCGCTTTCCTTAGGGACAGGCCGTGCCCAGGTCAAGGGCCTAGGCGCCGAATCGTGCCGAATCGCGCCTTGCCATACGCCGCACCTCAATCGAAGCTGAAGGGATGCGTGGTATCCACGGCCCATGAGCCCGCAGGATCCAACCCAACCTCAACCTCCGCACGGTCGAGAGCGCCGGCATTGCCTGGTGGACGCGGTGGCCGATTCGTTGGCGGCCGAGCCCGCCCTCGAGGCGGTGACCATCGACCGGTCCCAACGGCGCGTCTCGGTGGCCACCTTGGGCAAGGTCCAGAACCCCGCTTTGGGCGAGGCGCTCGCGGCCAGCCTCCAACAAGCCCAGGAGGCTGGCGCCGACCCCCACTGCTGCCTGCTTGAAGGGGCGCCCGATTGCCGAACCTGCGACCTGCCGGTCGAACCGTTCGCGCGTCGGGGCCTGACGGTCACCCAGGCTGGCCAACGCACCACGGTGGCTCGAGCCACCTGTCCCACGGCACCGCGGTTTTGGCGCTGGCGCGATCTGCCGCTCCCCAAAGTGGTGCCGCGCGAGGTCGAGATTCCCGAAGACGACCAGCACCTCGAGGAGTGGAAGTGGCAACTTCTGGCCGCCGGGCTCTGCGGCGCGTTGGCCTGGGTCGCTTGGCGGATCGGAGAACGACCGGTTGCGCTGGGCTTCCACCTGGCGGCCTATCTGGCCGGCGGTTGGTTCGCCGCCCAAGAAGTCTGGGAACGGCTGCGGCAGCGCACCTTGGATGTGCATTTCCTGATGCTCGCCGTCGCCGTGGGCAGCGCCAGCATCGGCCGCTGGGACGAGGGCAGCATCCTCCTATTCCTGTTCTCGCTGTCCGGGGCGCTCGAACACTACGCCCTCGGCCGGACGCAGCGGGAAATCCGCTCGTTATTCCGTGACGCGCCGAAGGTCGCCACGTTGCTCGAAGCCGGAGGGCAGGAGCGCGAGGTGCCGGTGGATCGACTCCTGCCGGGCCAGCGGTTGCTGCTCAAACCGGGCGCCCAGTTTCCAGTCGACGCCGAGGTGGTCAAGGGCCGGACCGCCGCGGATGAGGCCAACCTGACCGGCGAAGCGACGCCGGTCGACAAGGGGATCGGCGACTTGGTCTTGGCGGGCACGCTCAACCTGTGGGGCGTGATCGAGGCCACGGTGCTGCGCCCCGCGCGCGAAAGCGCCCTGCAGAAGATCGTGCGACTCATCCGCGAGGCCCAACACCTCAAGGCCCCCTCGCAGCGGTTCACCGACAAGTTCGGCACACGCTACACCTACGGCATCACCGGGCTCACCCTGGTCATGTTCTTCGTCTGGTGGCTTGCCTGGGACCTGCCCGCCTTCACCTCGACCGCGACGACGCGCAGCGCGTTCTATCTGGCCATGACCTTGCTGGTGGTCGCCTCGCCCTGCGCCCTGGTCCTCTCGATCCCCTCCGCCGTCCTCGCCGCCATCGCTTGGGGTGCGCGCCGGGGCATCCTCTTCCGCGGCGGTGCCGCCGTCGAAAAACTGGCCGAGGTGGACGTGGTCGCCCTCGACAAGACCGGCACACTCACCACGGGCGAACTCGAGGTCGAACGCATCCAGAGCTTCCCCCACGGCCGGGAAGCCGAGGTCGCCGGGCTCGCCTTCTCCCTCGAGCGGCTTTCGGCGCATCCGCTCGCCCGCGCCATCACGCGCTACGGCAAACAGCAGGGGCTCTCCGCGGTCGAACTCGAGCGGTTCGAGTCGGTCACGGGCTTGGGCCTGCGCGCACAGTGGCGAGGGCAACCCGTGCTGCTCGGACGCCGGGAATGGCTCGATGGCTTCTGTCGGCAGTGCCGCGATGAGTCGGAATCGCGCGCCGACTCGGCTGGGCGTTGTGACTTCTGCGGCCTGCTGGCCACCGTGCCAGCCGCCGGAACCGGCCACTCCGAGGTCTGGCTGGCCACCCGCGATTTGCTGGGCCGGATCCTGCTCCAAGATGGCATCCGCCATCAGTCCAGGGCGGTGATCGCCGACTTGCGGCACGCCGGCTTGCATCCGGTGGTCCTCACGGGCGACCGGGAGGCGGCGGCGGCCGCGCTGCAGAGTTTGCTCGGGCTCGAGGACGTGCGGGCCGAGCTGAAGCCGGAGCAGAAGCTGGCGGCCATACGCGAACTCAGCGAGGCCGGCCGGCGCGTGGCCATGGTCGGGGATGGGGTGAACGACGCGCCCAGCTTGGCGGCAGCTCATGTGGGCGTGGCCATGGGCGCTCGCGGATCCGACGCCGCGCTCGAACAGGCCGAGATCGTCCTGATGCACGATCGACTCGAGAACTTCGTGGCCGCCTTCCGCCTCAGCCAGCGCGCCCGACGCGTCATCCGTCAGAACCTGGTCGTGTCGCTCGGCACGGTGGCCCTCCTGGTGGGCGGCGCATTAGCGGGAACGATTCCCCTGACCCTCGGGGTGATCGGCCACGAAGGCAGCACCGTGATCGTGGTGCTCAACAGCCTGCGCTTGCTCCTGGGTGGCCCACCGCGCGCCGAGCCCCCCAGACCCGCGCCCGCGGGCACACCCTAGCCCTTACCCCATCCCGGCCCCGTGCCGGGCAGTGTGCGAGAGTTGGCCACCCTCGATTCGGCCCTCGCAGGCAATCGACAGACCGCCAGCGCCCGAGAGACGGCGTCGGCGTCAAGGCTTCCGCTGGTCCACAGGCGGTTGCTGCAGAAACGTCAGGAGCGCCGCGCCAGCTATCAACCCAATCAAGAGCACGCCCAGAAAGGGCAAGGGCGCGGCCACGGTCTCGAGCCCGTGCGCCAAATTGACGCCGAACACGGCGCTGAGGGTGGCGATCGGAAAGAAAAAGGCCGCCAGCAGATTCAGCCGATGCGCGGACACGGCCAACCGGTGGCTGGCGCGCGCTTGCTCTTCGCTGCGACGGGCGACGAGGTAATTCAGGGAGTGACTGGTCTCCTGATCGAGCAGTTCAGCGGTCCGCTCGAGCTCATAAGCGTGGTCCCGCCACACAATCAGTTGCCGATCCTCCGGACAGAGCCGGCGCGCCTCCTGCAACACTTGATACAGGTTGCGCGTGGCACGATGCAGCGGCGCCAACCCCTTCAAGATGGCAAAGTACTCGTCCGCGGAGGCGGCTGTGCTCGCCCGTTGCTCGAAGCCGTCCCACGCCGCCGCGTACTGGTCGAGGTGGTTCTGCAGCGCCCCCGCCGCTTGCCCCCACTCACTCGAGGTCCAACTGCCGCTCGGTTTGCGCCAGAAGAACCGGCCGGTGCGCTTGTCTTCGTCTGGCTGAGGCGGCGCGTGGAGGACCACCAGCAGATGGCCTTCGGCGGTCATCACCCGCTGGCGACCGACCTCAACGCCGAGACGCTCACGGATTGCTTCGGGCACCTCCCAAGTGCGGGGCAGGATCGAGGGGGTTTTCATGGGCCAGATTCAGTTGACGAGGGGACGTTCATCCGTTCATCGGTGACTTGACGCTGCCGGCCGGAGCCGGTGGCCGGTCTCTGCCGCTACCGGCTCAGATCGCGACTTCGGCAGCCGGCACCCAGCGTACCGGGCCTTGCACGGGAAGACCAGCGCAACCGCGCCCCGACAACACGCCGTCGGTCGAGGTCAGCGTCGAGGTCGGGTCGATGTTGATCCGCGGCCGTATGCCGGCCGGAGACACCGTTCGTCTGGGGGTTGGTGGGTGTTGCGAGACCCTAGTCGGACTTTCGTGTCAACTCTGTCAACTACTATAAACCAGTTCTGTAATTGTGTCGGCCGCCTGAGCAGGGAGGAGACAGGTGTCCGAGCCGGCGCCCGGCACCGTACGTCAGCCGAGCCAAGAGCCAAGGACTAGGCAAGGACAAGGGCCGAAGGCAGCAGCATGGCCCTTACCTTCACCCTCACCGCCGCACCGAGGCAGCGGAGCTTTATCGTGTCAACGATTATCATACTGGCGCTTTGCTTTACACCCCGCGAACGCGAGTAGCCGGCAGAGGCAGGGAGGTCTCGACGGACCTGCAAACAGGCACTGGCACCGTGGGCGAACGGGACCGCGGGCAGTAAGGCCAGGCCAAGCGCCCCGTGTTGTCAACAATTAGTATCCTGGTGGGGGACGGACAACCTCAACCGAGTCAGGCGCCGCGTTTAAGGCGCTTCAGTTCGGTCGCCTCGGGCCTGGCCGCATAGTAGTCGTCGAGGGGGTAGCAGCCGCTGATTAGGCCGCCGCGCGGGGCCGTGGTGCAGTCGCTAAAGGTGCGGCAGAGCAACCGCGGGTTGAGTTGGCCCGTGCGTAAGGTATCGGCAACGATCCCAGGGTAGCTCAAGATCATCCGCCCGATGCCCACCAAATCTGTCCAGCCCTGGCGCACTACGGCCTGAGCGACCTGCGGCAGATACTCCTGCAAATAGCTGTAAGCCGACCCGAGGACCAGGAGGCCGGCCGGCGCGCGGGCCTTGAGTTGCCGCACGACATGGATTTGGCGCGCCACTCCCACCAAGGGGTCCTCAGGGGGCTGGTACCCATCGCTGGGGGGGTAGGCAGCAGGGCGTTGGATGTGCGGGTTGTAGTAGGGGGATCCGGCAGTGAGATTGACGAGCTTCACGCCCAGAGTGGCACACAGTCCGAGGAATCTGTGGGCCTCCGTGAGGTCTGGCTCGAGGGGATTCTCCGGATTCACGCCGAAGCCGTAACGATACGGGAGGCACGCCCCGAAATCGTCCGGGATCCCGGGACCAGGCTTGCCCGGTTGGGAGCTGGCTGGGTCGGGTCGGAAGGGTACGAAGTCGAAGGCGCTCAAGCGGACAGCGAGATCGATGGGGTTGCCGCGGGCACGAATGGCCTGCACGATCTCGCGCAGCAAGCGGGTGCGGTTTTCGAAGGCGCCGCCATACGGCCCGGGGCGCGTGTGGGCGCTGAGGAACTCATGCAACAGGTACCCGTGACAATGCTTGAGGTCGACGAAATCGGCGCCTGCCTCCCGAGCCAAATCGGCCGCGGTCGCATAGGCCTGGACCAGGGGCTCCAGTTCGGCATCCGCCAGGACCTGGGTATCGGCGGTCACACCGAACTTCGCATCCAAAAGGGGGTGGCGGTAGGCGACGCGCGGTTCCATGCGCCGTTTGTCCGTCGGCCGACAAAAGCGGCCCGAGTGCGTGAGCTGAAAGCCGAGGACGAGGTCGTCCACTGCGCCATGCCGCTCTTGGTGGGTGCGGCGGACCAGGCGGACGAGCTCGACGAAGCCCGGGAGGTTTGGCGCGCTGAGGACGAGCTGATTGGGATTAGCGCGGCCGTCTGGGCGGACGGCGATGGCCTCGCCGCCGCAGACGAGCTTAGCGCCGCTCTCGCCGAAGCGTTGCCAGCGTCGGCGGACCTCGTCCGTTACACCTCCGGAAGTCGTGCCATCCCAACCTTCCATGGGCTGAACGGCCCAGCGGTTGCCGAGGCGTTTGCCGTTGATGAGGACTGGCGGCGCCGGTTGCGCCAACGGGGAGTCCGGAGCGGTGAGGATGCCGTCGTCGCAGGGCAGTTCGAGGCCCAGGGTGACCGTGTGTTGGCGGAAATCGGCGACGGTCTTGATCGATGGGATGCGGACCAGGGGACGCGGGGGCATGGGCATAGGCTAGGGACGGAAGAACGTGAGGTAAGGCTCCGCGCGCGCCTCGCGCAGGATCAGCAGGGCAAGTTCGCGCGCGTGGTAGTCGCCCCACATCGAACTCTCGCCATTGGGTACTTTCTGCTTCGGCGCGACGTAGTCCCAGCCATTGGGCCGGTGATAGACGGAGTGAAGGATGAGTCCTTGGTGCTTGGGGTGAGTCGAGAGGTAAGGTTCGTCGAAGAGGGTGTCGGCGACGGTGAATGCGGCGAGGCGATAGCGGTTGGCCTCCGAGCGGTGACCTTGGGCGCCAAGATAATTGCCCAGACGCAACAGGCCTTGCGCGGCAATGGCGGCGGCCGAGCTATCCACCGGTTCCCAAGCATTGAACGGGTCGGAGGGTTGCGAGGCGTAATCGCCCAGCCGATGGCGGTCGGGCGCCCCGGTATCCCACAGGGGAATCCCGTCTGCACAGCAGTGGGACAGATAGAACTCCGCTGTAACGCTGGCCGCGCGGAGGAAGGTCTTGCGCGTGGCGGTCGCGCTGAGAGGGTGACGCGCGGGGGTGCCAACTGATCGCCCGGGCGGTCTGGTGGGCGGGCGGTGGAAGGCGGCGGCCGGGACAGTCTCCAGGAACTCGAGTAGCTCGGCGAAACCGCAGATGGCCCAGGCCAAACCGCGGGTCCAGGTGCTGAAGGGCGAGTAACCCTGCTGCGAGTTGGGGCAGCGGAACAGGCCGCTGCGCGTGTTGAAGATCGCCTCGTGCGCGGTTCGGCCGGGCACGTCATAGGCATCGCGCCGCTCGCCGTAGTAGAGGTTGTACCGCGCGGTGTTGAGGCCGTGTTCGACCAGGCGTGCGAGCAGGGAGATGCGCAGGTCTTGTTCTCCCATCAAGACGTGGCCGAGTTGATGCCCCAAGCCCAACACCCGCAGCGAGCGAACGGTATCCACGAAGAGCGAGTGGGGGCCGTTGAAGGAGTGGATGAATCCGGTGCCGTCTGCCAGGGTCGTCCAGCGGGCCGCCTGCACAGCGCCACTGACCTTCAAGGCCAACTCGTACCCGTCGAGCTCGCGGTCGTTGAACCGGAGGCGACCGGCGCGCATCAAGCGCCAGAGGTTGCCGTAGGTCGAGATATTATTGAACCCGTGGTCGTGGACGCCGACGTGCGAGACATGGGGCGCCATGCGTTCGAGGGTGTGGCGCCGGCCGAGCTCGAGGAAGCGCTCCTCGCCGGTGGCGTCGAACTGCAGCAGGGCCGAGCCGTACTGGAATCCTTGGGTCCACTCCGTCCAACCGCGCGAGGTGTAGCGGCCTCGGGCCGTGAAGACGGGCGTCCCGCGCGCAGGCAGCCAGGTCTTCTCGAGGCTAAGGATCTTCCGGGCCGACAACTCGAAGAGGCGCTCGATTTTCGGGACAAGTTTCCCGGCGGTGAGGTGGGGGAGGAGGCGCAGAGGCATAAGACGTTGCCGAGCGGTTCGAGGGTGAAGGGTGAAGGGCGCGCGCGCCTAGAGCCTCCGCAGGTGGAATCCCCCATCCACATTGAACACCTCGCCGGTACTGAAGGGGAACCGCTCCTGGACGATGGCGACCACCGCCTGACCGACGTCGGCAGGCGTGCCCCAGCGCGGCATGGGCGTGAGGCCCGAGGCGATGAGGGCGTCGTACTTGGCGCGCACCGGCGCGGTCATGTCCGTGTCGATGATGCCGGGTCGGAGCTCGAAGACTTGAATGCCGTCGGCCGCGAGGCGGGCGGCGAACAAGGGGGTGAGCATGGTCAGGGCCGCTTTGCTCATGCAGTAATCGCCACGGTTGACGGAAGCGGCGTAGGCGCTTATGGACGAGACCGTCACGATCTTAGGGTGGAAGGGCTCGGCCGCGGCGCCTGCTTGGGCCCGGACGGCTTGCTGCTCGAGCATCCACTGGGCGGCGAGTTGGGTGAGGAAAAAGGGCCCCTTGACGTTCACCGCTATGAGATGATCGAAGCTCTCCTCGCTCGCGTCGAGCAGGTCGGCCCGGGTCCGGGGCGCGATCCCGGCGTTGTTGACGAGCAGATCCAGCCGGCTGAACGTGGACCGGGCCAGGGCGAGCAGTCGCTGGCGGTCGGCTGCGCGACTAATATCCGCCTGGGCCGACACGGCGCGAATGGTGCGGCCCGTTGTCTGGGCGGCGGCCAGGCAAGCGGCAATGGTCTGGCCGGCTGCCTCTGCATTACCGAGGTAGTTGATCATCACATCGTAGCCAAGCTTGGCCAGTTCGAGCGCGATACCGCGCCCGATGCCGCGCGAAGCGCCGGTGATGAGCGCCACAGGGTTCATCCGGAGCTCAGTCTACCGGGCGGCTCGGGTTTTGGGAAGCGTTGGCGCGGTCGAGTCTGAGTTGGCCAACGCGATGCGAGCTTGCTAGCCTGCAGGCGTTATGAGTGCAACAAAACAGCCCAGACAGGCCAAGACCACGAGCCGGCAGCCCGGCCCATCAGGCAAGGCCTTTCTGCGCGTCGCGCTCGCCCTGGCCGTTCTCGTGCCGATCGCCGCGTTTGTGCTCCTGGACTCCGGACCGCCCACCGCAAGCCCGACCCGGCCCGAGGCGGCGTCTCCGCCGGGATCGGAGAACGCCGAGGTGGCCAAGCCGCATTTGGGCTTTCTCGAGGGCCGTTGGTACCGGCCGGACGGCGGGTACGTTATCGAGCTCCGAGAAGACCAAGCCGCCGGCCGGTGGCAGGCCGCCTACTACAATCCGCAGTCCATCAACGTGTCGCAGGTCCAGGTCTTCAAGGATGGGCCTGCCACGAAAGTGCTGATCGAGTTGCAGGACGTGAACTATCCCGGGTGCAAGTATGACCTCACCTATATCCCTCAGGAAGATCTGTTGGCCGGCTCCTACTATCAGGCGGCCCTCGATCAGACGTACGACGTCCAGTTTGTCCGTATGAAGTGAACCTCGGCTTCAGGGCCGAGAGGGCCGCGGGTCGAGGGTCACCACGCACACCTGGTTGGCCAAACGCTCGGGTGAAGGAATGCGTCGTACAAAGGCGATTTGCCGGCCGTTCGGGGAGAACACGCACGCCTCGGGCCGGGGCGCTTGGTCGGGGGCCGTCGCTGGGGTCAACCGGTGCGTCTGGCCCGTTTGGGTGTCCGTCACGCACACGCTGCCGTCCATGACATGCGCAAGGAGTTGCCCGTCTGGGCTCCACGTGAAGGTCGAACCGATGGGCGCGCTGTTACGCGTGAGCTGCACGGGCGGGCCGCCGTTGGGCGAGACGGTCCAGAGCTGAACGATCCCAGCCTCGTCCCGCATCAGGAACGCAATGCGGCTGCCATCGGGCGCACAACGCAGCCAATGGCGGGGGCCTTGGACACCCGGGTACCGGCGGTCGGCAGTGTAGGTCAGTCGCCGTTGCGTGACGCCCTTGGGCGGGCGGGGCCGCCACTGCGTGCTCCCCGCTAACGGCCCCTCACCAACCGCCGTCAGGCCCTCCGGCAAGTCCGCCACAAACACCTCCGTGATCGTCTCCCCGCTGGCCGTGACGACATGCCCTTGGAAGGCGAGCGCGCGTCGTTGCCGCGTGCCATCTGGCCGCAAGTAACCGCGGGTGCCAATCCAGCCTTCCTCGCAGGCCTTTTTGATCTGGTCGGAACCCGGCTGAGGTCGGGCGGTCGTGTGCGTGACGAGCACGGTGAAAAACTCGCCGTCATGGTTCCGTGGGTGATCGCGGTTAACGCGGACGGGGCGTCCGGGCACACTCACACCCACGTTGCGCAAGTTGATCTCTTGCTCCGCGGTCTCTTCCCTCATGGAGGCAAGCACGTGGTCCTCGTAGGTGAAGCTCACCCACTCGCCCGCCTGATCCCAGACGTGGACGTGTGACCCGCCTCGCAGGGCACCGGCCGTGAAGGGCGGCGTGAGGTCCCGGGCGTCCAGGTTCAAACCCACCCCGGGCCGCGCAACCTCCACGATCACCCCCTGGCGATGAAACGGGCCGTATTGCCAATCCGGCGTAGGATCCTCTGGGCCAAGAATGAACACCACGCGCTCCTGGCGCGGATGGAACGTGACCACCCCGCAATGCGCCCCGCGCCGACCCTCGTAGAGCACCCGCACCGCGCCGGTGCGGACCTGCACCATCTCGATGCGGTCGCCGTCGAACACTTCGCCCGCGGGATCGGATCGCGTGTCGTAGACGATCCACTCCCCGTCGGGCGACCAGACGCCACTGTTAGTGAGGATGCGACCGCCGGGGCCGCGGGTGACTTGTTGCTCGACAGCGTTCATACGATCGGCAGCAAACTGGATCGGTCCAGCGGCCGAGAGGAGCAGCGCGCCGACCAAGGACAACGGCGTCGATAAACCAGCGCTGGCGAAACGCGCCCAGGAGGACGGCGGCAGCGGCAGACGGCGCGGATGGGCTGGCCGGTTCACAGCGAGGGAGGCTACCACGATCCAGCGATGGCGACGAGCAACTTCCCGAGCATCACCCGGTTTCACCCAGCTTGCCCTTACCCTCGGTCCGTGGCGAGCCTGGTCATGGTCTTGCCCATCCGCCCCTGAATCTGAGCCTGTCCGGTAACCGCTCTCCCTCCCAGGGCCCCGGGGTGACAAGGATGCACTGTGCTTAAAGCCCTGTGGTTAAAGCCGTTGACGCCCCGCCGGCTCTCGACGAGCACCCTCGCGGCCGCCATGGACTTCCGTCTGTGGGGCTTGGGCTGGTGTCAACCATTATTACCCTGGCATAAAGTACTAATGGCGACTTCTACGTGTCAACAATTAAAAACCCGGAAGAAAATCGTCATAGTCATGGGGACAGCCTTGGACTGGCGGTTGGCGCCCTGGCGCTCGCGCGGCCGCCAAGGCAAACGCAAAGAGGCTTGGCAGCGGGCTCGGGTCGGCGCAGCATGCTCGCCACACCGCATTCACATCCACCGCACCCAGCTATGCGAACCGCGCAAACCTTGCGAACCCCGATGAGACCCATTCGACCCGCCTCCCCCTTCGCACTGGCCCTCGTATTCCTGTTGGGCTGGACGAGCCACCTGGCTTTACCGGTTCCGTTGAAGGCCGCAGAACCGCTGTTTCAGGACGATTTCCGCGGCCGACTGGGGGAGGGTTGGTCCTGGATACGGGAGGAGGCCGGGGCATGGCGAGTGACTGAACGCGGGCTCGAGCTGCGAATCCTCCCCGGCAATCTGTGGGGCGGGCGCAATAACGCCAAGAACCTCCTGGTGCGCCCGGCGCCCGACACGGCGCAGGGGGAACTGGAGATTGCGGTGACCGTCGAGAATCGGCCGACCGGCCAGTACGAACAGGTCGGCTTGGCCTGGTACTACGACGACAGCCACATGGTGAAGTTGGTGCGGGAATTGGTGGATGGCACCGTGCGCGTCTGCATGGGGCGGGAGCAAGCGGACCGGACGCGGACGCTGGGTTTAGTGCCGGTGGAGGCGCCGTGGTATCGGTTGCGGTTATTGGTGGCGGGGAACCAGATCCGAGGCCAGTACCGCGCCGCAGGGTCGGAGCAGTGGCTCGAGGCTGGCGCCGCAGACCTGCCGGCGCCTCCGGGTGGCGAGGCCAAGATCATCCTGCACTCCTACAATGGCCCCGCGGACGCAGAACACTGGGCGAAGCTCACTGAGTTTCGGGTGACGCGCCGGGAGAGGGAGAAGGAAGCAGCGCGACCTGAGCCCTGAAACGGGCGGCCGCGGTTCTAGACCAGGGCTTGCAGCGGTTGCTGCTTGGCCAGCCGCAACTGCTGTTGGCGGCGGAGCATTTCGAGGCGTGCGGCTTCGTCGGTGGCGGGGTCGGCGATTTGGCGGGTCAGGGCGGCAATCTCCCTGCTCCAGTACTGGTCGCGCTGGCGCTTGACGACGTCGGCGAGTTGCTCGGCCCGGTGTTTGATCTCGCGATGCTCGGCGACGGCTTCGGTAATGAGCCGTTGTGCGGCGGGGTCTTGGGTCTCGCCGAGGAGGGCTGCCACGCCGCGCCAATTACCTTCCGCCTGGGCGGCGAACCGCCGTTCGATCAGGCTACGCACCAAGGGGTGTTGGATCCAGAGAGGGTCCAGGTGGAGCGCAGCCCAGGCCGGCAGCTCGTCGTCCAGGAGCAGCAATTTCAGTAGCCAGAACTCCTGCGAGGAAGGGGCCACGGCAGGCACGGCTTCGGTTGGTGCCGGGTTAGGGTCGCGCGGCCGCGAAGGGGCGGGAGCAGCTCGAGCGGCGCGCCGGAACTCGGCGCGCACGGCCTCGGGGCTGACGCCCAGGCGCTGAGCGGTCTTCAGGGCGTGGGCATCGAGGAGCACGGCGTTCGCGGTTTTGTGGAGGGCCTCGGCCATCACGCGGGTGACGGTCAAGCGACCGCGATCGCTGGCCAGGTCGTGGGTAGCGCAGAGGTGTTCGAGGAGGAAGTCGAAGAAGCCCTGGGCGCGCTGGATGAGGTCGCGGAAGGCCGGGCCGCCGTGGGCGCGGATGAAGCTGTCCGGGTCGTGGGGGGCTGGGACGGAAGCGACGCGGATCGCGAGGCCGGAGGCGAGGAGATCGTCGAGCGCGCGCAGGGCGGCGTTCTGGCCGGCGGCATCCGAGTCGAAGCAGAGGACGACTTCGTCGGTGAAACGCTTGAGGATGCGGCAGTGGTCGGCGGTGAGGGCGGTGCCTTGGGGTGCGACGACATTGCGGACGTCGGCCAAGTAGCAGGCAATGAGGTCCAGTTGGCCTTCGCAGATGACGGCGTAGCCCGCATCGAGGATAGCGCGTTTAGACTTGTCGAGGCCGAACATGATCTTGCCCTTGGTGAAGATGGGGGTTTCGGGCGAGTTCACGTACTTGGCGGTTTTCTCGTCGCCGCTGAGGATGCGGCCGCTGAAGGCGACGACTCGGCCTTGTTCGTCGCAGATGGGGAACATGAGGCGGCTGCGGAAGCGGTCGTAGCAGTGGGTGTCGCCTTCTTTGCGGACGACAAGGCCGGTCTGCTCGAGGAGGGCGAGGTCATGGCCCTTGCTTTTGGCCCAGTTGACGGTGTCGTCCCAGGCCTCGGGGGCATAGCCGAGCCGGAATAGCCCAATGGCGTCGGGCGACACGCCGCGCCGTTCGAGGTAGGCGCGGGCGGTCTGGCCGGCGGCGTCGTGGGTCAGGGCTGCGTGCCACCGTTGGGCGATCTGCTCGTGGATTTGCAGCAGGGTGTCTTTGAGGAAGCGGGTTTGGGTGGCGCGCGGGTCGGTGTCGAACTCGAGCGGGATTTTGGCGCGCTCGGCGAGGCGCCGCACGGCCTCGACGAAGGTGAGGTTTTCGTACTCGCGGATGAAGGTGTAGACATCGCCGCCTTTGTGGCAGCCGAAGCAGTGGAAGATCTGGCGGTGGGGGTTGACGTGGAAGCTCGGGGTACGCTCTTTGTGGAAGGGGCAGAGGGCGACGAAGTTGGCGCCGGCGCGTTTAAGGGGCAAGTAGCTGCCCACCACCTCGACGATGTCGTTGGCCGCGCGGATCTGGTCGAGGGTGGCGGGCGAGATGAGTCCGGGCATGGCAGGCGGGGAGCGGTCTACTTGGGTTCGAGGACTTGGTCGACGGCGCGTTCGCGGCGATGGGCTGGGGTGTTGGGTTGGCTGCGGCCGGGGGTGGGCACCGACTCGATGAGCAGGTTGCTCAGGTGCCGGGTGACCAGGCGACCGGTCCAGGACTCACGGAGGACGGCGTGTTGGATGCTGCCGAAGGTGGGGAAGGTGATGACGCCGAAGTTTTCGCGTTGCATGCGCGCGTTGGCGGCGCGTTTGGCTTCGCTAATGTAGGGAGCGCTGATGAGGGCCATGAAGAAGACGAGCCGGCAGGCATGGCGCAGCGCGCCGGCGGCCATGCCGAAGACGTACTCGGACTGGCCGAAGACGTCGCTACTGACGAGTTTATCGCCGAGGCCATGTCGGGCGCAGTCGCACAGCCACTTAATCAGCAGCGCATCGAGCGCGTAGACGGCGGCGCGGCAGAAGTTGGGGTGCAGGCCGCTGGCGAGGTGCAGGAAATCGCCGAAGAGGGCGTAGGTGTACGAGCCAACCACCAGGATCAACAGCCACTGGAGCAAGGGCAGCAGCTCCTCGGACATGCCGTTGCGCCGGCCGCGGTAGACGCCATACAGGAGGACGGCGGCGACCGCGAGGTCGAACCATTCCAGGCTCATCTGGTCCCACTGCATGTTGCGGCGTGCCCTTACCGTTGAATTCCCAGGCAGAGTAATGCGGCGCGGGCAGATTGCCAGTCCCAAGTGGCGGGTGGAGCGCGCGGGAGGGGGGCGCGAGGATCAGAAGGTCCCGAGCTCGGCCGGGAGCGGGGCGAGCCCAGTCCAGGCTTGCGGGAAACGGGAGGGACCGGATACTTCGGGGCGGCGGCGTGGAATGGCGGGGATCGGTTTCATGATTTGGTCGAGAGTCATGCTGGTGGTGGTGGCGCTGGTGGTGTTGGTGGTATTGGCCAACGTCCTGATGGCGGTGTTGCCGCTGGTGTTGGCGGTGCTGGGGGCGGCGGTTCCCGTAGGCTTGGCGGTGCTGGGGATTTTGTCGTGCTTAGGCTCGGAGAAAGGCACGAACGTGAAGTTATTGTGGGTGCTGGTGATGGTTTTAGCGCCGATCCTGGGCCCGCTGCTGTGGTTTTTTGGGGGCGGCAACACACCTGAGTCATGACCGAGTACCCGCGCCACTACTGCGGTGTCTTTGGCATCTACGGGCATGCGAATGCGGCCGAGCTGACGTACTACGGGTTGTACGCCCTGCAACACCGGGGGCAGGAAAGCGCGGGGATTGTGAGCTGCGACGGGCGGACGTTTCGGGTGCACCGGGGGATGGGCTTGGTGCCGCAGGTGTTCAACGGCCGGATGCTGCACGACCTGGTGGGGCACATGGCGGTCGGCCACACGCGCTACTCGACGACGGGTTCATCGCACTTGCGCAATGCGCAGCCGTTGACGGTGGATTGCGCGCGCGGGCAGATTGCGATCGCGCACAACGGGAATCTGACCAACGCGGCGCGGTTGCGGGAGGAACTCGAGGGGCAGGGTTCGATTTTCCAGACCACGGTGGACAGCGAGATCATTCTGCATCTGATGGCGCAGCCGATGCTGGGCGGGACGGTGAACAACTTGGTGCAGACGCTGCACCGGATCGAGGGGGCCTATTCGCTGGTCTTGATGACCGAAAACGAGGTGATCGGGGTGCGCGATCCGCACGGGTTTCGGCCGCTGACGCTGGGGCGAGTGGGGGAGGCGTGGGTCTTGGCGAGTGAGACCTGCGCATTGGACCTGATTGGGGCCAAGTGGGTGCGCGACGTCGTCCCGGGGGAGATTGTGGTGATCAACCAGGAAGGGGTGCGGAGCGTGCAGGCCTTTCCGGACCACCAACGACGCGCCTTCTGCATTTTCGAGTATGTGTATTTTGCGCGGCCGGACAGCACGGTCAGTGAGCGCAATGTGCATCGGGTGCGAGTCGAGATGGGGCGGCAACTGGCCCGCGAGCAGCCGCGGGCAGCGGACATGGTGGTGCCGGTGCCGGACAGCGGGAATTGCGCCGCCCTCGGGTACGCGCTCGAGTCGGGGATCCCGTTCGAGATGGCCTTTGTGCGCAACCACTATGTGGGGCGGAGCTTTCTGCAGCCGACCCAGCTCATCCGGGATTTCAATGTGCGAGTGAAGTTGAACTTGATTGGGGAGGTGGTGCGGGGCAAGCGGGTGATTATCGTCGACGACTCGATTGTGCGGGGGACCACCTGCCGGCAGCGGGTCAACAACCTCAAGGAAGCGGGGGCGAAGGAAGTCCACGTGATGGTCAGTTGTCCGCCCCACATGCACCCGTGCGTGTACGGAATCGACTTTCCCGATCGGAGCAAACTGATGGCCGCCAGCCACTCGTTGGACGAGATTCGCCAATACCTCAAGGCGGATTCGTTGGCGTACTTGTCGCAGGAAGGGTTGGTGAAGGCCACGGGTTTCGGCCCCGAGGCGTTCTGCATGGCGTGCTACGACGGCCGCTATCCTGTGGCCTACGACGAGCGGTTGGACAAACTGATTATGGAGCGCCGGCGGGCGCGGGTGCAGAGTCTGGGGGAAGCCCTCGAGTTAGAGGAGCGCCAGACCCGGCTGTTGTAGGCCGGGGCTACGGCGCGTCGATCGGGGGCAACTGGGCGCGTTTGCCCGCCAGCCAGGCCGTCTGGTCCGGGAAGAGCCAGGCCTCGTCCAGGCGCTCGAGGTCCTGTCTGGCCCGATCGAACTGCTGCTGGTGCCAGTGGATCTCGAACCAGTTGAGGTAGTAGGAGGCGGCTTCGCGGTCCTTGAGTCGGTCGACGTCGAGTCGGCCGAGCAAGGCTGCGGCTTGGTCGAACTGGCGCGCCTGGGTCAAGGCGAGGCTATGGTTGATGCGGGCGGCGGTCGAGGTTGGACTCCGGGCGAGCAGTTGTTCGGTCAAGCGGGCGGCCTGCTCGGGGAACCGGCGGTTGACCAGCAGGGCTACGGCGTAGAGGTTCTTCGCGCGCGGGTCGGCGGGGAGCAATTCGAGGGCCTTAGCGGCGGTCTTGAGCAAGCGGGCTGCGTCTTGGCGCAGGCCATAGGCGATCTCGAACTGGGCCAGCCAGAATTGCGGCTCCGTGGTTAAGTTGGGTTCGTGGGTGGCGAGGATCTGTTTCGCCTCGGCCAGATAACCCATGCGCAGCAAGCGCACCGCCACGTCGAGGGCGAGCTCAGGATCGGGCCAGAGCGCAGTGGCGGCTTGCTGGAACTCGATCAGGGCCTGCTCGTAGTGGCCCATCCCGTACTCGGCCCGGCCCGCCATGTAGAAGCTGAAGCCGGTGAGGTAGCACCGGCCCTGATCCAGCGAACGCAGCCGCAACGCCAGCGGCCGCAACTGTGCCCAATCCCCGTTTTCGGCCAGCAGCTCCGTATAGAACGCCCACGACCGCGCCGCGCCTGGCAGGCCGGGAACGCCGAGGGTGAGGATTCGATCTCGCAGGACGCGGAAGGCGGCGGGTTTAAGGCCCAAGAGGCTCAGGGCCTGGCTTAACCGCAACAGTTCGGTGCCCGTCTCCGGTGGTCGCAGGAAGTTCCGGGCGAGGTCCCGGGCTTCGTCGCTGCGCCCGACCGTACGCAACAGGAGCCAGAAGCCGATATGATCGGCCACGCGATCCTGGCCGAGGCGTTTGAGCCGAGCCAAGCTGACCTCGTATTCCTGGGGTTCGAGCAACTGGGCGTAAACCAAAAGCCGCAACCGGCTGGCCAGGACCCTGAAGCGGGGGTCTTTCTGGGCGGCAACGAGTTTGTCCATGCCGCTGCGCATCGTTTCGGGCGGGCCCCACCCGGCCACGTAGGCGGCGCGGAAAAGGGCCAACTCGCGGTCATGGCGCACCTGGTCGCGCACGCGTTCCCAGCGGGCGTCGAATTGGGACCACTGCCCCTCGCGGAAGAGGGCTTTGAGGTAGGTGGCTTCTTCAGTGGGCGTGAGCCACCCCTCGAGCGGTCCTAGGAGACTGAGGACACCTTCGCTGACCTCGAAGCGGTCACAGACCTGCGCGGCTAAGGCGACGTCCGCGCGGTTGGTGCCGGTTAGGGCGAGCAGGTAACGGGCGTGGAACAGGGTGAAGTTGGCGCCCTGGGCGGCGCTCAAGTCAGACTGGGCCAGGTGATGGAGGGCGCCCCGCAGCAGGTTGGGGTTGCCCAGGTTATTCACCACGGCGGCTTGCCAGGTCTTGGCCGCCTCGTCGTGTTTGCCCTGGGCCGCCAGGTTGGCCGCCGAGCGGCTCAGCGACCAGGCTTGGACCATGTCGATGAGGCTGATCTTGACGGGCGGATTGAGATCGGGCGGGGTCGTCACCCACATCTTGGGGAAGCTCACGGCCAGAGCGAGCCCGAGCAACAGGAACAACCCCAGCACGCGGCGGAACCAGGGTTGGTGGATCAGCAGGTGGACCAGTAGCAGGTCCAACAGCCGATCGGCCAGCCTCAATCTGAACGGTTCGCTGGCCATGCCGAGTCGGGCGGCGCCACGATCGACGGCATAGTCCGCCGGCACTCCGCCGCGCACTGACGCCAATCCGCCAGCACCGCATCCGTACCCCATCGCGCCTGCCGCGTGCGCGCGCCGGTGAGGCAATAGGTGTGACCCGCCGGACGCGTTCGCAACCTCAGGCGAGCGTTGGAATCCACGCGGGCGGTCGCCACGGGCGCCGGGGGCGATGCCGGGGGCGGCGTTGGCCGGCCCGACGCCGGCGGTAGCCCGCCGGCGGGCTGATCTGGTCCGCTCATGTTACTACCTCCTTCGGCCGGTTGCGGGGCCGGCTTAAGGACTTTCTCCGCCGTCGCGGTCGACTCGGCCGACATTGGTCAGGACCAAGGGCTCGGTCACGCCCGGGACGCGCGTGAACTTGAAGCCGGAGAGATCGAGCCGCGCAACGCCGTCGGCCACCAGCACGGGCCGGAAATCCTCGCGGGCACAACGGAAACGGACATCCTCGAACACGACCTGCCCGACGTGACGCGCATAGAAGCCCCAAGCCGGCAGCGGCCGGGGGTCGACCCCGGGTCCTTTGACCGGCGCGCGCCCCTGCTCCGCTTGGCCGCCGCCGGCGAACTCGATGGTGACATCGCGGAAGACGACGTTGGTCACGGGCGATTCGGCCCAACTCTCGACCGAGGCCGCCGCGCGGTAGACGCCCGTGGCGTCGAGCCGCGCGACCGTGACGCGGCCGGCGGTATTGCCGGGCTTGATCCAAAGGGTGACTGGCGCGGCCACGTTCCGCATCGTGACGTCCGAGATCAGCACGTCATCGAGCAGGCCTTGGGTGGCGTCCCAAGCGCCCGGTTGGAGGATGATGCCGGCGAGCATGTTGGTGCGCCGGGCCGGGCCCGAGGTGCGGTGCGGTTCCAGGCCCGGCCCGTAAAAGAGGCAGTCGTGCACGATGAGCCGGGTGGCGGGACCAATCAGCCTAATCCCGTTGCAGGACGAGTTGATCACGCAGTCGGCGATCAGCACCTGGTCCCAATACCGCCCCGCAATTGCGTCGTCGCCCGTATAAAACTGGCACCCGATGATCTTCACGTCCTGGCAATCGTGGCCGGGTGCGCCCCGGAAGTGGACGCCGTCCCAACCGCCGGCGAACCGCACTTGCCGCACCTCGACCTGATGGCTCACCAGGAAGAACAACGCGTAGTTCGCCGAGTCCACAATCGCGAGGTCGCGCAGGGTGACCCGTCGGCAGTTGACCAGCACAATGGTGTGGGGTCCGCGCATCCGCTCTTCGCCGGTCGGATCGAACACCTTGCCGCCATCGATGACGCCCGGACCGCCCAGGGTGATGTCCTGGACATTCTCGCCAACGATCAGGCCCCGGTGCCACTTGCCCCATTTGGCCTCGGGCAGGTAGGCCGGCGGCGTGGGGTGATGATACTCGGTCAGGTTGGTCGTGCCCACGAGGGTAGCGCCGGCCTCGAACCAGAGCGTGGTGCCACTGCGCAGGTGGACCGTGCCCGAAAGGTAACGACCTGGGGGAAACCGGACCTGCCCACCGCCGGCCGCGGCGCAGGTCTCAATCGCGCGGTTAATGGCGGCCGTATCCGACGTGACCCCATCACCCACGGCCCCCAACTCGCGCAGATCAAAAACGCGGCTGGCAGCTACGGGGCGCGGGGCAGGATCGGCGGGCGACCCGGCAGGCAAGGCCGAGCCACAGGCCCACCAGACGGCAGCCAGCCAGAGCTGAAGGTTCAGGGTCTCAAGTTTCATAATGTTCTCCGTCTGGTTCGAGGTGAGTGGTTCATTCCGCGCGTCTCGCCTGCCGTCACCGTTCGGCCGCCACACGCACTTCGGTCGCGCCCGGGTGGACTGGGGCGATGGTGGTCTTGCCACCGGGCCACCGCACATGCAACTGCGCGGGCTCTGCGGGCCGAGCCAGCACGGCGACCGCGCTGTCCTGCGACCAATAGCCTGAGCCGGCGCGCAGCTCCCGAGCGGGCCCAAGGCGGCCGCCGCTTTCGAGGCGGAGGATGGCCCCGAGGCCGAGGGGGTTCTCCGGCGGTCCCTCGAGGCGCACCCGCAGGCCGGGTTGCGCGTGCTGGTTGCGGTAAAGTTTCGTGGGCCAACCGTGTTGCGTCAGCGCAACGTCCACCCGGCCATCGGCGTCGAAATCGCAGAGCGCGCAGGCGCGTTGCTGGCCGGCAGCGCTCAGGCCGCTTTGCTTGGGTCTCAGGGCGACGAAGTTGCCGCGGCCATCGCCTCGCAGACAGAGCCCCACGCCGCCATCGTAGCGGGAGGTCTCCTGCTCGACGCTGAAGAAGTTCTGACTCAGCAACAGATCCTCGCAGCCGTCACCGTCGAAGTCGCCCACACCCAGCCCGAAGCCCGGGGCGAACTGAGCCTCGACGGGCAGCGGCCGGACCTCGAACTGGTCGCCGCGGTTGAGCAGCAGCACGGAATCGAGTGTGACGGCCTCGAGTCGGCGCGCGTGGGCGAGGCGGTCGCCGAAGAGCTCGTCCACACTCGCCTCGCCGTAAGCCTGGAAGGTCGGGGCCGCCTCGACGAGGAACGGGAAGGCACGACCGACCGCTTCGTAGCTGCGCCACGGCACCCATTTCTCGAGCTCGGGTTCAAAGTAAGCCTCGACCAGGTCGCCCCCACCGGCGCCCGTCAGATCTCCGTAGTAGATGCGCAGCGGGCGCGCCAGGTAACGCTCGAACCGGGTGTTCCGCCCCCAGTTCGAGGCCACCACGTCCAAGCGCCCGTCGCCGTCGAAGTCGCCCGTGGCGATGCCCTGCCACCATCCGGTCAGTTGATCCAAACGGGAAGCGGGAGGCAGGTGACGCGGGGGCCGAGACCAGACCAAGGGCGGGTTCCAGACACGGAACCGGCCTGCTTGGTTGCGCAGGACGCCCAGCCCACCCCATTCGCGGGCGAGCAACAATTCCGGCATACCGTCTCCGTCCAGGTCGCTGAAGGTCGCCCCGTTCACCAACCCGATCTTGGCCAAAACCCCCTCGTTCGCGGGGTCTGGTCCAAAAGAGGCGTCCCCGGCGTTGCGATAAAGCCGCGAGTCCACCGGCTCAGGGTAATACCCCGGCCGCACGCGCCCGCCGACGAACA
Source organism: Verrucomicrobiota bacterium (assembly GCA_016871715.1). Taxonomy (GTDB): domain Bacteria; phylum Verrucomicrobiota; class Verrucomicrobiia; order Limisphaerales; family J093; genus VHCO01. The sequence continues at coordinate 38,688 of VHCO01000002.1, forward strand.
GGTCGAGGTCTCCGTCGCCATCCACGTCCGCCAACGCGAGCGGTCCTGGGCTGGCAGCGAGCGTGCCGGGAAGGTCGGAAACGAGCGCGCGGCGCAGGTCGATCAGCCGAGCCGCGGCGGGGTTGGTGCGTGGGGTAGCGTAGGTGCTCGAGCCCGCGATCAGCACTGGCCGATCCGCGCGGGCATAGAGGCCCAGGACGGTGGTCGTGTCCGTCAGAGTGGCGACGGCGGCGTTGGTGTCGCGGCGGAAGTTGCCCGCGCCGTCGTTGCGCCAGACCGAGACGCTCCGCCCCCGGCCGCCGCCCAGGATGAGATCGTCCCAACCGTCGCCATTGGTATCGAACCAGGCCGCCCCCGGCCCCGCCGGGCTCAGCTTCCTCGAGAGCAGCCCTTGCCGGCCGAAGTCGTCGTAGGGTTCGTTGGCGTCGGCATGGTCGAGACGGTCGCTGACATCGGCGAACCACGGGCGAGGCACGGGCACAACGGTTGGCGAGGTGGCTGGCGACGGACCGGCGGCGCCTGCCGGTTCGTCTACTTCATACAGTCGATTGGGCTGCGCCCGCTCGACGGCGCTCCGCTGGCCGCTGCGCCAGTGGACTTGGATGCGCAGCCCATCGGGGGCCGGTCCTGCCGCGAACATCCGCACGGTGTCGTCGCTCGATAGATAGCGGCCCCCGCACTGCATCTCCTGGCTCTGCGGCACCGGCCCGCCTGCGACCTCGAGGCGGGCGCCGACGCCGCGGGTGTTGGGCGGCTGCCCTCGCAACCGCACGGCCAGGCGGGGCGCCACGCTTTCGTTCCGGAACAGCCCCGCTGCGCCGTTGAGCCGATTGACCACCAGGTCGAGGTCGCCGTCGCGGTCCAGATCCGCACAGGCCATGCCCTGCCACGGCCCCGGTTCGCTAAACCCCCAGTCGCCACTCCGCTCGGTAAAGGTCAAGTCGCCGTTGTTCCGGTACCCGAGGATGGGGGTGGCGAGGACGGGAAACTCGCGCCACTCGCGCAGGCGGTCGGCGAGGGTGTTGGGGCCGCGGCGACCGCGTTGGGCGCGGAGGACATCGGCATCTTGCACGTCGTGGTTGTTGCCGGTTGGGATGAGGAGGTCTTCGTAGCCGTCCAAGTCCACGTCCAGGAAGACGGCGCCCCACGACCACTCGGTACCGTCGACCCCGGCCAACTGGGCGATCTCGGCGTAGGTGCCGTCGCCGCGGTTGAGAAAGAGGGTGTTGTGCGCTACCTCCGGCCGCGCCTGGGGATCTTCGAGGGCTTGGTTGACCAAACCCTGCATAAGATTAGGCCGCTGGCGCTGGCGCCAACTGTGGCGCCGGCTCACCATGTCCGACACGAAGAAATCGTCGTGTCCATCCCGATCGATGTCGGCCACGTCCAGCCCCATCGACGAAACCGAGATGCGGCGTTGGGCCAAGGCCGGTAAGGCCCGGAAGAAACGCGAACCGTGATTGAGCCAAAACCGGTCCCTCGAGTAGAAGAAGTCGTTGCAGACGTAAATATCTGGTGTCCCGTCCTGGTTGAAGTCCCGGAAGAAGACCGACAGTCCCCAGTCCAACGGGGGTTGGGGCATGGATTGGCCGCTCTCGTCCAGGAAGGAACCTGAGGTCCACGAGACCGGCGCAAACCGGCCGCGCCCGTCGTTCAGGTAGAGGAAATCACGCTCGCCCAACTCGATGACCTCGACGCCGCCGCTGTGCGGCACCACGGGGACGAAGCGGTCGGCCGGCGTGACCACGATTTTGCCATCCACCATGCGCGCCTCGGGCATTACTCCCGGCGGGCGGTCGTTGTAGGTCGTCGTCCGGTAGTTGGTCACGTACAGGTCGAGGTCGCCGTCGGCGTCAATGTCGGCCAAGGCCAAGCTGGTGCTGCCGAACCGACGGACGAGTCGCGTCCCGGTCAACTCGACGAACCGGCCTTCGCCGTCGTTGAGGAACTGGCGCGTGCCCGCCCCCAGGGCGTTCACCAACAAGTCCAGGTCCCCGTCGCCGTCCACATCGGCGAAGGCGGCTCCGGTCGAGTACTGGTCGGGGCAAGCCACACCCGCCGCGGCGGTGATGTCTGCAAACCGCCAATCGCCCAGGTTCCGATACAGCACGTTGGCCCCCTCGAGTCGGCACAGGTACAGGTCGCACCAACCGTCGCCGTCGACATCTCCCAGCGCAACTCCCGAACCGTTCTCGAGAATCCGATTCACTGCCGAACTGAGCTCGGCGAGGTGATTGGTAAACGTCACTCCCGTCCGCTCCGGCGGCAGCGACCTGAAGCCCGCGCGGCCCGTCGCCGGCAGCGGCAGTTCGGCCCACCGATAGCCGGCGCCCTCCTGCCAGGCGAGCGGCGCAGGCACGGCCGCATCGGCCAGCACGACCGTGGCCCAGCCGATCGTCAGGGTCAGGGCCAGGCTCACCGACGCGCCGCCACGGCGTGGCGCCGCGAGGGTCTGTGGTTGGACGTTGGGCATCGGCGGGCTCCACGCTAATGAACCGCGCCCGGTCAGGCCAATCAAAACCAGGCCGGCTCGAGCGTTGCCCCGGAACAAATCGACAAGGGCGGTGTCCAATCCCACAAGAACACACCATGAAGAACTCCATGACTCCGCTGCGGAGTCGGTTGCCCTACCACTTGGCGTGGGCGGCCGCTTGGGCCTTGGCCGCCGCCGGCCACACCCAAACCCTGTTGAACGTCGATTTCGGCGCCGGCACCGCCAGTCCCAAAGCGGGGTTCGCCGCCACCGGCCAGTCTACGAACGACCTGTGGAACGCCTACAGCCATTACCAACCCCGCTTCCAACCGGGCATGGCCCTCGTCGCCGATGGCCGCCTCGAGGGCCTACGGCTTGCCGACGGCAGTGCCACGCCGGTTGTCCTCGCGCTGACCAACGCCCCGGGGGTGTGGGGGAACGCGACGGGAGACGCCATGCTCGACAGCTACGTGTTCGCGCCCAACGGCTCGAACATTGTGGTCCAACTCACCGGGCTCGACCCGGGCCGATACCACTTCTACCTCTATGGCTGGGCGGCCGCCGATGCCGCCCGCGAACAAGCCTCGACCTTCCTGCTCCGCACCGGGACGAACGTCTTCGGGCCTTACCCGGCCTCCGGCGCGGCCGGTTGGCGGGCCATCGAGCCCTGGCGCGAAGGCGCCCAGTTTGTCGTCTGTCGGGACGTGCTGGTCGAGCCCGGGGCGGTCGTGGTGATCGACGTGCTGCCGGGGCCAGGGGGCGTGGCGGTCTTGAACGGGCTGCAAATCCTCTCGCGCGGGACGGGACCGCCGCGGCGCATCGGTCCGGTGCCCGCCGCGGGCGAGACCTTCACGAACCTCCTGTTCCGCTCGATTCGCTATACCGGCCAGGTGGCTCAGGACAGCGCGCGCTTCGCCGTCTGCCTCGAGGCGGAGTCGCGCTCGACGAACCAACTTGCAGCGCCGGTTTTCCAGGGTGATTTGGCGTTGCTGGATCCGAAGTTGCCCGCAGGCTGGCGGATGGTGAAGGAGGGCCGCCAATTCGTCCTGCACGCCACTGAGCCTGGCCGTCACCAACTCGAGTTCGAGCTGATCGCCCAGGTCCAACGCGAGGAACCGTGGCGCGTGCTGCGGTTCACGGGACCGCCCGCCGCCATCGCCACCGTGACGGTTCGCCCCGCCCAACCGAACCTCGAGGTCCAGTTGGTCAGCGGCACCCCGCGGCCCGGCCCCGCCACCGAGCCGGGCGTTATCCACGGCGTGTTGGGGGCCGACCGCGAGCTGGGGTTGCGCTGGCAGAGCAAGACCGCCGAAGCCACACGCGAGGCGCTCGTGACGGCGGACGCGCAGGCGCTGGCGCTGGTGAGTCCCGCCGCGCTCCGCTACACCGTCGAGCTGCGTTATGAGGTGCTGCAGGCGCCTCTGGCTCAGGTGCGCCTGGGCCTGCCCACGCAACAGACCATCACCAAGCTCGCCGGTGACCAGGTCAAGGACTGGCGAGTCACGACCGAGCCGGGCGGTCCGGTCTTGGTGGTCGACTTCCTCCGGCCGATCGAGGGAGCGACGGGGTTGACGTTGGCGACCGAGCAGCCCTTGCCGAGCCTGCCTGGAGCGGTCGAGTTGGTCTTGCCGCAACCGCTCGGCGTGCAGCGGGAGACCGGGGTGTTGCGCGTGCAAACCGAGGACCTCGTTGCCCGGGTCGAGGAGGCCACGGGCTTGCGCCAAGTCAACGCCCAAGCCCAGGAGTTCGCCGTCTTCCGCTTCAGCAGCCGGCCCGTGGCGCTGCGGTTGCGCCTGGCGCGCATCGAGCCGGTCGTCAGCGTGGCCGCCCGGGTCCGAGCGCACCTCGAAGAGAACCGGCTGCGGGTAACCCACGACCTCGCGCTCGAGGTGAGTCGGGCCGGCATTTACGGGTTGGACCTCACGCCCCCGACCGGGTTTCTGGTGGCGGAAGTTAGCGGGGAAGGGCTCGAGGACTGGGCCCTGAGCGAAGGGCGGCTGCGGCTCAGCTTTGCGAAACGTCTCTTGGGCGCAGGCAAGGTGTCCGTGCAACTCGAGCAGTCCTTACCGGCACTCCCCCCCGAACTCGTGCTCGCGCCCCTGGCGGTGGCGGGCGCCAGCCGGCAGTCCGCGTTCATCGGCGCCGGGTCCGCCCCTGGGTTGCAGCTCAAGACCGCCGACGTGCTGGGCGCGCGCGAGATCCCGGTGAACGGCTTGCCGGACCCGCGCGAGGAGCTCTTGGCTTTTCGGGCCGAGACGGGCGAGTGGCGGGTGGGGTTGGCGGCGGAGCGCTTGACCGCGCGGGTGGTGGCGGAGGTGTTCAACCTGATCACGATCGGTGACGGTTTGGTGGGTGGGAGCGCCACGATTCGCTTTGGCATCGTGAACCAAGGGGTGCAGCAATTCCGCGTGCGGTTGCCGAGGCACTGGCGGAACGTCGAGTTCACGGGCCCGAACATCCGGCGCAGAGATCAGCAGGAAGATCTCTGGACCATCGGCCTGCAGGACAAGGCCTGGGGTGGTTACACCCTCGTGATCACGTACGACTACACCTTCGACCCGCAACAGGCCACCCTCGATGCCGCCGGCGCCCATCCCCTGGACGTCGAGCGCGAGGCCGGCACCGTAGCCGTCACCAGCGCCGCTAACCTCGCCCTGGAACCCGGGCCCATCGCTGACCCACTGCGCCCGCTCGACCCCACCGAACTGGCCGCCACAGACCGGGCCCTGATCGCCCGGCCGGTCTTGCTGGCCTACCGCTATGATGGGCCGGCGTTTGGCCTGAGCCTGCGGCTGACCCGGCACGAGGAATTGCCCGTGCTGGATGCGGTGGCCGATCGCGCCCAGTTGACCAGTGTCCTGACCGGCCGCGGCGAGGTCCTCACCCAAGCCGGGTTCATGGTGAAGAACAACGACCGCCAATACCAACGATTCGAGTTGCCCGGCGACGCCACCCTCTGGGGTGTGCTGGTCGATGGCCAACCGGTCAAGGCCGACCGCGACGGCCCCTGGGTGTTGGTCGCACTGCCGCGGGGCGAGAATCGCGATCGCGTTTTCGCCATCGACCTCAAGTACGCGCAGCAAATCGGCGCGCTGGGCCGGCTGTGGCCCAAGACCGTCCAGCTCGCCGCGCCCAGCACCGATGTGCCCGGCACGTATGTCGAGTGGACGCTCTATGTGCCGCCCTCGAGGCACGTGTACGGCTTCGGCGGGACCATGACCGTCACGGCCGGCACCGATTACGGCTGGCGTGACGGTTGGTCGAGCTTCGCCAATTTCTACCGAGGCCTCTGGCACGACTACGGCGCCGGCCTGATCGTGGGCGGCGTGACGTTGGCGTTCGTGATCGCCCTGTTCCTGTACGGGCGCAAACGCGGGTTCGGCGGGGTGCTCACGGTGGTGCTCGTGTTCGGCCTGTTGGCGATCCTGGCGGGCATGATGCTGCCCGCGTTGTCGCGAGCCAAAGCCAAGGCCCAACGAATCAACTCCGCCAATAACCTCAAGCAAATCGGCCTCGCCGCGCGCCTCTACGCCACCGACCACGAAGGGCGGATGCCCAAGAACTTCGACGAGATGCTCGATGAACTGGGCACGCCCAAGGTCACCTTCGATCCCGAGACCGGCCAGCGCTACACCTACATCGGCGCCGGCAAGTCCGAGACCGATCCCACCGCCATCCTGGCCTTCTCGCCCGAACGGAGCGGCGGCGGCCGCGAAGTGCTCCTCTCCGATGGCAGCGTGCAAATGCTGTCGGCCACCCGGTTCGCCGAAGCCCTGGCCAAGGACCCGTCGTCCGCCTCGCGCCTCCAGGTGCAGGCGCCCGCCCAACCGCAGGCCGCCCAGGCGCAGGAGCAGGAGCCCCGTGAGCCCGCGTCCCCACAGGTCGCGACCGGCTTGGCGCCCACCCTGCCAGCACCGGCGCCGGCGCCGACCGCCAGCGGGATCAAGTCCCTCAAGTTCGACCTGCCCAAGTCCGGCCACGCGTACACCTTCACCCGCGTATTGAGTCTCAGTTCGGAGCCGCCCACCATCGCCGTGCGTGTCATGTCCGGCCGGGCCTTCTCGTTCCTGCGCGCCGCGGCGCAGTTGGCGGCGTTTCTGGTGGGCTTGGCGTTGGTGCTCTACCAATGGCACCGCCGCGAACCCCGTGCGGTCGGGTTGGCGCTTGGCGTCGTCCTAGCCGTGTGGGCCACCGTGGATCTGCTCATCGCTTGGCGCCTGCTCGGGTTGGCGCTGATGGTGTCCCTGCCCGGCCTGGCGATCATCGCGGTCGCCGGCCTGGTTTGGCGTTGGCGGCGACGGCGCGGCCAACTCGGCCGCCGCTCGCCGCCTGCCCCGCCCGCGCTCAGCTCGGCGCCACCCGCGGTGGCGGCGCTGCTCCTCGCGCTAGGCTCGACCGCGGCCCCGGTCCGGGGAGCGACACCCTTCAACCCGGCGGTGCCGCCGGTGTCGATCGTGAGCGCCGCTTACACCGGGATCGCGCACGAACAGGCCGCCGAGTTCGAAGTCGACTTGGCGTTGCGATCGAGCGCCACCAACCAATCGGTGGCCTTGTTCGGTAAGGAGGCGGCCCTCGAGGCCTTTGCGCCCGTGACGGGCGAGGCCCGCCTTTGGCGTGAAGGCGACACCGTGGGCGTTCTCTTGCCGGCGGCGGGTGCGGCCCAGGTCCGCTTGCGGCTCGTCGTCAAGTTGGGCGGTGACCTCACGCGGCGGCACCTAGATTTCGCTGTGCCACCCGCCTTGGGCAGCCAGTTCAGGCTCACCTTGCCCGAGCCGGATGCCGAGGTGGAGTTCCCCGGCGCCGTGATTCTCGAACGCAACAACGAGGCGGCCGCCACCGCCGTGCGCGCCGTCCTGGGCGCCGCCGAGCGCGTGCAGTTGAGCTGGATGCCGCGACGCAAACGGGCCGCGGAGTTGGCGGCCACCGTCTTCGCCCGGCAGACCGCTCTGGTCACGCTGGGCGAGGGCGCGGTGAGTACCCGCACCGCTATCGAGTGGCAGGTCAGCCAGGGCGAACTCCTCCAGGTGCGCGTGCGCCTGCCCCAGGGACAACGCCTGCTCAAGGCCCAGGGCGAACACCTGCGCTCGTGGGACTTCAGCAGCACCAACCGCGACGTGCTCACGCTCGACCTCGTCAAGCCGGTCGCCCCCGTGCTGCGCCTGACGCTCGAGACCGAGCGGCCCCTCGATTCCTTGCCGGGCCGCGCCCAGCTCCAATTGCCCGAGGTCCTCGACGTCAAACGCCAGACCGGTTGGGTGGCCGTGCGCCCGACGGAGGAGCTGGGCCTGACCCTCGAACGCGCCGCGGGGCTCGAGCGCATCGATAACGCCGAGTTCGCCCAAGCCGCCGGCGAACCCCAGCCGGCCCTGTTTAGCGCCTGGCGATTCCTGCAACCGGACTTCGAGTTGGCGTTGAAGGCGGACTTGTTGCAGCCGCGCCTCGAGGCCACCCAACGGCAGGACTTCACCGTCGGCCTCGAGCAGCTCAGCCTGACGGCACAAATCGATTACACCATCAGCCAAGTCGGGGTTTTCGCCGTGCGCCTCGCGCTGCCGCCCGAGGGGCGCCTCGAACGCGTCGCGTGCGACGCCCTGCAACAATGGGCCGAGCGCCAGGAGGACGGCCGGCGCGTGCTCGAAGTGGGTTTGCAGCAACGCACTCAAGGGCCTTTGCACCTCGAACTCCGGTTCGAGCGCACCTACACGAACCTCGCACCCCAACTGACCTTGACCGGTATCCACCCGCTCGACCTCGAACAACTCACCGGCTACGTCACCGTCGCCGCCGAAGCCGGTGTCGGCCTCAAGACCGCCACCCTCGAGGGCGCCACCGAAGTGCCCGCCGCCACCGTGCCCGGCGTGGCGCCCGGCGCCGCCGGTCTGCTCGCCTTCAAGCACCGCGCGACCGAACGGCAACCGGCGCCGGCTTGGCGCATCGCCTTGACCACCGAACCACTCGAGTCCTGGGTGCGCGCTGATCTGGTGAGTCTCGTCATCGTGGGCGAGCGGCTCGTGAGCGGACGTTCGCTGGTGCGCTACGACATCCAAAACGCCCCCCTCAAGCAGTTCCGCCTGCGCACGCCGGCCACCTGGCGGAACGTCGAAATCCTCGGCCCAGGCGTGCGCCGGCGTGACCACACCGACGGCACCTGGCAAGTCGAGCTGCAAAACAAGGTGTCCGGCGAGTACCGCCTCACGCTTCATTGGGAGATGCCGCGCGCCGACACCAACGCGTTGACGCTCACGGGGGCGGAGGCGGTCGGGGTCGAACGCGAGACGGGCGCCATCGCGTTGCTGGCGCAGAGCCAGTTGCAGCTCATACCCGCTCCCAACAGCCAACACCTGCTGCGCATCGATACGCGCGAACTGCCCGACTGGGCCTCGCCCCACGCCGGCGGCCCGCCCGTGCTGAGCTTCCGGTACCTGCGACCGGGCTGGCAACTGCCGCTCCAGGTCCGCCGCTTCGAAGACGCCTCCGTGTTGCAGGGCCTGATCGATCAGCTCCGACTCCGCACCGTGATCGCCGACGACGGCCAACACATGACCCAACTCGAGCTGCGCATCCGCAACAACGGCCGCCAACAACTCGCCCTGGTCTTGCCCGCCCAAGCGGAAGTCTGGTCCGCCTTCGTGGACGGCCGCCCAGTGCGACCGGCCCGCAGCGGCGCCGCGCTCCTGCTCCCCCTCGAACGCGCTCAAAGCGCCGATTCACCCATCCCGGTCGAAATGACCTACGTCGGCACCGTCAGCTTCCCCCGCACTTCCGGCACGCTCGAACTGATCTCGCCCCGACTCGATCTGCCGCTCAAGGACGCCCGATGGGACGTGTTCTTGCCGCCCGACTTCGCCTATTCGGATTTCCAAGGCACCATGACCTACGAAAGCGCCGAGTTGTTGCCGTTGACCCAGGACTTCACGCTGGCCGAGTACCAGCGCCAAGAGCTGTCGAAACAGGAGACGATCGCCGCGCAGGCCGTCGATTTCCTGCGTCGCTCCCAAACCGAGATCGCCTCCGGCAAATTCGAGTTGGCCAACAACCTCAAGAACTTCCGCGAAGTCCAAATCCGCGACCGCCAAACCGCCGCCGAATTGCGCCAGCTCGAAGCCGAAGTCAACCGCGGCCAGAGCACCCAGCTCATCGAGGCCCAACGGGCCTATACTTACTCGAACCTCGCCCGGTACGGCCTCCCGGACCGCCCACGGGGCGGGCGCGGGGAACCCGCGGGCGAATGGTTCAATTACGACGCGAAAGTAGCCGAGCAGCAAGTGGCGCAACTGCAAAAGGCCCAGGCCGTCGCCGAAACCGTGGTCGCCCCGCTGCGGGCCAACCTGCCCACCCGCGGCCTGCGCTACGCGTTCGTCCAGGTCTTGCAGACGGACACCGACAAGCCCCTCGTCATCCGGTTGCACGCCCACAATGAGCGCGAACTCGGCTGGCTCGCGCGCCTGGGGCGCGGCGTCGGCGGTTTCCTCCTCCTCTGGCTTGCGGCCGCGGTGACGCTGAAGTTACGGCCGGTCCGGGAGGGTGAGCGCAGCGCTGGCTCCTGAGTCGCCGAACCGAGCTACCCATCCACGGCAAGGGGGCGTCGGCTGGGCCTGGCCCCCGCCCTCCGGACTACGGAATCACTTCGTCGCGCTACGCCAGCAACGCCTCGAGCTCGCTGCGCTTCTGCGCCAGAGGTGTTTCTCCGCCGCGTCCACCAATTGCAGCAGTTCCTCCGCCTCGAGCAACCGCGTCGTGATGATGTAGCTGGCGCCGGCCTCGTACAGCCGGGGGATGTCCGCCAACTTCTCCGCGTGCATGATCACCTCAGCCGTCGGGTTCAGCTCCCGCACCAAACGCAGCAACTTCAGATTGCTCGCGCCCTTCAGCACCGTGTCCGGCAACGAACAAACGATCGTGCGCGCCTGCGCCAGACCAGCGTGTTGCAGCACGTCCCGCTGGGCAATATCGCCGTAGCTCACCGACACACCGCGTCGCTGCAGCCGCTGATAGACCAAGGGATTGAAATCGATCACCTGCAGCTCCTCGAGCAAGTCTGAGCGCCGCAGCGTGATTTCCTCGAGCAACGAGCTGGCTGTCCAGGAGAAGCCCAACAGGAAGATCCGCTTGCCATGATGCGGCTGCGCGGTGGCCGGACTGCCGGCGTCCAAATCTCGACAGCCCCACCGTTTCAACCAGGGACTCACCAGGCGCAAGATCCGGTCGTTCTGCAGCACAGCGTACGTCGACCCCACCGCCAAGAACGAAAACGCAAACGCCGCAATGCTCATGGTCCCCGAGCTCACGTCGCCCGCCTGCCGGCCCAACGTCAGAATCACGAGGGACAGCTCGCTCATCTGGGCGAGGTTGATGGCCGGCAGCAGGCTGCCCTGGTGGCCTTGCCGCATCCCGTACAGCGGCAAAAAGACGCTCGCCAGCCGGCTCGCCACCACGAACGCCGACACCACCAACATCCAGCCCACGTAGCCCCAGGTCGGCACGGGTATGGTCAGCCCTAGGGCCACAAAGAAGAGCGTCACGAAGAAGTCTCGCAGGCTCGTCACCTTCGCCACCACGTCGAGGGTGTAGGGGTAGGTCGAGATCGCCACACCTGCCACCAACGCGCCCATCTCCCGCGACAACCCCAACCGATCCGCCAGACCCGACATCGCAAAACACCACGCCAGCGCCCCCACCAACACCAACTCCGGCAGCCGCGCCACCGACCGAAACACCGGAGGCAACACGTAGCGACTGATCGACATCGCCACCGCAATCAGAAACGCCACCTTGCCCAGCGAAAGGGCTAGCACCGACACGGCCGGCTGTTTCAGGTTCGGTTGCAGCGCCAAGAACAAAATCGCGAACAAGTCCTGCACCACCAAGACACCCAGCGTCACCCGCCCCGGCAGCGTGTCGAGCTCGCGTTTGTCGTGCAGCACCTTGACGATGATCACCGTGCTGCTGAGCGCCACCGCCACGCTCAAATAGACCGCCTCGAGCCAACCCGACACCGGCCCCAGCCACCGGAACAACGCCCAACCCGCCGCGACGCACCCGAGGATCTGCACCGCCGCCGTGACCGCAATCACCTTGCCCGCGTTCAGCATCTTGTGCAGGTCGATCTCCAGCCCGATCATGAACAGCAACAACACCAGCCCAAGACTCGATAGCGTCTCGATCGACTCCTGATCCTGCACCCACCCCAGACCGTGCGGGCCCAGCACGAAACCCGCCACCAGATACGCCAGAATGAGCGGTTGCTTGAAGACATGCAGCGCCACCGCCAGCACCCAGGCAGCGACGATGCACAACGAAATCTCCGTCAGGAGCGAATGATCCACAGGCGCCGGAAAAGTGACCGCACGCGGCGTCCGCGTCAAATACCGCCTGCTGCCCCCTGCTCCAAGCATGCACGTTCCACCTCCCTCCAAGCCGGGGGCTCGGATTCCCCGCTACAGGCTCCCGGGTCAGAACCAGCGAGTCGACACATGATATGCCGCCCTTTTAATAGTTGACACAACACTTTGGTCAACAACTCTGCGCCAGGTTTTTAATAGTTGACACGACACCCCAAGTCCAATGCGGGGCTAACCGATGCCGCGGCGCGCAAGGACTTCGCGGCCTACCGGCCGGGTTGCCGTCCGGTCGCGGTTTGGAAACCGGCACGGGTGCTGGCGCCGACGCGGCTGTGGCTCAAGGGGTTACCGCCCGGTAATAGCGTTGGGTGAAGTTGAGCGCCTGTTGATCGAGGATGATGACGCTCGTCGTGTTGAGGACGTTGGTGGCAATCGGGGTCCAGGTCTGGAGGTTCGGGCTCGCCTCGAGAACATAGCGTAGGCCAACCTTGCCGGTGAGTTGGATGCGACTGGCGCCGGACGAGGCGATCGTCAGGGTCAACTGCGCCGCCGCGGGGGTGGGATCTGGAACGTCGAGCGGCAGGTAGATGTTGTCGATGAAGCCCGCATCGAGGCCAGCGCTGAAGTTGTTGTCCTTGCGGTAGCGCCAGAGGAGACGATGGCGGCCGGCGGCCAAGTTGAACTGGTAATTCCGCCACGGCACATCTCCTGACCAACGCTGGAGCTGGACACCATTCACGTAGAATTCGAGCCAGTCATGCCCTTGTTCCGAGCTTACTCGCACATCGAAGGTGACCGCGCCGGCGCGGGTATCGACCGCCAACTCGAGCGCGCTGACCTCGCCGTGGCTGGTGGGACCCGAGCGCAGTGCGCCCTTGCCGCTGGCGGTCACCTCGGACTGAACCGTCCAAGGCGCAGTGGTCGAGTTGACCCAAGGGGCAGCGGCGAGGTTGGCCGAGGTGAAGGGCGCCTCGAAGGTGTGAACGAAGAAGGTGGGTAGGAACTTCGCCGTCAGCGTGTAGTTCCGATCCATGAAGACGCTGAGCGGGTTGGCGGCCGAGTTCGTGGTCCCTTCCCAGCCGACAAACCGGTAGTCGCGATCGGCCGAGGCGGTCAAGACCTGCGTCGAGCCGGCCGGGTACGGCCCGGCGACTGGGGTCACGGAACCACCGAAGGGCGGCGTGAAGATGAGCGAGTAAAACTCGACGCGATCGTTGTCGACGATGGTGAGCACGGCATTGGTTTGGCTGCCCAGGACGGCCGCACCCACGGCATTGCGCAGTTCGAGCAGGACCGTCTCGTCCTCCTCCGTGTCTGTGTCGTCGAGGATCGGCAGGTCGACCGTCTTCTCGGTTTCGCCCGCGACGAACTGAAGGTTGGCGGTCACAGCGGTGTAATCTTGGCCGGTCTTAGCGGTGCCGTCGCGCGTGCTGAAGTCGACGCTCACGGTGCCGGCGCTGGGGCCGGACCGGCGCACGAGGATGCTAGCGACGCCGGCGTTTTCGTTTGCCGAATAGGAGGCGCTGGCGAAGGCGATGGCGCTCTCGTCATCCTCGATCGTCAGCACCGCCGCATGGGTGCCGGTGAGGGCGAAACCGAGCGGCAGGTTCGTCAGGACGAGGTTGACGGTCTCGTCTCCCTCCGCGAGTTGGTCGTCGAGGATCTTAACCTTAAAGGTCTTCTCCGTTTCGCCGGCAGCGAAGTCGAGCCGGCCGGTCGCGGGGGTGTAATCGGCGCCGGCCGTGGCGGTGCCATCCGAGGTTGCATAATCCACACTGGCAGCGAGTTGCAGGTCGCCGCTGCGGAGCACGGTCAGGGTGGCTTCGTTGGTGTTCTCCTTCACGCGGAAGAAGGCTGAGGCGAACTGGATGGTGTTGAGCACGAATTTCTCGTCGCCGTGGATGCGGGCCAGGTAGCGGCGCGGCAAGCCCTTGAACTGGGTGAAGTCGCCCCCGATGACGATCGCTGTGTCGGGCTGAACCGCCAGAGCGCGAATGATGCCGTTGGCACCGCTGCCGATGTCGAACCCGGTGTCGATCGTGCCGTTCGGGTTGAGGCGGACGAGGCGGTTGCGGGCGTTGTCGGCGAAGTTGGTGAAGGCACCGCCGACGATGACCTTGCCGTCGGGTTGGACACCCAGGCCGAGGACGACATCGTTGGCTCCCGAGCCTGGGTCGAAGGCGGTATCGAGCGAGCCGTCGGGATTGAGGCGGGCCACACGCTTGCGATCGACTCCGTTGAACACGTTGAAGCTACCGCCGATCAAGATGCGGCCCAAGCCGTCCACGGCGATGGCCTGGACGGGGCCGTCGGGCCCGGTGTCCGTGTTGAAGGATGCATCCAAGGTGCCGTCGGGGTTAAGCCGGGCCAAGCGCTGGCGTTGCGCGCCCGCGATGGTGGTGAACCCGCCGCCGACCAAGATCTTGCCGTCCGGCTGAGCCGCGAGGGCCAAGACGCCGCCACTGGCGTTGGGGTTGAAGGCAGCGTCGAGCGTGCCATCGACGGCCAACAGGGCCACGCCGCTGCGGCCTTGGCCGGCAACCGTGTTGAAGTCGCCGCCTAACACCACCTTGCCGTCAGGGGCCACCGCGATCGCCCGCACGGCGCCATCCGCGCCCGCGCCGGGCCGGAACCCGGCATCGGCGGTGCCGTCGGCGTTCAGCCGGAGGATACGGTTAGCGGGCACTCCATTGAACTGGGTGAAGTTGCCTCCGACCAGCAGACGTGAATCCGGTTGGACGGCGATGGCAAGCACGGCCGCGCTGGCTCCGGCGCCGGGGTTAAAGAAACTGTCCAGGTAGCCGTCTTCGTGCACGCGCGCGATGCGGCTCAGGAAGACGTCATTGACCTTCGCGAAGTCGCCGCCGAAGACGATCTTCCGGTCCGGTTGCACCCCCACCGACCGGACGGGGGCGTCTGGCCCTTGGCCGACGTTGAATTCGTAGTCGACACTGCCGGGCGTCTCGTTATCGACGATGGTCACCACGGTGTTGGTTTGTAGACCGAGCGTGACCGTGCCGGCCGGCACCGTAGCGGCGGTTCGCGCGTTGGTGAGGGCGACCAGGAAGTCCTCATTCCCCTCGCCGATGACGTCATCCAAGATCCGGAACTCGAGCACGCGATTGGTCTCGCCAGGCTGCAAGATGACCGTGCCCGGAACGGTGGGAGACGGCACGGTGGTCTCACCCGTGAAGCTCACGGTGCCTCGGGCCGACAGGTAGTCCTTGCCGGCGATGGCCGTGAGGTTCGAGGAGGCGAAGTCGGCATCGACCGGGTGGACAGTGCCGCCGCGGCGTTCGACGGTGACGGCGACGATGCGGGCGTATTCGTCGACGAGGTACGTGCTCGAGGCGAATTGGACATCGCAATCGTCCTCGACGATGAGCAAGCCGGCGGTGGACTGCGTGCCGAGCATGGCGCTGCCGGTGACGTTGGTGAGGGAGAGGGCCACCAACTCGTTGGTCTCGATGATCGTGTCGTTGAGGATTCGGAGGCGGAAGGTGATATTCGTCACGCCCGGCGAGAAAATCAGCGTCACGTTGGTCGCCACAAAGTCCAGACCGTCGGTGGCGCTGCCGTTGGTTGCCAACAGATCGACCCGGACGAGGTTGGTGATCACGCCGAGGCGGCGGACCTGGAGCCAAGCCAGGCTGACATGCTCGTTGACCCGGAACAGGGGCTCGGCGAACTCGACCGCGCTGTCGTCATCGAGGATGCTCAAGACCGTCGTGGTCTGCCCACCCAGCGGCGCGCCGCCCGGACCACTCTGCAAGGTCAAGTTCACCGTCTCCGTGGGCTCGACGATCTGATCGTCCACCAGGGTGACCTCGATTTCCTTGAGGATCTCGCCCTTGAGGAAAGTGAGGGTGCCGTTGGTGGCAAGGAAGTCGGCGGTGGGCGTGGCGGTGCCACCCGTGACGGCATACTGCACCGTGACCGCCACGTTGGTGCTGCCGGTGCGACGGACGGGGATACGCCTGAATCCCGCGTTCTCGGCCACCGAATAGGCCGTAGCGGGGAACTCGACGGTCCCGTCGTTGTCGATGATGTTGACGGTCACGGCGCGCGGGGCACCGATGGTGGCGCCCGGGGCGCCGATGAGGGTGAGGGTGACCGACTCCATAAACTCGGCGGCGGGATCGTCGACGGGGATCACTGCAATCTGGATCTCGTCCACGCCCACGGGGAAGGTGAAGTCGAAGGGAATCGGCTCGAAATCGCTCCCCATGGTGGCGGACCCGGTAATGTCCAGCTTAACGGCCTGGGTGCGGTTCGTTGCGCCGGCGCGCTTGAGCAACAGGACGCCCGGTACGGATTTCTCCTCTTCCGCCGTCGTGTTCACGGCCACGAGGGTGACCACGGCGGCGTCGTCGTCCTTGATGGTGAGAGTGTGAGACTTGTAGACGTCGAAGTAGGCATTCATCGGGGTGCCGATGATGACCTGGTTGGTCACGACTTCATTGGTTTGCTCGGGTTCACCCGCGGCGTTGGTGATGGTGATGTCGTTGGTGACGACGTAATTGCTGATGAAATAGAACGGCTCGATCAGCGTCAGCACCACGCTGCGGTCCGGCTGCAGCAGGTCGTTGGTCATGATCGGGAAGACCAACAACTGGGTACGGTTGGTCATCGCGTTCCGGCCCCCGCTCGGGTTGTGCGGGAAGACTAACCGACCCGTCGAGGTGTTGTACGGGTAGTCGACCTCGGGCAGGGCACTGCCCCCGGTGACTTTGTAGTCTACCGTCACGTCGTTGTCCTCGGCCGGATTGGCGCTGACCGAGACGGCCACCAGGGCGGCGCCGGCGCTCTCGATGACCGTCGAGGAGAGGAAGTTGAAGCCAACGCCCGGGACATTGCTTCCGTCGTCGTCGTCGACGTTAATCCGGGCCTGGAATTGCGGGCCGATGTTGTACTCGGCGCTGGGCAAGATCTCGAGAACTGCGTACTCGACATCTTCGCGAAGCCGGTCGTTGATCGGGAAGAGCGTCAGGAGAACCCGGGCTTGGCCGGGCGGGATCCGCACCTGAGTGCCGATCCCGGCGTAGTCGCCCAGTTCCTTGGCCGTACCGCCCATGCGAATCTTGACGAGCAGTTCCTGAGTCAGATCCCCCACGCGCGAGATCTCGAACTCGCCGTTGTCCGAAGGTTCAGCCGCATCGGCATCGGTCGCGATGACGCGAACGGTGGGCAAACCTTTCTCCTGGATGAAGACGGTGGCGGCGCCCGGCGAACCCACGTTATAGAGGGTGCTGTCGGAGAGGAAAGCCACGACCGTCTTGGTGCCTTCCTTGAGCATATTATCTCGCGGGACGACCGTGAACGTGGCCGAGGGTTGGCCGGCGGCGATGGTCACCGTGCCCGGCAGCGCGCGATAGTCTAGACCGCTGATGGCCGTGCCCGTGACGAGGTAGTTCACGACCAAGGGCCGAGCCATATCCCCGCTGCGGGTGACCTCGAAGACACCGTCGTCGCCGCCCGCCTCGAGCGCCACCGCATCGATGGCCGCCAGGGTGACTGTCGGCAGGTCGTTATCCAGGATGGTGACCTCTGCGGTGCCGGTGCCCACGCGGTAAAGGTCATTGGTCAGGACCGTCACCACCACCTTCTCGTGGCCCTCGAGGTAGGCATCCGGCCGCGCTACCAACGGGAGCAGGGCGAGGGTCTCGTTAGCCCGCAGCGTCACCCGCCGCGGCATGGGTTCGTAATCCGAGCCGTACTCGGCCGTACCGCCGTAGCTCAACTCGACGTCCACGCTGGGGCCTTTGTCTCCCGCGCGCGTGATGACGAAGAGCGCCGAGTCGTTCGGGTTTTCCGAGGTGGCCTTATCCAGGGCCAGGATCGAGATGATCGGCTGGGTGGCGGGTTGGGCACGCAAGAGGATATTGGTCTCGGCCGCGTAGCCGGGGATGTAATCGTTCTGGCGTTGGAACCAGGTGTCTTGACCTTTGACGGCGCGGACCTCCCAACCGGTGAAGTTGACCCAGTTGGTGTTCGTGACCGTGGTGGTGCCGTCGCTTGAATTGGTCAGTTCCAACCGCATCGCCTGAAGCGGATACATGACCGTCAACCGGACTTGCCTGTCGTTGGTGGGGGCGGCCCCCGTGGGCGGTGCGATGGTGATGTTGGTGGTGACCGCTCCGGTTGCGAAGGTGACCTGGTAGAACTTGTAGACGGCGGTGTTGGCGCCGAAGGGGGTCTGGACCGTATTGGTGTGGTTGACGGTGTTGGTGTAGTCCATGTAGTCCCGACCCGCACTGGCATCGCCGCCCAGCAAGAACACGGCCGTTAGTTCCCGATTCGTGTCCCCGGTGCGGCGCAGCACGAAGCCACCCGGCGTCTTGGCCACTAAATCCACGTCCTTGTCCTTCTCGACGGTCACCTTGGGCAGCGGCGTGGCCAAGAACAACACGTTGTCCGCGCCCTGATTCCCCAAGGTCACCGGCAACTCGAAGTTGAACGGGACAATGTCGTACCCGTTGAGGAACGCTCCGATGGGATGGCCGCCCGCAGGCAGGCCCACGAGGGTATAGGCCCCGTCGCTATCGGTGTAAGTCCACCCGTAGTTGTCGGCCAGGTCGAACGTGTTGGTTAGCGCGCCATTCGAGATGCGCACGTCGCGCAGCGGTTGGCCGGTGTCCGCAATCACGCGTCCGCTGATGGTGAGGGTGGTGGGATTGCCCACACGCACCACCAGGTGCTTGCTGGTCATCCCCCCCTTCCGATCGCTGACCTCGCAGCGCACGACATAATCCCCCGCCTGCGTCCAGATCTTGCCAGTCGTCGGGGCGTTCGGGGCGAAGGTGCCGTCGCCAAAATCCCAGAAGTAAGCTAACTCGTCTCGGTCCGGATCGGTGCTCTGCGCGGTCAGAGTCACGGGTGTGCCTGCGGTGGTGCGGTTGGTCGAAGCCGTCAACTGAACGACGGGCGGGGAATTGCCCGGGAAGGGCCCGCGGTTGATGACCACGTCGTAGTAAAGGTCGCCGCCAGCACCTCCCTTGGCGACCGGCGTAATGTGCACCTCCGCCTCGCGATCGCTAAAGGTGCGGCCGAGGATGAGGGGCGCGTCGTCCCGGCCCGGCTTCGAGTCGGGCGTGGTATCGAGGAGGTCGCTGTAGCCGAGGCACTGCTGCCAGGCGCCCCACCGCAACTCGACGCCGTTGCGCATCCACGGCGTGTCAATCCGACTGCGCACGCTGACCCAGTAACGTCGCAGCGCGTCCTTCTCGGTGGTCATCGCGTAAGCCCGGTTGGTATCCAGGCGGGGCACGTCGAACGCGTAAATGCGGCTGGTTTGGCTGTGCCGCGCGTCGAGGATATAGGCATTCGGGAGCCAGCCCAGGCGGTTCTTGCCGACGGGGTTGAAGTGGCCCGTGGCCGCCGAGATGGTCTGACTGCTCGCCCGCGGGTCTTCCCCACCGCCACTGCCCATGATGTCGAAGATGTCGCCATACTCCAGGTCGTCGCCCACTCCGATGACCGTCTCGTGGCCCACCACGCTGTCCGGGTCGAAGGGGAGGTTGTTCGGGTTGGGCGGGAAGGTGGGCCGGCGCGTATCCCAAAAGTTGGCGTGGGCAAGCCCGTAATTGTGCCCTAACTCATGAATCACTAGCCCCACCCCGTCGTACTGCAACCAGGCCGTGCCGCCCCCCCCCAAACCACCCCAGTCGAACCCAGGCACGGTCGTGTGGCGGATCACGAAGAGGTCGTAGTTCTTGCGGTTGTAACCCACGAGCACGGCGGCCGCCGCTGCGTCACCCGCCAAGGCGCCAGGCCCCGCAAACGAATAGTACAACTTCGGATGCGGCAACGACACCAGCGGTGCAATGGTCGACATCAGGGCCGTCTTGTTATACGAGGCTTCCACGTAGTAATCGTTGACCCGTTGCATCGTGTCCGCCGCCGCGGACTCGCTGGTCGGCACCGTGATGTCGTCCGGGAAGATCACCCGCACATACAAGACCTTCTTCGTCCCCAGACTGTTGATCGGGTTGGCGGGCGGCGGGTTGGTGCCGGTCGTCCCGACTGTCCCCGGCGCAGGCGCGCCCAACAGCGCCCGCGTGTCTTCCGCCTTTATCAAGGTGGCGCTCAGTTCGCCGAAGTGTGCGCCCGAGCAAAAGGCCAACAGGTCACCCCCAAAATCCGCCCAAACCGTGTCCGCCGTCGCTTCCGGCACACCGCCACACACGCCGCACCGCGGGGCTGCCGCGCCCTCCGCGGGCCAACTGGCCTTCGCCTCTTCCGGGGCAATCTCGCGCAGCAACTCCTCGTGCAACGCCATCGCTTGATCGATCGCGATGCCGTGCAACGGCACATCTTTCTGCGACATCTGCGGCACGCGCCGACCGTACACGTAGGCACGGTAGGTCTGCCGATCCAACGTCACGTACCGAACCGTTCGCCCAGCCGTATGCCGGTGCTCCGGTCCGGGCACGGGCTGCGCGCAATACACCTCCAGATCGCCCCGCCCGCTCACCACCGTCTCCAACAAAGCCCTAATCTCGGATGGCAACTGCTGGCGCCACCGCCAAGGCACGGTCCGCGTTAGCGCCTCGCGCGGGTTAGTCCGAATCTCCTCCGCCAACGCCGCCCGGCGCTCCTCCGCTAAACGCACCCCTTCCGCTAAGGCAGGTCCCCCCCCGCCCCAAACCCGGGCTCGCAGAAAGGCCTCGGTCCACCGAGCGAAGTCAGCATGAACCGACTCCGGAGCACGCGGTGCGCTCGCCTCCGCGGGGGCCGCCGCAGCCGGCGGCGCCTCCAAACGCTGTGCTGAATCGACCGTTAGGAGACTGAACGGGGCAACCGCCGGGGCCAGTAGTGAGGGCGGCACGACCGCGGCCGCTTGAGATGGCGGAGAGGGTCGGTCCATCCGCTGCTGCAACCAGAACAATAAAGCGAGAGCGGCTAACCCTCCGAAAAACCACTTCAGCATTTTCATGAAAATCAGTTCTGTCCGCGGATCTTACCGGTGCCCTTACAGGCCTGTAAATGCATTTGTCAGCCAGCCCCATGCGTTCCGAGTCCCAAGCAAGGAAGGAGCACGAACGGCCACGTCCGCCATGCGGTTCTGGCAACCCGCGCCCCACAAGGCGCACGCAAGTTCTCGCCCAGGACCGCAGCCGACAGGGCCCTCGACGAGCATTCCGGCATCCGTCTCCAGCCCCGCACCCTGAGCCGGCCTGACGCCCCACCCGCCCCCTGACTGCTGCCCGCGCCCAAACCGGAACGGGAAGGGCGACGTTGGATAATAGCAGGGTACGGGCCAGGTCTCGCGGATCCTTCCCGCCCACCAACTCACCGCGCCTGGCGGCCAGGGCTCAGTCGGCGTCTCCCCGCCGCCATTCGATACCGTCCAAATCTAATGCTCGCTCGACCTGTCGGGCTGTAACCGATCGCGGGCCCTCGGTCCAGATCACGCGATGCGCCAGGTCCAGCTTCCGCTCGATGGGCCATTGCGCCTGGATGCGTTGCCGGCATTCCTCGTGGGACCACCCCCGCTCCGCCAACCGCGCCTCTTGGGTCGCGGCGCTGCAAGCCACGCAAAAGATGGTGTCGAACTCCCTCTCCGCCCCCGTCTCGAACAGCAGCGGAATGACCACCACCCCAGCAGGTTCGCCGGCCCCCCGCCACCGCACCACGACCTCCCCCCAACGCTCGCGAATCCTAGGATGCAGGATCGCCTCGAGCCGCCCCCGGGCGATCGCGTCGGCAAACACCAACCGCGCCAACTCCGACCGCCGCAGTTGCCCCTCAGCATCGAGCACGCTGGGGCCAAAGACCCGGGCGATCTCGGCCAACGCAGGTTGCCCCGGGGCGACTGCCTCGTGCGCCAAAGCGTCCGTGTCCACCACCGGCAATCCACGTGCCTGGCAGCATTTCGCCACGGTGGTTTTTCCCATCCCAACACCGCCCGTTAAACTTATGAGTTTCATCTGGGGCACCATCGAGCATGAACGACTCCGGACTTAACCAGCGCCAGCCACGCCCTGTCCACCCCGATTCCTCGGCCAACCCACGCCCCTCCCTTTGCTCCTATTGTGTCAATTATTAATGCCCTGTCACTCTACCCCTACCCATACCCACCCACCCCTTCACCTTCACCCCACCCCACCGCCACCACTACCGCAGCAAGGCACGGTAGACCGGATGGCGATGGGGAGTGTCCTGTCAACTATTATTGCTCTGTCACGTAGTGTTCGCAGGGGGCCGCCAGGGGCGGTTTGCTGGAACTCTGCGCTACCCTAAACCCCTACCCCTGACCCTTACCCTACCGCAGCAGGGCGCGGTAGAGCCGGACGGGGAGGGTGGCGGCCGACGCATCGGTCCAGACCCACGAACCCTCCGGGGTCGAGTTGGTGTATCGGGCTGTCCAGGTCAGGAGGTTGGTCGAGCTCTGGATGACATAGGAGCGGCCCGGGTAGCCCTGCAACAGGAGCTGGGGCTGGTCCGGGACGGGCAACCCGATGGAAAGGGTCGGAGCGAGGTCTTGGTCGGTCAGCGGCAAGTACAGATTGTCGAGGAAGGCAGCATCCAGGCCACGGCTGAAGTTGGCGTCCTTGACGTAACGCCACTGCAGTTGGTGGCGGCCGGCGTCGACGGCGAACTGGTACTTCTGCCAGTTGACCTCGCCGGTCCAGTGCTTTTGCAGGACCCCATCCAGGTGGAACTCGAGGATGTCCCAGCCCTCTTCGGAGCTGACCCGGACCTCGAAGGCGGCCGTTCCGGCGACGAGGTTGACATCGAGGGTCAGGACACTGACGCCGTCGTTGCCGATGACGCCTGAGCGGAGGGCATAACGGCCGGCGTAGACGACATCCGACTGGACGTACCAAGGCGCGGTTCCAGCGCTGCCATACTTGAGCTTCGGGGCCAACCCGCCGGTTTCGTAACCGTCCGTGTAGGCGCTCACCAAGAAACTGGCTTGGAGCGTGTAGTTTTGGGTCATGACCAGGAACAGCGGATTCTGGGCGGTGGTCGCACTGCCCTGCCAGCCGGTGAACCGGAAGTCGCGCGTGGGCACGGCGGTGACGGTCACATTCGATCCCTCCGGGAACAGGCCGGAAGGCGGGGTGACAGTTCCGCCGAGCGCGGGGAGGATGGTCAGGCTATAGAGGATCTCGGTGGTGGTGAAGGTGTGCCCGAGTTGGAGGGTGCCAGTCTCGCCGCCGAAGCCATCGACGGCGACCCGGACGAGTTGGGCGCGCGCGAGGGCGACGGTGAGTTCGCTGTACCGGCTGCCGGGGGCGGCGTCGTCGTTGGCGGCGACCAGGACCAGGTTGGTGAGGTTGTCGCCTAAGTAAACGGCCAGGAGGGTGTCAAAGGTCGAGTTGGCCGTGGTCAACCGCAAGGTGCCGCTGGCTGGGGCGAGGAACCAATACCAGACCGAGTGTCCGCCCTCGTTACCGGCGTGGAACGGTTCGCCGGGTTCTTTGGTGGCGCGGCCGTTGTGGGTGCTGGCGGTACCGGCCAAGTCCACCAGTTCGATGGCCTCGGCGAAGTGGTCGTTGAGGGGGCTGACATAGCGCAACACGACGATGAACGGTCGGCTGACGTTGCCGGCCACGTCGCGGGCGACCGCGCGAACGACGTTGGTGCCGATCGGCAAGTCGAGGGTGGCGGTCCAGGCGGCGGTGCCGCCGACGGGGGTGGGTGGGTCA
This sequence comes from Verrucomicrobiota bacterium, assembly GCA_016871715.1. Classification (GTDB taxonomy): domain Bacteria; phylum Verrucomicrobiota; class Verrucomicrobiia; order Limisphaerales; family J093; genus VHCO01. The sequence goes on from VHCO01000002.1 coordinate 62,156, forward strand.
TCGTTGAGTTGGATGGTGACCTGCTCGACGCCGGTGGGGTAGGGGCCGAGGTCTTTGGCGGTGCCGGTGAAGGTGATGAGGTTAGTGGTGACGAGGGATTGGCTAGCGGGCGTGATGACGATGACCAGGGGCGGCTCGGTATCGGGCACCCCGCCGGGGATGATGCGGAGGTTGATGTCGCCCATGCCGCTCGAGTCGTAGCCGGCCACGGCAATGCGATAGGTGACCCCGGCGAGGGCGTCGAACAGGACGTTGGCCTTGAGGTTATTGGGGACGTCGTTGGTGGAGGCGGCAACCTGTTTGAGCGTGGCGAGGGTCGAGCCGGTGTAGACGGCCAAGACGGGCTGGAACGAGCTGCCGGCGGTGTCCATCAACACGCGGGTGTTGTTGGTGGGCGACCAGGTCCACCACACCGACGCCGCCACGGCCGGGTTGGCGCCGTGGAAGGGCTCGGCCGGTTCGATGGTGGCGAGTCGGTTGTTGCCGGTCACTGGGCCGCCGGCCGGGTTGAGCTTGAACGCATTGGTGAAATGGTCGTTGGCGGGCCGCCCGGCGGTGAGGTAGGTGGTGGTGAAGCTGTTGGTCAGGGTCGCGGTGGGGTCCAACTGACCGGACGCGTTGGTGACGGACAAGTCATCGCCTACGACGGTGAAGCGGACGACGAAGTTGGTGGGCACGGGCAGTGCGGGAACGAGCAGGTCGGCGCTGTAGGTGGCGTCGGCGGGGGCGGCGTCGGGGGGCGCACCGTCATCCAGCATGGGTGTCGAGGTCGAGCTGAGGGTCATGGTGACCGCGACGTTCGTGAACAGGTTGAGGTTGGCGATGGTGAGAAACACGGCGTTCACCGTTTGGGTCACCATGAGGGTATTGGCCGGTGGCAGGATGCGGACCTGGAACGTGTTCGTCGAGCCCTGCCCCCACAACGCGCTGCAGAGCGAGCCGAACGCGGCCAAGGCCAGCGCAGGCCGCAGGCACCGGCCGAGCGCGCGGCGAGCGGGGAACCGCGTTAAGGCGGGGCCGAGCGCCGCGGTTGCTGGGGCGCGCCGCGAGGGGAGGATTGGGCGGGGGAGATTGGGGCCGGGTGGAGGGGTAGTGAGAGGCAACATAAGCCACGTGCCTTCCGGAAGGGGGTTACTCATGAGTCACTGAGATGGACTGCAAGTGGGCGGTAGGGCGCGCATTCCTTTCCTCTGCGCGCCGCGGCTTCCTGTGCCCCCAGCGGTCTGCGGCGCGCAGAGGACGGCGCGCCCTACCGGCAATTGGTCGTCTATCCCGAGCTTTCATCAGTATGGCCAGGGCACATACCGCGCCCGGTAGAATCGCCAGTTGAAGTTGGGGGTGAACGGATCGACAAACTCGACCCGCGACCCGGTGAAAGCCAGGACGGCGACGGGCGCCCAATCGACGAGGTTCGTCGAGGCCTCGAGTTGCGCCTGGCCGCCAGGCTCGCCTTCGAGCTCGAGCCGGAACCGATCGGCAGTCCAGACCGGGGCGGCGCCCCAGCGCAACGGCGCGGGAGGTTCGACTTGGATGGGGACCGGGGCGGAGGCGCGTTGGGCGCCGCGATCGTCGGTGGCCTGGGCGGAGAAGGTATAGCTGCCAGCCAGCAGGTTAGTCAACCGCAGGGAGAACGGCGGGGCGGTCACTGAGCCGAGCAGGTTCGTGCCCGACAAGAAATCCACTTGGGCGATGGCGCCGTCGGCGTCGAAGACCTCGGCGACCAGCGAGAGCTCCAGGGGGACGAAGTAGGCGGCGCCTGGGGTGGGGCTGAGGAGGCGGACCATGGGTGGTTGGTTGGTGTTGACCACGATGACCACGCTGCTGGAGGTGTTGGTGGCGCCGTCATTATCGACGGCTTGGGCGCTGAGCGAGTAGATCCCGGGCGGCACGTTGGTCCAGCGCAGGGCATAAGGGGCGTTGGTCAAGGTCCCGAGTCGGTTGGTGCCGGAGAGAAAACTCAGTTGCGCCACGGTCCCGTCGCTGTCGTAGGCTTCAGCGACCAACTCGACCTCGACGGGGGCGACGAAGGTCGCGCCGAGGCTAGGCCGGGTGAGACTAACCAGCGGCGGCACGTTCGAGAAGGTCCAGCGGCCGAAGTGCAAGGAGGGCTGTTTGCCAGCGCTAGTGAACGACCCGCCCACCAACACTTCTCGCCCGCGCACGGTCAGGGCCGCGACCGGTCCGTCCAAGCCACTGCCGAGCACGGCCCACGTGCTGCCGTCCCAGGAGGCGACGCGATTGGCCGGCAAGCCGCCGGCCGTGGTGAATTCGCCCGCCACATAAAGTGTGCCGCTTGGGTTGACGGCCAGGGCATTGACAACGACGCTGGGGCCTCCCAAACCGCCGCCCAATGCCCACCATCGACCCCCATCGTACCGTGCCAGATGCGGGATCTGGGCGCTGCCACCTGCGGCGGTGAAGTCTCCACCCACAAACAGCTCCGGGCCGCGGGTGGCGATCGCCCAGACGCTGCCACTGACACCCGCGCCTACGCTGGCCCACCGCGATCCGTCCCAGACGGCGATGCGGTTGGCCAGAACCCCGCCGGCCTGGGTGAAATCGCCCCCGGCATAGACGCGGCCATCCGGCGCCACCGCCAGGGCAAAGACCCGGCCATTCACCCCGCTATCCAGGCGCGACCAGCTCTGGCCGTCCCAGCGGGCGACCGCATTGGCGCTGAACCCGCCCGCGCGGGTGAACTCGCCTCCGGCAAATAGCTCCTCTCCACGGAGGGCGAGGGCGCGGGCTCGGCCGTCCAACCCCAGGCCGAGGGCGGACCATTTGTTGCCGTCCCAGCGGGCCACGCGGAAGGCCGTCACGCCGCCGGCGACGGTGAACTCACCGCCGGCGAAGAGTTCGCCCCGGGCGTTGACGGCGAGGGCGTGGACGTTGCTGTTAACGCCGGCGCCGAGGGTGGCCCAGCCGCTGTCGTCCCAACGGGCGACGTTGGACACGGCCAGGCCGCCGGCGTAGAGGAGCGAACCGCCCGCGTACACGGCGCGGTCGGTGCTGGCGAGGGCGGCGATGGTGCCGACGATACCCCGACCCACAATGCCGTTGCCGAGGGCTTCCCAGTGGCTGGGGGTAAAGCGGGCCAAGTTTTGGACTTGATTCGAGGCGCTCGAGGCGCGGAACAGGCCGGCGACGTAGATGGGGTTACCCGGGCCGGCCAACGCGAAGAGGTTCCCCGCCGGGCCGCTGTTGGTGCTCTCGTTCAGCGAGACCCACGCGGCCACTTCCTGGTGCCAGCGAGCGAAGTTCAGCACCCCGATACCGCCGGCGCGAGTGAAGGAGCCTCCGGCATAGACCTCGGTGCCTTGGACCAGCAGCGATCTGACGGTGCCATTGACACCACTGCCGAGCACCTGCCACCGGGCGCCATCCCAGCGGGCGATGTTGTTGGCGCCGTTGATGACCCCCACTTCCGACGCTTCGCCGCCCACGTACAGATCTCCGTTTTGGGCCAGGGCGATCGCCTGCACGGGTTTGCCCACTCCACCGGCCAGGTTGCTCCAGCGGGCGCCGCTCCACACCGCCACGTTCAGAGCGGCGACACCCCCCGCGTTCGTGAACGCGCCGCCCGCGTAAACCTGGCTGCCTTGCACGGCGATCGCCTGGACCGGCCCTTCGACACCCGCACCCAACGGGGACCAGGCGTGGCCATCCCATTTGGCAATGTTCCGCGCGTTCACCGAGCCGGCTTGGCTGAAGCTGCCGCCCACATAAAGGTCGTTGCCGTCGACGCCGAGCGCGAGGGCGGGGCCATCGAGCCCGCCAGCCACTGCCGACCAGTTCGTGCCGTTCCAGCGGGCGAGGTAACGCGCGCTGATGCCCCCCGCGGTTGCGAAGTTGCCCGCGACAAAGACGTCGTCGCTGCGGATAGCCACCGCCGCGGCCACGCCGCCCACCCCCTCACCCAACGCCGACCACTGGCGGCCGTCCCAACGCGCCACGTTCTGGGCCTGGGCGATCCCGGCGCGCGTGAAACTGCCCACCACGAATAACTCACCTCGGGCGTTGAGTGCGGCGGCGGTGGCGTAGCCGTCGAGGTCTGGGCCAATGGACTCCCAGATGCTGCCGACGTGCCAAGCGGCGATGTTCCGCGCGGCGATCGGGCCAGCGGACAGGAAATCGCCACCGGCGTAAACCCGGTTGGAGCCGGCGGCGAGGGCATGAACGACGGCGTTGGGGCCGGCGATGCCGGTGCTCAAGACCATCCAGTTGGTCCCGTCCCAACGGGCGGCGTTGCGGGCCGGGGTATCGCCAATACTCGAGAACTGACCGCCTACGTAGACCGAATTGCCGCTGAGCGCGATGGCGCGGATGACCGGGACCTCATCGCTCACCGCGACGCCCAGGCCCGTCCAAGAGGCCCCGTTCCAGAGCGCAATGCTCTTCGCCTCGGAACCGCCGACGGTCGGGAACGAACCGCCCGCATAGAGGTTGGTGCCGGCAGCCGCCAGGGCATGAACCTCGCCGTCCACACCGCGTGCCAGGCTACCCCAGGCGCCCCCTTCCCACTTGGCCACACTGCGCGCGGCCAGGCCGCCGGCCTGGGTGAAGTTGCCCCCGGCAAAGACGATGTTGGTCCCCGCCACGCAAATGGCCCGGACGGGTCCATTGATCCCGTCGCCCATCGGCGTCCAGGCCGCTCCGTCCCATTGGGCTATGTTTTGCGTGTTGGTATCGCTGGCATTGGCGAACTGGCCGCCCGCATACACCTTCCCCCCCCCCCACCCAAGGCATATACGGGGCCGTCGACGCCCGTGTCGAGCCCGGTCCAGCGGACACCGTTCCACTTGGCGATGTTGGTGGCGGCCACACCGCTAGCCCGGACGAACTCGCCTCCGGCGATCAGGTTGGTCCCCTCGAGTGCCAGCGCGTACACCGGTCCGGCCGTCCCGCTGCTCAACGCCGCCCACCGGTTGCCGTCCCACACCGCCACGTTGTTCACGTCCAACCCGCCGATCGAGACGAACTCCCCGCCTACCCAGACATTGGTGCCGTCGCTGGCCAAGGCGTACACCGCCCCGTCGACAGCCGAACCGCCGAACCGCGGGTCCCAGCTTCCCTTGGGCGAGCTGCCCACCGAACTCAACCGCACAGACCCAGTTCGCCTCTCCCATGCAGCAGGGGCGGCCTGCAATTCGAGTTGCACCACGTCGGGCAGGGGCACCGACAGCGTCGCGGGCCCACCTCGCCCCGGCTCGGCCATCTCCGAGGTCACTGCCACCGGAAGGGACGCCAATTCTCCAGCCACAGCCGACCCCACAGCCGCCAAGACAAGCCCGCGCCCGATTCGGCGCCGGGCATTCTCCATGAACCGGCGGTACCGCCGACTTTCCAGTCGGCCCGATGCCGGTTGGAAAACCGGCGCTGCAGGTTCATAGCCCAATGCGCATCCATCGTGTTGGATATCAACATTCTCCTTCTCCATGGGCGCCATGGGCATCCTATCCGGGCGCACTGGAGATCGCGTCCTGGCTGGCTTAATAGGCGGTGCGAGCGCAAGAGCCAGCCGCCTCATTTCTTGGGAGAATAAGGCCATGGTTTCAGTCAATAGCAATAGCAGGATCTGTTCCCTAATCGACCCAAGGCCAGAGAAAGCGGCCTGACGGCGGCTTCTTTGAAAACCCCATCCAAGTAGGGCGAGGCTCGAGCTGAGCCGCCCAAGTCCGTAAGACCGTTCAAGGCTGACCCCCCTGGTCTGGCCGGTGCCCCGTCGATACTTTGGCTGGGAAGCACACACCGCTGGCCGAGTTAGTCATACCTAATATATTTTGCAGCGACTTAATCTAGCCCGCCTACCAAGCACCTTATGGGTTACCCAGCTCATGTGTGCGCTGTCGGGATTCGCCCATGCCAACAGCCTACAGGCTGGACACCGAACGGCCAAGGGACCCCATCGCCCATTAGGTGTGCATGCGCTAGCGGCCAGCATTTGGCGTACACGCCTTAGCGTGCTCGCGGTCGTGACAAGAGCCAACTGCAGCCCGCGTCCGAAGGCCTCCGAGAGCCTAAAGGCTCGACACCAAACAGTTGCCGCAACGCCTATCGCGGGATCGCTCGGAAGAACCGCTGCGGATCGGTCGAGGCCTGTGGATCCACGGTCAAGCGGATTTCGCCGTAGCTGGCGGCGTTAGTCGAGTAGGGGACCCAGTTGGAGCGGAGCGTGGGTGGGGAGGTCGTGGTGGTTTGGATGATGTAGACCTGGTTGGTCTTGCCTTGGACCCTCAACTCGACTTGGCCCTGGGGCCGGCGGACCAGCATGAGGCGGGCAGCACTGCTCGCATCGATCGCAGGCTGGATGGGCAGGTTGACGTTGTCGATGAACGCGGCATCGAGGCCCAGGCTATTCTGGTTGTCCTTGGTGTAGCGCCATTCGAGGGTGTGGGTGCCTGCGGCCAGGCGGAATCCGTACGTGCCCCAAGCGATGTCGCCGGACCATTTCTGAACGAGGACACCGTCGACGAGGAAGCTGAGGGCATCCCAAGTGGGTTCCGAGCTGAGGCGCAGGTCGAACGAGGCGTCCCCGCCGTAGAAGGCAGCAGTCAAGGAAAGCGAACTGGTCTGGGCGTGAGTGATGGCGCCGGACCGCGCGGAGAATTTACCGGCGGCGGCGGTCGAGTCCGTGACCGTCCAGCCTTTGGCGCCGGCACCGATCCAGGCGAGCTTCGAGAGGTTGCCGGTCTCGAAGTCGTCGGCGTAGAAGCGCGGGCGGAAGACAGCTCGGACGGTCAGGTTGCGGCGCACGGCAAAGGCGACTGGGTTCGAGGGCGAGATGACATCGCCTTCCCAACCGGCGAACTCGAAGTGGGCGTCGGGGAGGGCGGTGAGAGTCTCGGTCGAGTCGGCCGGGACGGGGTAGGCGCCCGGGGTACGTTCCCTGATGCGGCCGCCGGCGCTTTGTTCGACGGTGAGGACATAGACCTTCATGGGGGTGAAGGTATAGGCCAACTGGATCACGCCGCTGGCGGCGTTGAAGCCATCGATGGCAATGTAGTATTGCTGGCCCGCGCGGACGGCGAATTGGCTCTTGCTGAAGCGGGAGCCGTCGAAGGCGTCATCGTTGGCGGCGATGGTGGTGAGTTGATCGACCCGGGTGCCGGTGTAGACGCCCAAGAGGGTGTCGAAGGAGCTGTTCTCCGTGCTGACCAACAAGGTGCCGTCGGCGGCGGCCCGCCACCAGTACCAGACCGAGCGCCCACCTGGGTTGTCGGCATGTTCCGGCTCGCCGACCTCCTTGGTGGCCTCGAGGTTATTAACGGAGACGCTGCCCGAGTCGCCGACGAGTTCGGTGGCGAGGGCGAACTGGTCGTTGGGGACGGGCAGACGGCGGTAAGTGACGGTGATCTGGACGGGGTCAGAAGTATTGCCGACGCCGTCGGTGGCCGTGACGGTAATGGTGTTGCGGCCGGTGGTGAGGGCAAGCCGGTTGGTCGTGCCCGTGGCCGACGGGACCACGCTCATCACGGCGCCGAACTGACGAGGGCTGACGCCAAAGTTGATGCGGTCGACGCCGCTGCTGCCGGGCTCGGGATCGACGGCTGAGGCGACGACGTCGACGGTATTCTGGTTAATGATCAGGCCATTGACGGGCTGGCTGACGGTCAGCAACGGCGCGGTCAGGTCCGGGTTCGCCCCGGGGAGGATGCGCAGGGCGATCTGGCCGGTGGCGTTGGTACTCGAGCCGGCGACGGCCACGTAATAGGTCTCGCCCTTCTTGGCGGTGAATTGGACATAGCTCTGGCGGTTCTGCGGCGACGTTTGCGCCGAACCGACTTCCTTCAGGCTGGTCAGGTTGGTCCCGGTGTAAACGCCCAGTACGGTGCTGAACTTGCTGCCGCCGGTATCCACGAGGGCGGGGGTATTGCTGGTGGGAGTCCAGGCCCACCACAAGGAAGAGCCCGCGGTCGCCACGTTCGCATGGCGCGGTTCGGCGGGCTCGAGGTTGGGGTCGGCGTAGCGGTTGTTACTAGCGATGAACGATCCTTCCGCCTTCACTTTGGTGGCGTTGGCGAAGAGGTCGTTGGGCGGGCGCGTGGCGACGAAGTAATTGACGGTGTTGGTGCTGGGGATTTTGCCTGGCGCCGTGATGGCCACGGTGATGGTCAGGTTGGTGGCCGTTAGGGCGGGCGTGACTTCAGCGCTGTAGATCGAGTCGCCGGCCCGGGCGTCGGGGAACACACCGGCGTTGGCGTAAGCGATGGGCAGGACGCCATCGACGGTGCCCCGCACGGTGGCGTTGGTGACCCCAGCGCCATCGCGGACGCGGACGAAGACGGGCGCGGTCACACCGGCTTGGAGGGTCGAGTTGTTGGACGGGATGAAACTGATCTCGAAGATGCCGTCCGGAGGCGCGATGACGACGTCGTCGGGCACGTCGAAGGCCTCGACCACACCGATGGTGGTGTCGGACGGGGGCGCCTTGGCGCTAAAGCCCATGCCGCGCTTGGCGAACCCGAGCCAGATTTCGTTGCGGTTGGCGCCGCCGTAGGCGATCTGGTCGGCCAAAAGGATGCCATCGCGCGCCTCGAGGAAGGTGGGGTTAGGCGGGCAAAGCTTCATGCCATCGGTCACTAACTGGAGGGCGGTGTGATTGCCTTCATCCCAGCCGAGGGTGTCGACCAGATTAGCTCGCACTTCCCACAGGGCCACACACCAGACTTCGCCTTGGTTGTGGACCTCCTCGGGGGCGACACCGAACGCCTCGAGCCAGGGGCTGATGGGAATGCCCAGGTGCGGGTCAGCGCGGGTGGGATCGATGTCTTTGAACGTGAGCGGATTCTTCATCATGTCCGTCGAGTACGGGTACCGGCGGATGCCGAAGTAGTAATTCTCCGTCATGTCGAAGAACATGAAGGTAGCGTAGCCGCCGACGGCGTAGCAGGCGTGCGGATCGTCGGTCGTCTCGCTGAGGATGCACAAGGGGTAGAAATCCGACCAGCCTTCGCCCATGCCGGCGGTCTGCAACGCGTAGATGCCGACGCCGCCGCCGACCAACCGGTCCGATAATCCATGCACGTATTCGTGGCACACGATCTCGGCGTCCAGGCTGCCATCGCGGTCGGGTTGGGGCCCATCGAACACGTACATCTGCATGCGGCCCGGGAAGCCGTCGGGTGGCGGATAGAAGTTGGCGTTGTTGACGTGGAAGGGGTCGTTGAGAGCCGCGCCATCCAACGCGTCGGCCTGGATGGCGTCGCCTCCGCGTCCACCGCGGCCGAAGTTATTGTTTTGGAAGTTGCCCGCCGCCTCGGTAAAGCCGAGGTCGTAGAGGCGATCGTGCATGTAGTTGTTCCAGTAGAACAGATTCACCACGGACGCGTTGGTGGAGGCCATGGGGGCAATGGCCAGGTCCAGCGGGAAATCGAAGACCGGCGGTGTGGCGTTCGACCAGGGCCGGGGAAGGTCCGGCCGGTCGTCGTCATCCAGATCGGTATGGGCGTCGACGTTGTTGCCCATGGTGCGGAATTGGCCGGCTGGGTTAGCTGGATCGAGCCAACCGGCGGGCGAGCCCACGGCGGAGAGCGACGTCAGGTTCTGGAGGAGCGTGCGCGGTACGATGGGAGGTTGTGCGCTGAGCGGTTGCGGGTGGCCGGGGCTGAAGGGCGAGGGGCTATCGCTGGTAAAGACTCGGTAGGTGCCGGGAATGGCCTGCGGGGGCGCCTGGTACCGAGTCAGGTTGTGGCGCACCAGCACCTCGCCCGTCTCCGCGTCCACCAGGCTGCGGTACATCTCCGCCCGGGCCCGACTGACGAGGATGACCTGCCAACACAGGCGCATCGAGTCGCGGTCCAGCGGCAGCCAGGTCAGTTCCGTGTAGCTCGAGCCTTTGAGGCCCGGCGCCTGGAACTCCTGTCTCAGCTCGAGACCGTCGGCCGCGCCCAGGGCGCTCACGGCTGTGGCTTCGAGGGTCGTCCCCACATTGGCCGCGGCTCGGGCGATGGCCATCTCGGGGCTGAAGGGCGGGCGACTGAGCAGGTTCGCCCAGTGCGGCGCCGCTTTGGCGGCGGAGCGGCCGGCATCGGGGACGAACTGGCTCGAGAGGGAAGCCAACTCTTCGTTCGCGGTGATGTGGCCCTTGAGGAGCGCCGCGAAGACGGGCACGCCTTGGAATTCCTGCTGCCAAATCACGGTGCGCAGACCGCTGTGGGCCGCGACGTAATCGCGGGTGATCCGGGCGGAGGCCAATGCGTCGGCGTTATGGCCGAACAAGCCAGCATGCTCATTCAGGAAAGCCTTCACGACCCGATGCTGGTCCGTGCGGGGGAAAGCCGCGATGGCCGTCGCCGAGAGGGCTCGGCCTTGGCCGCCCGGGCCGGTGAGGAAACCGTCATCGGCCACAATATGGCGCGGGGCGTTGAGCAGGGTGTCCCTTCCGATAGCGATGCCGGGGACGCGTTGGTATAAGGTGCTCAGGGCCTGCGCCTGGGCAGCGTCAGCGGGCACCAGGCCACCCGGGACCGGCGCAAAGGAAGACGCGCGCGCGGCGCCGCCGAGGGTGCGCTTGTCGAAGTTGGGCAGCGGCGGCCGGGCCGGGGCGACCTGCGCCCAGGCCGCCAGCCAGCCGCTGGCCACCAACGCGAGGCCGAGGACAAAAATGGATCGTGCTTTCATGGTCAACTATACTGCGCGCATCCGCCGTCTCCCGCGCGACAATCGGGGCCGTCAGATCATCGGCCGCAGGCGTCGGTGCGTCCTCTGCTACAGATCATACCGCACGCGATAGTAGCGTTGCCGTTCGACCGGCGCACTTAGCACCTCGGTCACGGTCCGGGTCTCGATGCGGTCCGAGTTGTTCGTGAGCGTCTGCAACAATCGCCAATCGGGCGCGGATAGACTCGACGTCGACTCGATAAAGTAGGTCGTGCGCGCCGCGGCGTCGAAGGTGATTTCGACGGTGAACGGGCTGGGATTGGCCACGCGGACATTGCGGATCTTAATGCCGTCGAAGGGCCAGTTATCGAACCCGTTGGCCAGACCGTCGGCGTCCGAGTCGATCACCTTGCTGTCCAAGAGGGCCAGGTTCACCCGCAGCGTCTTGATCACGTTGCCGCCCATTCGCGACGCCACCTCCGCTGAACTAGCCGGCCCGGCGAAGTCCCGTACCCACCGCAAGCGGCCCTCGAAGCGGCCATCCAGGCTCTCGACCGGCACATTCGCGTTGGCGAAGTAAATGGTCATACCCGGGTCGATCGCGACCGTGCCCTCGAGATCGGCTCGCACGGACGGATCCAACTCGAGGTAATCCACGTAGAGCGCGAAGTTGCCGGGCAAAGGCAGCCCGCCCGCGTCCAACGGCTTGCCGAATCGCAGCTCGCCGAAAGGAAACACCTTGAGGATCAGCCGGCCGATGGCGGCGTTATCCTTGAAACCGGTGCGCGACGGGCCGCGATCTTCGGCCGCCCAACTGTGGAACGTGCTGAAGAAGCGGGGGGCGGTGGTGTCGACACGGGTGCCGAGGAGGTCGCCGACCAGGGGCTTGCGCCAGAGGTGGAGGCCGTCCTGGACGGACAATTGGTTGTTGGCGCCGCCGCCGGTGTCCGAGAGGCTGTTGGTGACGGTCAGATGGAGCGCGCGCCGGGCGACGACGGCGTGGTTGCGCAGCTTGAGGTCATCGGCGAACAGGAAGATGTCGCCGCCGGAGTCGGTTCGCCCGCCCTCGAGGGTGGCGGCGCCGGCGATCATGGTGTGGGTGGCTTGGCTGGCGATGCTGCCGCTGTCGAAGTACTCATCCGCGGCGATGCGGTGCGAGACGGCATTCAGGTTGGCGCGGTTGACGAAGCGGGTCCAGTGCCGGCCGCTGGGGTAATCGCTGCCGTAGTTCGCCACGTCCTGCACGTTGAGGGTGCCGGCGTTGGTGAAAAAGCGCAGGCTGGGGGCATTGGTGTGCACCCAATTCACGAGGGCGTTGGTGAAGGAGATCCGGCCGTTGAGCGTGAAGCTCTCGCCGTCAACGACAAAGTTCTTGCCCAGGACCGCAGCGTCGTTAAACGCGACGTTCGTGCTGCGGAGGGTAAGGGTATCCACCACGACTTGTTGTGTGCGCGTGAAGAAGTCGGCGCTCAAGATCAGGACATGGATCCCGACGTCGATCGCGTTGGTAACGGGGTTGAAGTAATTGGTGTTGGCGTCAATGAACCAGTTCGACAACACCAGCGCGTATTGGTTGGTCCACAAACCAGTCCAAGCCATCATGAGCCCTCGGACGCGATCGACGCTTTCCTTGGTGAGACTCTGCACCGTCAAGAGGCCGTTGGTCGACGCCAGGTCGTACATCAGGTTCTCGCAATCCACACGCGCCCCCGCGCTGCTCACCAAGTGCTTCGCTTTGACCGCAACCGAACCCATCCCCCGCACGCGCGTCTGAGTCAGGTCCACCGTGTCCCCGACGATCTCGATTCGCCCGGGGAGATTGGTGGGCGTGACGCCCGGGACCTGCGGCGGACGCGCCTCGAGGTAGTCGACTGACCCGCCCCAAGCGGCAAAGAGGTTGGTGGCTAGAATGTTCGAGAAACCGGGCTCATAAACTAAGTTGCGGTACAGCTCGGTGTTCCCATTGGCGCCCAAAGCGAACTCGAAGGGCTCCGGCGGCCCGCGCCAGACCTCGTAGGCGATCGGCCGGGCGCTCAGCGTCCAAACGTCGATGTTCGTCAAGATCAGCGTGTTGGTGTTGACCGCGAGACTGTCGATGAAGTAAAGGGCGTTCACCTCCTGCGCGTTCCGGACCACGTTGGTGGTCCGCGAGCTGAACTCGACGGCCGCGGTCCGGAACCCGCCTAAGCCTCCGAACCCGCCAAAGAATCGGCAGCGGACCTGGAAATTGGTGTCGTTGACGCCGACCGCGACGGCTTGGCGCCAGGTGTTTGTGGGGATAAACACGTTCGAGAGCGACCCATCGAAGTTGGTCAGGGTCAGATTCAGCCCGGAGACGAAGCCGGTATTGCCAAAACTGGTGTTATAGATCAGAGGGATCAGGGTCTGGAAGGACTGGAACCCGTTGAACCCGCCCCGCGCCGTTACCGGATGCCGCGGTGCCGTGGCCAAGATATCCCCGCCAAAGAAGCGGATGATGTTCGCCGTGTTGATCGGCCCGTTCTGGGGCGGGTCTTGCACGCCTGCCCCCCACCATTCGTCGTAGATCGCATTGTCCGGCTCGAAGGAATCGGGAATCTGGTCGTCATTTAGGTCGTAGATCGCGTTAGCCCAGGGGAACGATTCGATGGATAACACCTCGAGACCGCTGCGACTGAGGTTGAGGTTTTGGCCCTCGAGACGCAGGAGACCGGAATTACCGACCGTCATGGTGCGCCGGCTGACGATGTTGGTGGCGGAGATGCGCAGGGAGCTGGGGGCAAACAAGTTGCTGTAGCCGAAGTAGGCGGCCGAACCCAGGGCGAAGAGGTCGCCTTCGTTGATAAAGTTCTTCGCCGGACGGCGCCGGCCGAGGTCGTCGGTGGTGTCGATCCGGAAACCGGGGTAACCGTACATGGACCCGCGGTTGGTGTAGTTGAGGGTATTCTGGAAGTCGTACGGGATCGCGCTCTGGACGGCAAAGATGCCGTAATTGGCAAAGGCGAAGGCGTCGATCTGTGGGGCGTTGGTGAAGACGACCGTGCCGATGTTTTCGTAGAGCGGGATGGTGAACGGCCCGGCGCGCAGGCCGTACCCCGCCAGCCCCCCCAGCACCGCTAGCAGCAAGAACTTTCTCATAGAGTCTCGAATTCGCATCGGAGCCAAGTCGCCCTATCCGCCACCGTCAAGCCCGCCACGCTACGGCGTGCCCGGGGCCCGCCAAGGATTACTGCCCTCGTCCGCTCGACCCGACAAAACACGCGCCTCCAATTCTCGAATCAAGGTGCCATCCGGATAGACCACGGGCGCGTTCGTGGTCCCGTCGTAAGAACTCCACCAAATGTCGATGAAGGCGTCCGTCTGGCCCCCCGGCCCCACATGTAACAAGTCCGGCCCCAGCTTGGTATAGGTGATCTCGATGGGCGGGGTGATCAACCCTGGCCCCGAGAGGGTCTCGATGCCGTTGATGGTGTCCTGGCTCACAAAGGGAATCGTGCGGGAGAGCCACAGGGGCACGTAGATCGCCAGCCCAAGATCCGACGCCGTGAACACAATGTCCGGCCGCGCCAGAGTCCGCTGCAACACCTGCGAGCGCAGGGCGAAGTTGGTGATGTACTGGTCGCGCCAGACGTTGGTTTGGGTCAGCCATAGACCGGTCAACGAGTCGTTGTCCAGCCGCACAAAGGTGAGCTTGTCGATGCCCGGCCGCAGCGCGATGTTCACCAGCACATTGGTCCCGAAGATGTTGGTGCCGGCCACATTCGTCCCGCCGGGCGCGCCCCAAGGCGAGCCGGAGCCGCCCGTCAACATCCCGTTCCCAGGGACCGTTGTCCCCACGGGCGCCACCACGGCGTTGGTCGCCACGCTCTCGACGTTGTAATTGCGGAACTGATAGATGTGGCGCAGCCCTCCAACGTCGTCCCGGGTCAACCCGGTGAAGAAGAGGCCCGGTTGGAAGGAAGCGGAGCCGCCCACGCCGCCGATGGTGCCGGCGTCCAGCCCGCTCAGGGCGGCCACGGAGGTCACGCTCGGCATGGTGGGGTCCACCTCGAACTCGACCGCTTCCCAAACCGGGTCGGTGTAGGTCTGCAGAATCTGGTACGTGTAGAGTGCGCCGTTGACATAGCTCGACGGCCGCAAGGTGACCGGATCGAAACTGCGCTGGATCACCGCAAACGACCAGGGCGGCACATCGACCGCCGACCGCAGCGTCCACACATACCGCTCCGGACAGGCCAACCCCAACTCCTCGAGCAGCACGCTCATGGTCCACGACTTGAGGTCGTGCAGCGCCAGGGCGGCGGCCAGGTGATTGAACCGGCGCGTGTCCAGCGGGTACTCCGCGAGCGTGTCGCTCATGCTCGAGAAGGGAGGCAGATCGTTGAAGACCTGGACCGCCTTTTCGACCTCGAGCACGCCGCGGCTGCCGAAGTAATTGATGAAGGACTCGTCAAAGCCGTAGGTGATGAACGGCTGGTTCCAGCGGTACTCCTCCCCGAGGTTCATCGGGCCGCCCAGGTCTGCCCCGATTGCATAGCCCACCACCGGCGTCTGCCAAACTGCGCCCCCGCCATCGATGGCGAAGGGGCCCAACATCGAGAACGCCGTGGCCTGTTGGACCAACCCCACAAGCACAGCCGCCGATAGAACTCTCTTCAAATGGCGCATCATAGGCTAGCGAATGCGAATCACGCGGTAATAACTGGCCGCGCTCGTGGCCGGAATCAAGGTCGAGGCCACGTTACCCGCCGCAAACCGCGGGCCCTCGAGATCGCTCCAAGCCGCCAGATCCGCGGAGGCTTGCAGTTGGTAGAGCGAGCCGGGGGCGGCATTCCACTCGATCAGGAGACCACCCGTCACGGGAACGATCCGCGTCCGCAGCACGCTCGTCGCTTCCAGCGGGTGCGTGCCGGCCAGGAATTCCTCGAGATTCGATGCGCCGTCTCGGTCCGAATCCGCGCTTGCCGCGGGCCACTGCTTCGAGTCGGCCCCCCAATAAAGCGTCTGCCAGTCGTCCGGCAGCCCGTCGTAATTGCGATCTCGCCCCCACGTCGTGGCCGCAGCCGAGTCCGACTTGGGCGACAAGCGGCCATCGCTCAGTTCATAGGCCAGGCGAACGTTGTGGGTGCTGGCCGGCGCCAGGTCCGTGATCACCAAGTAATTGGCCGTGGTCGAGAGCGGGGTGATCGCATCGTTCACGTACACCTTGTAGGTCACCGGCGCCTGGTAACCCGACAACTCCGGCCAGGCCGCCATCAACGAGAACGAGTCCAGCGCCGAGACCAGAGGCGGCGCCGGTTGCGAGAGCGCTTGGTCGGAAGCGTAACGCTGGCCGAACAACTCGATGCCCGGAGCCACGCCCACGAAGCTCGACCAGAACACGCCGAATCGGCGGTCGCCATCCCCCGCCACGGCCGGCTGGTACTGCCGGCTGATCGTGGTCGTGTTGACGCGAAACTCGTCGCCTTTGGGCGTACCATCGTCTTTCAAGAACCGGCCATAGACGCCCTCCCAAGAACCGTCCTGCCAACCGCTGGTCCACACCGCCATAACCTCGTTGCCGTTGCGCGCCAACTTGGGCGCGAACCGGTTCCCGGGCTGGGCAGCATTCAACAGGCGTTCCGCCGCCAGCGCCGTGCCCGTCGCCGAGTAGGGCCGCGCCCAAACGGCCCAGGCGTTGCTTAAGTTACCGATGTCCCGCTGGCTCCAGGCCACCAAGAACCGGCCATCCTCCGCTCCGATCGCCGCCGGGTTAGCGCACACGTTGGTCGTGGCGTTCACGCGGAACTCGCCGCCCAAGGCCACACCCTTCGAGTCGAATCGCCGCGCCTTAATATCCACGCTGTTCTGGAACCGCTCCTGCTCGCTCACCCAGGCAACGACAAACCCGCCCGTGTCGAGCGCCGCCACGCTCGCCGTGCGCTGGTTGTAGAGCGTGACTTGCGTGACCGGGAACTCGCCGCCCAGCTTCGCTCCGGTCGCCGAGAGGCGCTGGGCGTAGAGGCCCTGAAGGCTGCCGTCTTGATCGTGGCTCGACCACACCGCCACGACCGTCCCATCGCCCAAGACCGTCAGCGCGGGGTCGCCCTGTTGATTGGCCGTATGGGTGTTCACCAGAATCTCGCCGCCGGCAAATGTGCCGGCCGGCCCGATCGCGCGCACGAAGATGTCTTGGCTCCCCTGCGGACCGCCCTGCCAAGCGACCATGGCCCCGCCACCCGGGAGCAACTGAACGACGGGATTCTCTTGATCGCCCGCGGTGGTTTCGTTCACCCGAAAGGTCTTCACCGTGATGGGCGAGAAGTAGCTGTTGAGTTCGCGCGCGCCAATCCCGAGGCCGCTGCCGTCGATCGCATTGTCTTGCCAGACCACGTAACCCCCGCTGGCCTTGAGGCTGACCTGCGCCTTGACCTGGTCGCCCAGCAAACCGCGCGTCACGGAATACTCGCTTTCCTGCGGCGCGTAGGCGGTCTGCGCCACGAGCGCGGGACAGACGTAGCCCACACAGCCCAGCAGCAAAATCCGCCGCATGCCGGCACTCAACAATGATGACATAAGGTTGCGGCTTTCTAGCAAAGCACTTTTTCTTTGTCCACGTTTTCTTCCGAAAAACTCCGCTGCTGAACTCGCCTTATCGCAGAAGCTTATCGCGCCTGGTCCAGGCTCGAGCCGACCAAGGCCGCACCCGCGCTCGCCTTCCGCCCCCGGTCCGCCGCACGGTACCCACAACGACTAAAAGCATTTCGTCTGCCAGGATCCTCATCACAGCAGCGTCCGTTGACAAGCCCGCGCCTCGACCTCCGCCAACAAACCCCGGAAGCCCCAGCTCCGATACAACCCCGCCAGCGCCGCCTCGTCCGGCGCCTGCGGCCTGAACCGGTCCAGCGCGAAATCGCCCGGTAGATCGTCCTTGAGCCGGACCATCTGTCGGTTTCGCTCGACCTGCGCGCGCGCGTTTGCCAGGGCCTGACGCAACCGCGCCGACTCGATCTCCTCCAACCGCGCGTACAGGGCCGCGCAGGTGCCGAACCGTTCGAGCAACGTCGCCGCCGTCTTCGGTCCCACGCCCGGCACACCCGGGATGTTATCGACCGTGTCCCCCACCAGACTCAGCCAGTCCACGATCTGTTCTGGGGCGACCCCCGTCTTGCGTTGCACTTGGGCTGCGCCCCAGACACCACCGTCCTTGTCGTTCGGGTTCAGCAGTCCCACCCGGTCGGAGACCAGTTGCATGAAGTCTTTGTCGCTGCTGGCGATTAGCACCGAGGCGCCCACCGCCGTCGCCTGCCGGCTGAGCGTGGCAATCGCGTCGTCCGCCTCGACCCCAGACTCGCTGTAACTGGGGATCCCGATGGCCCGGAGCCAAGCCCCGAGCTCCTCGATCTGCGTCTCCAGAGATGCCGGCATCGGCGGTCGCTGTGCCTTGTACTCGGGCAACAAGGCCAGCCGTTCCGCCGCTAAGCCGCCGTCCCAAATCACCGCCATATGCGCCGGGCGCAGCTCGCTCCGATACCGCTGCAGTGTCTTCACGAAACCGAAGATCGCGTTCGTGGGGGCGCCCGCCGGCGAAGTCAAAGAGCGGATCGCGTAAAACGACCGATACGCGTAGGCGTGCCCGTCGATGACCAGCAGTCGACTCTCAGCCAAGCTACTCATCCGTGGGTCGCCTCCTTCCCTAATCCGGCTGCGCTAGGCGCAACAAGCGGCCGGCGCTCCTCGACACAGCCTACCTCCGGCCACGCACGCCCCGTGACCCTTCGCCTTTGCCTGCCCGCCGCGGCCACGCCCGCGATCGCCGCCCCCCACCCGAGGGACCGGCTCACTCGCTAGCGTCGGGTGCGGGCGCCGACGGCGCGAAGGGGATCTGCGGCGGGACCGTATGGGGATTGTACGGCAGGTTGTCGTCGGTGTGGATACGGTTGCCGGCGGGATCGATGATGGTCGGGGTGACGAAGATCACGAGGTTCTTCTTGCGACTGGCGGTCGCCTCGCTCCGGAAGAGGCGACCCAGCAGGGGAATGTCGCCCAGCACCGGCACCTTGTCCTTGGTCTTGGTCACCTTCTCCGAGATTAACCCCCCGAGCATGATGGTCTGACCGTCCCACACGATCGAGCTGGTCGTCACCTGTCGGACCCGAAAACGCGGCAGGGGCGGCGGCGCCACCAAGTTGCCCACCCGCGCGTTGAATCCGCCGGGCTCGTCGTACCCGAGGAACTCGGTCAGGGTGGGGATGAGGTTCATCTGGATGGTATAGCCATCCGCCGAGACGTGCGGGATCACGTCCAGGGTCGGCCCCAGAGGGATCTGCGCCGGCTGCGGCACGATAAACGGAATGGCGTTCGGTTGCTGGATCACCTGCGCCTGCACACCGATGCCCGCCGCGCCGGCAGCCAGCGCCAACGCTACAATGATCGTCCTGCTCTTCATATCGCTCATCGAAAAGGAATGCCTGACCGTCGCTTACGGAATCACGCCGCCACCCACACCCGCGCCGACGCCGCCCACCACGCCCCCACCGCCCACGCCTCCGACGCCGCCCAACCCACCCGCGCCGCCCACGGTGCCGAAGCCGCCCGCGCCTCCCGTGCCGGTCTGGTTATAAACCAAAATGCTCTGCAGCTCGATGACCTGAATCTGGGCCTGCCGGCCGCTGACCGTCGTCACCTTCGGCGCCGACAGAATGTCCACACCCCCGCGCTGCTCCAGCGCCTTAATCACCACCCGGAACTGCGGATCGGTCAGAATCCCCGTCACCGTCGCCAACGACGGAATCCCCGTCCCGCCCACATCGCCGGTCCGCAGCCCGGACGTCAGCAATTGGTCCGTGGTCGGGTTTGCTGTGGCGGAAGGCGAACCGAGTGTGCCGGGGAAGACGCCGAACGGATTGGCCTGCGAAGGTCGCCCCGCAAAAGAAGGTTGCGTGCCGCCCGCCACCCCCATGCGGCCCCCGTCCAGCAGGGTGTTGCCTAGGAACCAGTCGAAACCGAGCGCCTTCGAGTCGTCCTGTCCAATCTCCACAAACTTCACCTCGATGGTCACCTGATCCGGCGTCATGTTCAGCGTCTGGATCGCCGCGTCGATGATGTCCAAATCCTGTAACGTGGCCCGAATCAGTAAAATCCCCGTCCGATCGTTGAAGAAGACCGCTTTGCCCGCCGCATTCTGGAAACCGCCACCCACCGCCCCGAACTGCCCGCCCAGGCCGCCTCCCGCCAACACGTTCGTGCCCCCGAGATCCACGCCGGCCGCCGTGAAATAGCTTCGGACCAACGTAATCACGTAGTCCATCG
>VHCO01000003.1 GCA_016871715.1 Verrucomicrobiota bacterium
CCACGGCATCGAAGGTGTGGGCGGGCCGGTGAGCGGCGCTGAGTCGCTGGTGGTCCTCCGGCGTGAGGGTGACTCCTGTGAAGATCTCGAGGGTCCGCACGCGATAGAACTGGCTGGCTCGTGAAGGCGTGGCGACACTGACCGTGACGGGCGCTCCCGAGCCAGCGATCGGTTGGCACCACTGCCAAGCTCCGCGGGCGAGTTCGTCTCGCTGTTCCACCAGGTAGTCGCTGCCGGGTCGGGTCTGGAACTCGAAAACCAGTCGATCTGCTGCCAGGCGCGAACCGAGGAGGGCGATGGTTTCCGGCTCGCCCGATCGGGCTGCTGGACCAGGGACCGCCAAGAGCAGAAGCGCCAAGGCTAGCTCCGATGGCCCCGCCACCCCGCGGCGTGCTCGGGCAAAGAGATCGATGTTCGCGGATCGCTGCCTCCTTGAGCCCGGCGCCTGGCCAGCCAAGCCAAAGTCGAGGTTTGCCACTCGATCGAAAGGCGCCGTTTTGTGCGGGAGGAGACGACGCGAAGGTGCAGGCCGGGTCATCCGACTGCAGGTCTTCATAAGGGATATGGATATGGATCGCAGAGCTCTATTGCAGAGCTAGCCAAAAGCTGTCAAGAAGAACGCGGCCAGGCAACGAGGCATGAAGCGACACGCGGCAAAATCGGGGCTCCCTGCGGGGGGCAGAGACATCGAGCCGAAGGCGGAGGCCAACGGCCGTGGGCCGGCCCTGCCCCCGCGCACGCCTCGGGACGCGCGATTCCTCGCGCTGTTGGCGGCCGCGTGGGTGGGTGTGGGCGCTATGCTCAGCGTGGACGCGCTCTGGCTTCCCGTGGCGGTCGGGTTCGCCGTGGCTGGGGCGCTTTGGGTGGGGCGACGCCAGCCGATCTTCCTGCGCGTCCTGGTATTGCTCGCCTTGGTTTACCCTGCATGGCGAATCGTGCAACCAGGCCCGAGCCGACCGAGGGCTGCGAGTGGCGAAGGTGCGGCCCAACCCGCACCCGCTTCTCAGGCACAGAGCGACGACGCGCTTATCGGCGCGCTGGTCACGGCCGAGGAGACGCACTTGGCCCTGAGCCCGAAACTGAATGCGCTCGCCGAAGGGTTGCTCGATCTGCGGTTGCCTGGACCCGCCACGGCCGCCCGGCAGGCGTTCGCGCCTGCGGTGACCGTAGTCGACCTCGCGCCTGCGGCTGCCCCGACGGGCGCCGGCGCAGCGGTGGTCGAGTCGCACGCATGGCCGCTGGCCACCCCGGCGCAGCGCGGGGTCGAGCTGGATCTGTGGCGGCCGCTCTTGGACGGGGTGGCGTATTTCGAGCACGCCCGGTTCTTCATGCTCGAGGGAGAGCACCCGGGGGGCGACATGCTGCGGTACGAGTCGGCGAGCGGTTTCGAGGGCTTAGCGTGGATGAAGTCGGGCGAATGGCGGTCGTTGCATGCCCGCATGGGGATTGCTTGGGAACGGGAGCAGGCTGCGGATGGCCAGGTGGGCGCGTGGCAGATCGCCGCCTGGAGGACGGAGGAGATGTATTGGCACGCGAGTCCGAAACGGTTTTTCGTCGAGGCGCTGGATCGGGCGCTGCGGGCGCCGGCGCATCCGGCGGCGTTGCGGCGCTCGCAGCATTATGAAGCCACGCTGGCCTATTACCGGGAGGGCATGCAGAAGCTGCCCCATCCCTATTTCGCCCCCATCTCGGTGAATCAGAAGGAGGGCCTGGCGGTGGCCGACATCAACGGGGACGGCTTCGACGACATCTACATTACGGTGCGGCTGGGCAAGAACCTGCTGCTGATCAACCAAGGCGATGGGACGTTCAGCGAGGAGGCAGCGGCGTACCGGCTCGACCTGCCCGGTCACACGACCTGCGCGATCTTCGCGGACTTCGACAATGACGGCGATTTGGACGCGATGTTGGGGCGCAGCTTGTTACGGTCGAGTTACCTGGAAAACCGGGCGGGCTTGTTCTATCAACATCCGATCCCGAAGTATATGCCGATGGCGGTGATCTCGATGGCGGCAGCCGATTACAACGGCGACGGGCTCCTGGACATCTACCTCTGCACCTATCGACCGGCGGCCCCGGCCGGCGCCGGGACCTCGGGCGGCTACGCCCAGGCCGCCAAACAAGCCGACTTCGATTGGCCAGACGAGTTCTTCTCTCCGGAGTTGGCGAGGGAGTTCCGCCGTCGAGTGCAGGAACACGAGCAGCAGCACGGGGTAACGGTGCTGGACCAACTGGGCCCCCCGAATGTTCTGCTGGTCAACCGCGGCGGCGGGCAATTCGAGCCGGCGCCGGAGAACGACACGGTGGGGTTGTGGCGCAACTCGCTGCAAGCGACCTGGTGCGATTACAACGGGGACGGCAGGCCGGACCTCTACGTCCCCAACGACTGGGGCCTGAACGTGCTGTTTCGCAATGACGGACCGGCGGGGTTCACGGACGTCACCGCCGAAGCGGGCCTAACCTGGTACGGCTTCTCGATGGGGGCTTCGTTCGGAGACTATGACAACGACGGCCGCGACGACCTTTACATCTCGAACATGTACAGCGAGGCGGGCCGGCGCCTGACGGCACGCATTCCCGGGCTGAACAAACTGTTTGCCGAATCCGCCATGGGCAACTGGCTCTATCGCCAGGGACCGGATGGGACCTTCAAGCAGGTGGCTGGCTGGGAGCCGCCGGCGTTGACCGTGATGAAGGTGGGGTGGTCTTGGGGCGGTTGTTTCACCGATTACGACAACGATGGCTTCCTGGATCTCTACGTGCTCAGTGGCTATTACACGGCCCCGCGAGAACTGGCCTCCGGTCTGGATCTCGAGAGCAATCTCTGGCGCACCATGGTTCGCGCGGACGAGAACCTCGCGCGATCCACGTTTCGGTTTTCTCCCGAGTGGAAACGCACCCCAGCCCCCGATCGCCTCGGGCCGCAGATCGATGCGCGACTTGCAGGGGTCGAGCGCCAGGGCGAACGGATCCGGGTCCATTCCCTGCACGGCCACGAACGCAACCGTTACTTCGCCAACCGCGCCGGCCGGTCCTTTGTCGAGATCTCGGCTCTCACGGGCTTGGATCATCCGGCAGACAGCCGTGGGTTTGCGGTGCTGGATTACGATCGCGATGGCTGGCAGGACCTCGCGATGGTGAACGCCAACCAACCGCTGTTCAACCTTTACCACAACCAAATGCCCGCGGCGGGATTGGCGGGCGGCATGATCGCCCTCCGCTTCGTCGGTGGCAATCGTGCCCCGGCACCCTCGAGCCAGTACGCTTGCCGCGATGGCTACGGCGCACGGGTGGTGGTGGAGTTGGGCGAGAACAAGTTGGTGCGGGAACACCGCTGCGGGGAGGGTTGGTCCACCCAGCATTCGTCCACCATGATCGTGGGGGTAGGCGCACACGCCACCGTGGCATCGGTCTCCGTGCGCTGGCCCTCGGGCCTGACAGCCTCGACCTCGGCCGTGCCGGAGGGCACTCTCCTCACCGCCTATGAAAACCCCGCCGACTCACCGTCCGGCCAGGCCTTCACGCGCGAGTCTTATCGTCGCCCACCGCCGTTGCCTCCGCCCAGGACCCATGCGAGTTCGGTCTTCGCGGTGCGGATGCTGGACCCGGCCGCCAAACCGGCGCGGCTGCGTGCTTACACCACTTTCGCCAGCTCGGCGCCGGCCTGGACGACAGATCTGATCGTGGTGCAGCGGTTGAAGGAGGCGTTGGGTTCCGAGGGTGTGGACATCGTGGCGGTGCCGGTCGATGCGGCTGACGACACCGCGAGGCTGGCGGCCTACGCCCAGCAATGGAAACCCACGGCCCGCTTAGCTCAAATCGCTCCCGCCCAACGCGCCGAAGCCGCTGCAGCTTACGCGCGACTCTTGGGTCCAGATCCGCCTCTGCCTTCCACCGTCGTGACGGACGATTCAGGGCACATTCTCACCGCTCATGTCGGGGTGCCGAACCTCTCGACGCTGCGGAAGCTGCTGCTATCGGACTTTCGAGACGCGACCCCTTGACGAAGCCGGGTGATTCGGAGCCGCCGCTTGTTGGGCTCGGAACTTGCGCCGACGGGCGACACGCGGGAGAGTAGGGCACGAGTCATGAAAGCGAACACGCTCAGGCGGATGGCTGGCTTGGCGTTGGGGATCTTGTTCAGCGCAGGGCTCGCCCATGCCGGCAACGGCGCCCTGGAGCTTCGCAAGGGTTATTTTTGGGATCCGCAGCAAGGCGATTATTTCCTGGCCCGTGGCATGGCCTACCAGACCTGGAACCCCCCGGTCGGTGCCGATCAATCGGTCGACCAACTCCGCGCCGACTTGGTCGAGTTCAAGAAGCTGCACTGCAATTCGGTCCGGTGCGAGATGGTCTGGAGCCAGGTGGAACCGCGCGCTGGCGAATTCGATTGGACGCGACCGGATGCGTTGGTCCGGACGGCGGAGGAGTTGGGTTTGAAGCTATTCGTTTTGGTGGGATTCAATTATGCGCCGGCGTGGTTTTCCTCCGACTGGATGGCGGTGAACAGCCTGAACCGCACCTCGGTCGTGCTCAATTACGAGCATCCGGAGGTCAGGCGCACCTACGCGAACTACATTGCCAAGGTGACGGGGCGCTACCGGGACAGCACGGCGGTCGGGGCGTGGATCCTGGGCAACGAATACGCCTACTTCGATTTGTGGAACCCCGACCACCGTTTTCTGGGTTACGATCCTCATTCGCTGAGGAGCTTCCGCACCTGGCTGGCCGGGCGCTATAGCGGAGACATCCAGGCGCTCAACGAGGTCTGGGAGACGGCTTATGCCGGGTTCGAGCAGGTGGCGATGCCGCGGGTGTATCCTGCGGACCGCCATAGTCCGGCTTACCACGACCTGATCCAGTGGCGCGAAGCGAGCATCGGGGAGTACGTCGCCGTCGGTGCGGTCGCGGCCCGTGCGGCGGATCCGAATCATCTGCGGACCTACTCGATGATCGGCGGCCTGTTTATCGGGTACGACTCGGTGTACACGTGCGAAGATGCCCGGACGATTGTCGAACACTGCGCGGCGGCCGGGGCGCCGCTGGATTTCTGGTCGATCAACAACTACGCCTGGGCCACGCTCAGCTCGGAGATGCGGCTGGGGGATTTTGGCATCAGCCGGCATCGGACCGATTCCGGTCTGCCGGTTTTCATTTCGGAGACGGGCCATAGCACGACCGATAACTTGATCCCGGGCGCGGCGGCTCGGCAGGGCGATGCGCTGCCCGCCCAGATGTGGGAGGCCTTCATGGCCGGGGCCATCGGTACCCACTTGTTCACTTGGAACGACCGTGAACTCTTTGGCGGGGTCTTCCAGCGCGAGCGCGGTTTAGGCGTGGTCCATCAGAATCGAACCCCGAAGAGCCCGGCCTACGCGAACCTGACCCGGATGTTCCAACGGATGGAGGAACTG
The DNA here is from genome assembly GCA_016871715.1 of Verrucomicrobiota bacterium. Lineage (GTDB taxonomy): Bacteria > Verrucomicrobiota > Verrucomicrobiia > Limisphaerales > J093 > VHCO01. The sequence goes on from VHCO01000003.1 coordinate 5,415, forward strand.
CGGGTGGAACGGCTCTTCGCCGAGTCCTCCGACCCACCGGCCAACCTCGGTCTGTTCTGGCCCAAGGCGGCCAAGATGGGGTGGCCGCGCGCCAACCAGGAGAACGCAATGCTCTGGAACGCCCTCAAACGCCTCGGGTACGAACCGCGGGTGCTGACCGATGCCGCCTTCGAGCGGGGTGAAGCGACCGACCAGCCGGTCCTGATCCTCTCGCGCTGTTACCAGATGGAGCCGCAGGATCTGGACCGGTTAAGCCGCGAGATTCTCCCCGCCGGCATCCATCTGCACGCCAACGCGGATTTGCCGGGCCGCTTCGATGCCCGCCACCGGCTGAACCCGGCCTGGCCTCGCGCCATGGACACACTGTTCGGGCTCGAGGTCACCCGTGCCGTGCCCGCTTGGGACGCGGGCGTGCTCGAAGAAGATCAGATGCGCACCTACCGCAAGCTTTTCTTGCAGGTCGTTTCCGATCTCGGGCCGCTGCAGGCCGGGTTCACCGACTCGATTCGGACCTGGAAGATCTGGCAGGATGTGCGGACCACCCGCGGCACCACGGTCGCCACCCATACCGGGATCGAGGGTGGTCACCCCCCCCACCCCGGCGCTGCACCTCACCACCGGGACCGCGCGCACCGCGGTCAACACCTTCGCCCTCGCAGATCTGCTGGTGGTGGATGCCGACCAACTTCCGCCAACTCACGATTGGGACCACCGGTACCGCTGGCTGCGCGCCATCTACCGCGACCATTTCGGGTTGATCCCGCCCATCGACCTCAGTGGGCCGGGGGCCCAATACGTGATGTCGGACACTCGCCACTGCAGCAATGGCAGCCTGTTGGTTTCCCTGCTCAACGGGCACACCAATGCCGCGCAGGTCACCCTAAACGCTCCCGCGCTCCTGCGCGGTTGGACCGTGGAAGATCTCCTGCGGGGGGGCGTGATCGAGTCCGACTCCGACGGCGTCCTCCAACTCAACCTGAGCGCTGACCAATACGTGCTCCTCCACGCGTACCCGCGTGTCGATGGCCAAGACGGTTCGCGCATCAATCCGAATCCGAACAAACTCTGGCTCGAGACCGCGCCAGCCACGGTTTGGCCCAACGACGCGGGGCACACGGTTCGCGTCGGTCACCATACGGTCGCGCCCCTCCAACTGACGCTCGCCTTCGAGCGGCTCTCATGGCCGCCTCAGACTCTGCGGCAGACTGCGCCTCTGACCATCCACGGGCGTGGGACGCGGGATCTGTGGATCGAGGTCCCAGACGCCGACCCCGCGGACATCCACCACCGGTCCACCGCGGAGGGTGGGGTTTATCGGTGGCGCGCTCGACTGTGGCAGGCCGGGCGAGCGGTCGCGGAGGCGGAGCTACCGGTGCGGCTGCTGTGGGGCGTGCGACCCCGGGTGGTGCCACCCGCGACCGTCCACGCCGGCCAGGCTTACGCGATCGAATTGGAGTGGCAAGACCTGCCGGCCTACGAACCCGACCAGGCCGGCCTGCCGTTGAGCCGCACGGCCCACTGGGAGCGCTGGGCTCAAGCGCGTCAGCACTACGATGTCGCCCTCCAGATGCTGGACCCCAGGGCAACGTCCTCGCTCGCAACCACGCACTCACTCGGGAGGGTTCCGGCAGCCGCACGGCGCATCTCCAGGCGCCGCCGACCTACACTGGCCCGGTCCAATGGCTGGCGTACTTGCGGCCCGCACCGGGCGTTTCCGTGGATGTGACGGACGACTTCGAGAATCGCGGCCCCGGGGGCCAGGCACCTGAGTTTCTCCGGCTGTGGGTACCCTATGCGTATGCCGAAGTCACAGGCCAGGTGCGGTATCTGGACAGCGGCGTGGGCGTGCCGGAGGGCCGGTTTGTCGGCGAGCAATTCGGCTTCCTGGTCTATACCAATGCCGCCACCAGCGGGCGCTGGGCCGGCTTCGGCCTCTACTACACTTACCCCCAGCTCTGGGCGCTGCCCGCCGACGCCCACCAGTGGTCCCAGTTCACCTTCTCGGCCCGGTTCCGCGAACCCACCCATCTCCCGTGCGTGGTCGAACTCCAGTTGACGGACGACCAACGGGTCAACGGCGAGATCGGTACGTTGCTTTACACCAACCGTTACCTCCCGGGACCCGATGGTTGGATGAACCTCGCCGCCACCCTCGACCAGTTCCGGCCTGCTCCCTTCGGCCCACGCTTTATCCCGGGCCGAGTCCACAAACTGGTGGTCAACATCCTCATGCTCGAACAGGGGACCACTTACGTCGGGCAGTTTGACGACATCCAATTCGATGGACCGGAACTGGCGCCACCCACGGCCTGGTCTTCCGACGTGAGGGAGGGTTTCGAGAACCGCAAACCGGGCGCGCAAAGCGGTTCCCTCGAACCGCTCCTTGCTCCCTGGGGCGGGTATGCCTATTCCGAAACCGGAACCGTCATCAAGCTGGACGAGGGCGTTCATCTGAATCCGTCCGAAGGTTCCCAGTCCGCCTTCCTCGTCGTCACCAATACCCTCAACTCCGGCAACTACGCCGGGTTCGGCCTCTTCTACGTCTTCCCGGAGGAATGGGCCCTGCCGACCGACCCCGCCGAATGGAGCCAGTACCGATTCGGTTTCGATTTCCAGGAAGCCGAGCAGCGCGCCTGCCAGATCGAGCTGCAGGTCAAGTCCGGCGCCAACGATTGGGTCGAGTTTGTCAGGTCCTACACGCCTGGGCCAGACGGCTGGGACCGCGTGGCCGCGGCGCTGAACGATCCCGGCTGGCGCACGCCCCCTGAAGTGGGCGCGTTCGACCCGGCGCACGTTCAGTCACTAGCCGTCAACGTTCGCATGCTGGAACGGCCCGCGCTGTACGTCGCTTCGTTCGACCGCATCTCGTTCGACGGCCCCGAGATGCCACTCCCGCCCGAACTCAGCTACGGCGTCTACCGCAGCGCCAATGACGCCCCCATCGACACCGACGCCGACGGTCTCCCGGACCTGGTCGAGACCGGCACTGGGCGCTACCGTTCTCCTTCCGATACGGGCACCCACCCGACGCTCGCCGACACTGATGAGGACGGCATCGCCGATGGCGACGAATTAATCGCCGGCACCAACCCGAACGACCCGACCGATGCACTCCGGTTCACGGCGGCAGATCGGCTCGCCGACGACCGCATCCGCCTGACGTGGCAGGCCCAACCCGGCCGCGCCTACACGGTCCTCGCCACCGACGACACGGACCTCGGCGCAGCGCGGTTTCTGCCCGCGCCCGGCCTCATGCGCCTGGTTCGGCCGGAGGCTGGCGACCTGGTGGTCGAGGATGCTCCCGGCTCGGGGGCACGGCCTCGGTATTACCGGCTGCGGCTGGAACCGGTGTTTTAGCTCAAATCAACTCTTGTAGGTCACCTTCCCGGCCTCGGTCACCAGGGCGTGGATGTCCTTGTCTCGCAAAGACGGATCCGTTAGACTCCGCCTTAGCACGTCGCCGCAGCGGGCGCCGACAGCTTCGAGTGCGCTCGACGCCGGCGGTCCAGCCGGTAAACCATCCAACCACCGTGCACCATACCGGCACGCAGAAGCTCGAGGGGGCGAGTACCCCGAGCGCGAAGGGGCGCACGCCGATCGGAGGACCGGTGCCGACGCTGCTGTGCAAGGTGGCGCTTCTGGTCTGCCTGGCCGCTGGGCGCTTTGGGCCCGCCGGGCACTCCGCCCAGGCCGAACGACGCAGCGGCACGTCCCCCGAGCCGTCCCCCCCCCGACGGGTCTCACCATGGCCGAGTACGCCGCCCACCTGCGGCAACAACTTCCCGCGCCACGGATTCACGGAGCCGGGCTGGAGCAAGCCCAGATCGAGGCGCGCCTGCAAGCTGATCGCGATTACCAGCAGTTGACGCGTGAACGGCTTGCGGGCAACTGGTTCGCCGCGCTCATTTCGACCAACGCCCCGGACGGTGCCGTCGTCCGAGGCCGATTCGACTCGTGGGTCGGATTGATGGAGTATCTGGCTGAGCGGGAAGTGTTGGTCGAGATTTGGGCGCCTGGCGAAGGTCCCCAGGGCGAGGCGCGGCGGCTGACCGCCGCCGAGTTAAGTCATCGGCAAGGACAACGCCACGAAGGCCCCACCTTCGTGACGGTCACCCTCCACGACCCCGCGGTTGGCGAGTTGACGACGTACCGCGTCGAGTTTGGCTTCCAGGCAGCCCAGCGCGCCCTGGCAACCGTGGCGGCTTACGAGCGGCACCGGCGGCTGCAACTGTTGTGCCGCGAGATCTTAGCGGCCAAGGACTCTTCGAGCGGTCTGCCCGACGCCCTGGCCCAGTGGGAGAAACTCCAGGCCACCGCGGCTGACCAACGCGTTGCGATCGCCGCGCGCGCGCCTCGCCCACGCAACCGGCAGGATCCCTACGTGGCCGTCGAGTATCACGTGGACGAGCAAGGTCTGTTCGCGGCGGTCGCCCAGTTCCTGCCTGCCAGCGCGCTGCAACCGCGAGTCCGCGATCGGGCCCAGGTCCTCGAGCTCAGAGCGGCCCCGGGGCAAACGCCGCGCGAAGCGCTTGGCTTTCAGACGCGGGGTGTGAGCGACCGACTCGAACCGGCCCCTTACCCGATCTCAGGTTTGGACCCCGTCGAGCTACGGATCCGGGACCCGCGCCAACCGGACCCGCGCCGTTGGAACGTGCTCGAGTTCGGTGAGTCGGCTCTGGTGCGTGAATCTGCCCTGGCCCGGTTTGCGTTGCTGAACGCGCACCTGGAATGGCAACGGAAACGCATCGCTGGCAAGCGCGCCAACCTTGCCCTGGTGGCCGAGCCCTTGATCGCCGCACTGAACATCGGCGGCGGCTTAGCCGGGCTGGGTTTTCCCGCGGGGGAAGCCGGCCGGCTCCTCTATAACGTTCTGGCCTGGCAGCTCATCGCCGATGTGCCGCGCCTCAGGCAGATGCGCGAGCTCTTCGCGGTCATGGCCGCGCGCGACCGCCATCCCCAACTGCGCGCCGTCCCGGAGCGGTTCCTCGCCCGCGAGGATATACGCCAGCTCGAAGCTGCCGGCCGCCAACTCACCGACGTCCAGATCGACGCCTATCTGGCGCAGATGAGCGACGACGACCTGCGGGCCATGTTGTTGCTGGCACAGATGGGTTTGGTGGACGCCCGCATCACAGGATTCTTGAACCTCCTGACCAGCGCGTTGCGGGTGAGCAAGGTCTCTGAGCAGCCTGGCGTTTGGCGCGATTTGTTCAATAATGTCCGCTTCGCCCTCAACGGCGAGCTCAACCTCAAGACCTTGGCGGCACTGGCCGCCGGACAGCGTGTCCTAACGCCTCTGAGCGGCACTTCACTCGAAGACCTGAGCCGCGGCCGCGGGCCTGCGCGGGCCTGGCTGCAGTACCTCGAGGTCAGCGTGGACGTGCGGGCGATTGTCAACACCCTGGTTCGCCTCACCAAGCCCACCTTCGCCCGCAAAGAACTCGAAAAGCCCCTACCCTACGCGCCGCGTCTGTCGGATCTAGCCGCCTACGAAATCCGCATCTTCGGCTTCCCACTGTTCCTCTTCTACAAGCGCGGCTTGATCAAGGCCGACCTCGAGGCCTACGAAAACGACTACGCCTATGGGCTGATCGGCACTCGGTTGGTCGAGCGCTTCCCTACCCGTGCAAGCATGGAAACCGAGATTCGCGCCGGGCGCATGGTCCCGCTTGGCTATGTGCGCGTACCCGACGGCCGCGGCGGCTGGAAGCCAACGCACCTGGCCGTCTTCGGCCACCGAATCCCCAGCGGCAAGCACGAAGACAAAACCGCGGTCGTCATCTATGGCCTCAAGGCGTACCGCGAACATTCTCAGCTTGTCGAACGCGAGCTGGAGCGGCTCCGACAATTCGAGCAGGGCCTGCGCGACGGCGCGGTGATTGAACAAATCGTCGGGGCTCCCCCCGAAACCGACGTGCCATCCGCCACCCGCGAACCCGAGGTGCACGTCGGCGCCGAGGCGGTCGCGTACCGTTACCAAGCGCGGCTGGCCCACCTGATCGAGGGGCGGCGCCAAGCGTTGCGCAGCTCTTGGGGCCTAGCCGATGAACCCGAGCTCCGGAGGTCGGAGTCGAACGCGCCGTTTGCCGAGTGGCCCTCGAATGGGTCCCACGAGGCGGAGTTGGTGGCGGTGGATCGGTTTCATAGCAGCTTCATCTATCGTCGCACGATCGACGGGCAACCCCAGGAAGTGAAGGTGGTCTTGATCCCCAGTTTGGCGCAGATCGAACGGGCGCAGGAAAAGGCGACGGAGGCAGCGGCCATTGAACAATGGCGGCGCGAGACCGCGGCGGGCCAGCGGCCGGGCCTCGCACTGCTCAACGAAGCCATCCCCCTCCACGACCGCTGGGAGATGGGGCCGCTGTTGCGCGACGCCAACGGCGCGGTGGTGGGGGCCGGCGTGCGCGCCGGTCCCGAGGCGTTCGAGGCCATGCTCGATGCTGTGGATCGGTTACCCTGCAGCGAACGCGCCCGATTCCAGTTCAATCGGTACGCCGCCACGTTGCTCGAACTGGACCTGGAGGGCGACGGCCAGGCCCAGCGGGTGTTTCTCACCCTCGAGTTCCCCCTCGGCGAGGTCCAACGCGAATGGACCCATCCGCTCACCGGCGTACGCCAGACGCTGCGGTTCGAGGACGGCCGCTGGCGGCGCGCGATCAGCGAGGATCGCATCCTCGAGCTCGAGTACGACGACCAAGGAACCGAAGTCCGCAGCCGGTCCTTTGCCAACGCGGGCTCGCGCCAGGCGCCGCAGTCCGGCCGCCTAATCGAGGAAACCGTCACAACCGACGTTTGGTGGCGCGATCTGAGCAAGCGCGGACTCGACCCGTACGAGCCGAACATCGCCAAGGTCCGCATCAACCATGTGACCGGCCAAGTCACCCACGAGACTTACGGGCTGTTTCCCTTGCCTGTCCAAACGGTGGACGAGTTCTTCATCACACGCTCGCGCTACACAGCCGAGGGCCACAATGTCCAGTCGAAGATGTGGGACAATGGGGTCGACGCGGCTGATTTTCAGCGGTCGAGGCTCGCGAAACTGCTCGAGCCGATTACCGGACGGCCGCGCTTTGCCTTGGCGTCGCAAGCGGGCGTGGCGCCCGGGTCAGCCGACCGACCTGGGCTGGGGCGCTGGTTAACTCTCCAACGCGACGACCTGGTCAAGGGCATCACGCAGACCGTGGTGATCGACCTCGCCTTGGAGGGACGGACCGTGAGTCAGGGGTTCACCGACCCGTTCGACGGCACCACCAATAGCTTCGCGGTCACGACCGCCTTCGAGTATGACGACGCTTTCCACGCCGGACTGGTGCCCGCGCGCTCCATCACCCGAGCAGCGACGGGGTTCGTGCTCACCCGCACAACCACCTTGGCCTACGATCCCGTCACAGGCCGCCTGACCGCCCGCGAGGTCGAGCACACCGGCAAGGTCCGCACCAACACCTGGCTCCGCCCCTGGCCCAGCCCGGTCGAGGTCCTGACGCAGACTCGGCGAACGGTCAACCGCCACAGCCAGCACGATACCCAGCTCGAGGATTTCGTCGGCACCTACGATCCCACCAACCGACTCTGGCACCTCGAGCGGACGCCCTGGCATCGGCCCGGCATCCCCCGCGCACCGATCTCTGAAACACGCAGTGCCTTTGGCCGATTAATCGCCCTGCGCGTGGGAGACACCTACGCCAGCCGCCCTGTCTATGACCAACACGCTGCCGAAGTCAAACGCCTCACTTTCCGTCATGATCCGACGGCTCAAGCGCCCGCGCTCGTGCACCTCGCGGAGGAGGATTACCGGTGGCTGGACGGACACCGCGACGCACGCATCGTGACGTTCTTCCACGGACGCGAATGGCCCTACGACGAATACCGGCGCCAAACCGACGCCGACGGGCGTACGGTCGTAGACGGCATTCGCTCTCTCCCGGGCCTCGAACTCCGTACCGAGCTCACTCACGACGGCCACAGCGACCGCGTGATCCGGTCTGAGGTTTTCCAGAACGGCCAAAACCGGCTGGCCCTCGAGGCCTTGCCAGAAATCCAGTCCGCGGACGGTGCCTGGCTCCTCCGGTTCCGATCCACTCCCTCCTGGGGACTGGTCGCCACCAACACCTATCGTGCCGATGATCCGGTCGGTCGGCCGCTCGCGCGCACGTACGAAAATGGAGACAGCGTCCGAGTGCTGGCGTGGTTCCCGTTTACCGCCCTTGCGCGCGTGTCCGAAGTGCAGGACCGGGAGGGACGCCGGCAAGAGCGGCGGGTGCACGAACTCCGAGCAGGCGTCATGGGTCTGCCCTACGACCTGATCACGCGCTACACGATCGATCCGTGGGGTGAACCGGCCCTGAGCCGCCGTGAAGGTCTGGTCTGCGGCACCGACATCGCCCTGTTCGAGGAACACGACGAGAACCAGGTCCTCTTCGATCTGTCCGCAGCGTACCGCGCGCCGCGGTTGGCGGTGGCCGGCACAGGCCGTGCGGGCCGAACGGTTTGGGTGGCGGGCAGACGGCAGCCGCACGTGACCGACTTGTTCCGCAGCGAGCTGCAAACTCCACCCGCGAACCGTGAAGCCAATAGCCACCCGGAGCGAGTGCTGATCATCGAGCGAATGGGACTGCGCGGCTTGTTCTACCACCCGGTCCACCGCCAGCGTCTGGATCGGAGCGGGCGCCTGCTCGAGGAAGTGACCTCGAGGATCCCGGCTTTCGAGGGGGCGACGCCCACGGAACCGGCGCTGTGGGCCGCCGCAGACGGAGCAGCCCCCGAACAGCGCTGGGTCTATCACTGCCAACCCGGGTATTGGGTCGAGGCATTCGCCGCCCCCAGCGGAGTGTTGACCGCTAGCTTCGCCACGCAACCAGCTCCGGCCCCCACGCGTTCCTGGCCGGTGAATCATTCCGGCTGGCGCCAGGTGCCTACGGAAATTCTGGGCTATCGCCGCCAGCCCGACGCAACTCCTCAGCGCGGCCCGATCCCACCTCACCCCACCGCAGACATGCTGTTTCGCCGACAGAGTGCCCCCCGCCTTTGGCAACAGAATCCACACTTGCCCGGTGTCAGCAACGCGTGGATGTCGTGGACCACAACCGCCTTCGGTGCCGATGGCCAGGCCCGGGCCGAGTCAGACACATTCTTCGACGCCGCCGGGCGGGTGGCCACGACGCTCGTGCGCCAGCCCAACAGCCGGCGGCAATCAGGCACCCGGCTCGCGTATGTCCTGCCACAACCTGCGCGCGCCTCGGCAACCAACCAAACACCCGCGGCCGGCCCAGCGCAATGGCGCCATCACAACCTCGCCGTGGGCGTGGCGGAGATCCCGGTCGAATTGGCTGGGGAGCGAGATGTCTCACGTTGCGATTTCCTGGCGGTCTATTTCCAGGGTCAGGCGCTCGGCTTACGCCTCACCGACGCGAGGGGTCGGGGCGTTGTGGCGGCCCACCTGACCCGTCATCCCGGTGCGCCAGGCAGCCTCGGGCTCTGGCCCCCGTCCGCCGCGCACGTGTTGTGGCTGCCGACCCCGATTCTACCCACTCACGGCGCGAGCCTGAGCGCGCCCTACCCGTGGGTAGACCAGGACCAAGTACTTGCGGTGGCGGTACCCCACCTGGCCCAAGCGGGCCTGGACGTGCACCGACTGACAAGCGCTACCGTCCTGGGAACGGCCGTCGTCAGGGAACAAGCCGCCGTATCGGGCCTGTTCGAGTTGGCCCACGGCGGTCCGGTGCGCTCGCCGGCAACTGACGAAAGACCCCAGTTCCAACACCAACACAACTCCAGCGGTCTGACGACATTCACCACGCGCGTCGTGCCCCGGCGGGGGCTGGGACGCCCATCCACGGCGGGCCAGATCTCGCGCATTGAACACCGCGGCCGCCGCGTCGGCCTGATTCACCCCCACGCCTGGCAGCGCCAGGCCCCCGTGTTCACTCTCCTCGACGACTCGCCGCCAGACCCACCGCAGCCCCTGTACTCGATCGCCGCGGCCCACGGCCGGTTCGTCGAGTATTACAGGGCGCACCGGGCCGAAGATACCCACATCTACACCGTGGCACACGGGTTCGGGCCCGCCAAACTCGAGGTCTACCGCAGCGGCGTGTTGGACGACGAGACTGCGCCCGGGGCATTGGCGTTTGGCGGGGAGAACCTCGTGAGCCTGCCGCTCGATAAGGCGGCCGGCGCGCTGGCGGGAAGCTTGGCGACATTGAAGAACCGCTGTGCCGCCAGCGTATTCACCCTCTGCGGCGAGCGACTCCTCGGCCGTTGGTTCGCGCCCAGCCCACGCGCCCCTCAGTTCGCCGAGTGGACGCGCCGAACGGAGACCGCAGCCGCGCAAGCGGCTGAGGTGCGGCGGTTGCCGATGCTCGCCAGTGCGTTGTTGCCGCTCCAAGAGCTGCCCGAGTCGGCACTGGTGCCCGGCCAAACAGCCGGCACGAGTCCGCCCGCACCCTTGGCCGTCCGCACCGCTTCGCTCAAGGCCTACCTGAACTTATTATCGGCTCGTTACCCGCGCACAGGCCTGATCCCGACCAGCCTCGGAACCGCTGCGGAACCGTTTGTCGACACGGTGGGCGAAGCCCAGCTCATCAAGCTGGCCGTGCAGTTGCGCGAACCCTCCCTGGCGGGGGCGTTGCTCAGCTTCTACTGGGAACGCTCCCAAGGGGGAACCCAGCGCCTCCACGCGGCGTATGACGCCCGTCACGGCGCCGCACTAACCCTGGATCCGGCGTATCCGCGTCCGATCGATGCCGCCCAGACGGCCGCAGCGCACGTGGCCATAGCCGAAGCCGCGTTCGAGCTCGGACTCGCCACCAGCGACACTCATGCTCTCGAGTTCGGCCAGAACCTAGTCACTTTGCTGCTGGAGCAGTATCGCCCGGCTCCACGGCGTCACCGCCGCCGAACACTGGGGACTGGACTGGGGACTAGCCCTGGATCGACCAGATGCGATCGTTGTGGACCTCACCGCCCGGTTCGCGCGCTTGGCTCGCCAACTGGGCCAGGTCGGGCTGGCAGAACGCGCCGAGTTGACGTTGCGCGATGTGGGCGACCAGATCCGCTGGCCGTCCGTCCTCACCGCTGCAAGCCCAAGTTCGCCCCTCCGCACCGGCCAAGGCACCGTGGTCCATCCCCGCATGCCGGGCCACCACGCCGGCCCCGGCCTCGATTGGCCGGAAACTGTGACGGTCGCCCTCGGGCAGCCTGCGCCCGAGGTGGGTGACTCACAGCCAGCGGGCCAGCCTATCGAGCGGCGCCTCACGCCGGGAAGAGATATCCGCCAGGTCTTCTGGACGGCCGCCCTGTTTCACTTGGCGTTGGTGCTGGTCACGCTCTTTTGGTGGTTGCTGAGCTGGCTCAGGCGCCGACGCTCGAGGACGCGACCGCCAGGCAGCGGTTGTCTGGTGCCCGAGGCCGTGCTGGAGTTGTCCGAGGAGCGCTGGGCCAAACGCGTCTTGGGCGCGCGAGTGCCCGCCACCAGCCCGCACACCCGCTACTCCAACGGCGCCATTGAACAGAATTTCCATATGCAGTTGCGCGCGTTCTACAAGCTGGCGATCGAGTGGCGGCTCTTGGCCAATGGTTGGCCCGAAAACGACCCTCGCTTGGTCGAGGACACCAGCGATCCGTGGCTGAACGGGCTGGATGAGTTCGCGGTGGTGGTCGGCGTCTACTCGCGGTTCGTGGTGAAGGCCGGGCGCAAGGACGGACGCCGCCGCGCCGACGTCCTGGCCGAGCACGAAGACAGCAATCACATCTGGTCGCGCCTGGTGATGTACTTCTCCGAGTCCCACCTCAACCTGCTCGGGCACTTGAAGGAATACAAGCAGGACCCGGTGCAAGCGGAACTCTACGGTGTGAGCGACCACATCGAGCTGGTCCTGCGGCTCCTGGGCGTGCGCCAGCGCACGCAAGCCCTTGACGCGCGCACCGCCTTCGACGCCCCGGCCAACCCGCAGGCCCTGGACCTGCTCATCCTTCAGCAGCCCGACGCCACCCTGGCACAAGTAGCCGAGGCGCTCGACCGCAAGCTCGGGATTCCCGTCGAGCATTTCATCCGATTTGTGCGGGGGTACAAGTCCTTCAAGGAACGCGAGCAACCCGACCCGATCCATCCTTATCTGCTCGAGTTGGCCAAGATCCTGCCCCATTTCCTGCTGATGGGGCTGGTGGGTTTGATCTGGTACAACACCGATCTGGGCGGGCTGCGACTCTATCCCGTTTTGCGCGAGCTCGCCCTGGGCCTGGCCTTCGACGTCTTTTCCCTCCTCTGGGCCGGCCCGCTCATCCTCGGCTTCGCCCTGAGCGTCATCGCCCATTACCTGGGCACCTACCGCTACCGCTGGCGCACGCGCAGCTTCGGCCAGCCCACCCTGGGCGTCGACACGACCGTGACCAGCTTCTTCCTCAAACCTGGCCGCGCCGCCACGCCCGCCATGCGCACCGGCCGCGGGTGGAACCCTCGGCTCTACGCGCGGGCAGGTTGGGTGTTGCGGGCGGTGGGCATGTCGGGGCTGGGGTGGGTCCTGTTGCGAGTCGAGCTGCCGGGCTTTGCGGCGTTCATGTTTGTGAAGGCCTTCCTGGCCACGTGTCTGTTCGTCGAGGCGGCGGCCATTTGGGTACCGCTGCTGGTCTCGCAGTCGAGCCGATGGCTCGAGGACCGCGTGGCGGGTTGCCCCCACGCGCCTGCGGCGCTCAAATCTCTCAACCAGTTGAACCTGATCCCCACACGGCCCGCGTCGTTGTTTTGGCTCTCGTTCAAGTACCATTTTCAGCCCTCGGTGCCCAGCGGCAGTTGGCGGTCTACGACCGGATGCCTGCTCTTCTACTCGGTCTTCTCCGGCGCCTTCTTCCTGGCGGGCAGTTACATGTTCAAGCAAGCCCTCGAGTTTTGGTTCCTCGAGACCTATCGACTCGGTTGGGATTTGGGCTTGGCGTTGGGCACGCTGATCTTCTGGAACACCATGTACCTGCTGCGCTTCGGCCTGTTTGTGCTGCTGGCCAGCATCGGCGCCGCCTTCGCCACCTGGCCGCTCAAGAGCCTCGCGGCCCTCGTCAGCCTGGCCTGGATCGGCTGGTGCAGCTCGGGTCTTCCCCCCGCCGAGTCGGCAGCCGCACAACCCTTGCTGACCTGGCTGCTGCTCGCGCTGGGGCTCGGGCTCTTGGCCAGCGAGGAGACCCTGCTCGCCTGGTTCCGCCGCGCGTGGGAAAGAACTGGCTCGGCTCGCCGCCGTGCGCGCCACCGCGAGGCGGCGTTAGCCGCTTTCCGGCACGATCCTCAGCGCGCCTTGGCTGTGGTGTACATGAGCGGCGACGATTTGTCGTTTCACAAGCTCACACCCACCCTGCTGATGGAGCGCGTCAGCGTGTTGCGCGAGCGGCTGAACTCGGGCGGCCTCGAACTGCTGCGCGGGCTGGGCGTCGTGCCTGACGACGCGACGCTCGGCGCGTGGTTCGGCGAGTTGTACGAACTGGAGAGGCAAGCCGAGACGACCCTATGGCACCCGCTGCAACTGGTCGTGGCCGGGACCAGGCCGACGCTGGAGGCGGAGTTGGGGCTGAATCTGACCGTGGCCACCGCCGAAGCGCGCAGTCGTTTGCTGCGGGCCTGGCACGCGCGGCGTTGGCTGGTGACGATGATGTCGACGGCCGGCCATGCGCAGGACACGGGCATTAACCTGGTGGACATCGCCCTGCGTTTGGCTCAGGAAGATCTGGGTGCCCGCACCGCCTTTTACCTCATCCAGAACAAGTACGATAACCAAGCCCACAACCGGCCGTCCCAAGTCGACTATGACCGCGGTGAGCTAGGCCAAAGGGAGAAACTGGCGCGCCTGTTGATGGCGGTGGCTCCGGGTGCGCGCGCCTACAATGTCAACGATTGGACCCCGTTCGGTTTCAAGGCGGGAGGGTTGGTGGGCATGGACCTGGTGCCCGAGGAAAGCCTCAAGCTGACGAATATGCTGGTGCTCGATCGCAACGCCAACGCCCACGATCTCGACGCGTTAATGGCCGACGTCAACGAAGCCCTCGCCGACCCGGGCGTCGTCAACGTCATCCCGGGTCGGAGCACAACCAATACCCTCACCCCGCTCGGGCAAGGCTCGCAACTGATCGAAGAAGGCCAGCGTTTCTTCACTCGCGGGGTGATGGCCCTGGGCGGCACCGGCGCGGAGACGCTCGGCACCGGCTGGGGCAATATCCAGGCAGTCTATTACGGCCGAGTCCAACGTGCCCTCTGCGATCCCGACAGCCCGAAGTTGCCCCTGACCGCCGCGGCGGGCCGCGGGGCGCCCTTCGGCGAACGGTGGGAAGGACTCATCGGCTTCGGCCCGCATGCGGATGGCATCTCGGAGGACATTTGGGGCGTCACCCAGGCAACCCATAACGCCCTCGGGTTGGGCCTGCAACCCAAGTTCCGCGCTTCCCGCACGCTCTGGCACAAGATCCGCGAGAGCTGGAGCCACGCCGAGTGGTTCTCAGCCTTCCCGCGCTGGTCCGGCGGCTACCTCCAGATGATGCTCGATCCGCTCATGCAGCGAATCAACGACGCCGGGCCCCTGTGTGTGTTCGCCAAGGAACTCCGGGCCCATGGCGGCCGGTTCTTCCTCAGCTCGCCTTTCGCCTTGTTGAGCATCCTCGCCATGCCCCTGGCCATCATCGCCGACGTCTCCCCGTTCGTGCAGATTATCATCCTCCTCTGGAACCTCGGCCTGGTCATGAACCAAGTGCTCACGGTGCTCGGCTTGTTCGCCTGCCTCAAAGCCACCGGGTTCAACCGCGCCACCGCCCTGGCGGGCGCCATCGCTGCCGGCGCGCCGGCCGCCACCGCCCCAAACCTGGCGCCGGTCGCTCCGGCCCTGGCGGCGCTGGGGTCTTTGGCGGGCGGCTTTGGCCTGGGGTTGGGGCGATGGCTTTACGCCCGAGGCCGCGACGTGATGCTCTTTGGCCCACAACTGGTCATCCACGCCTTGGGCCAACTCGTGCGCCAAAGCCTCGAGTTCGCCCTCTCGGGGGCGGCGGCCAACGACGCGCGGACCGTGAACGTAGCCTTTCGCGCCTGGGTCGGCCCGCGTGAGGATCGTCCCTCCGAGGGGTATGCGAACTTCGTGAACCTGCGCACGGTGGTATGGGGGGTTGGCCTGGTCTCGTTTGGATTGAACCTCTTCGCGCTTTCCCATCTGGATTTCCTCAACGTGCTTCTCCTGCTCCCCTCCCTGCTCTTCAGCGTGAGCACGTTGCTTGGCCCGTTTGTCATGAGCCCGAAACCGGGCCGCCACTTGGGTCACCGCGCCTGGCTGCCCAAGTCGCTGGGGTGGTTGGCCAGCTTCGCCCTCTACGTCCTGGTGGCCGGGTTGGTGACCCGAGGCGGCTGGCTGGGCTGGTCGGGCCTGCTCCTGTTCGGGTTGGGGGTGGGCTTTCTGCTCGCTTGGGGCGCGCGCTACGTGGGCTATCCCTTCCGCGTTCGCCGCCTGATTCGCCGACTCGAGCAACGGCTGACCGAGGCGGGTTTGGCAGCCGCTGAAGCGAGCCGATTGGCCCCTCAAATCGTTCGCCAAGGAGGTGGGAACCCCGACAAAGCTCGAGCGGTCTTGGACCAAGCAGGCCTCTCGCCAGAGCAGCAAAGGCGCCCCCTGGAGTGCGTCACTCGACAGATCCAGCCGTTGCTCCAACGCCCCGCGGCCGACCACCAGCACGGTTGGTTTCGGACCCGGCGCTGGGCCTGCGAATGGGGGCGCTCGTTCGTGCTGGGCTTGTTCACGTTGGTCTGGTTCTTCGTGGTCCCGATCCCCGGCTTGCTCACCGTCACCACCCCGGGGGACTACCGAGTCTCGCTTTCGCTCAGCGCCCTCCTCTGGCTGGTGGGTGGCGCCGTTGGGCTGGCCCTCGCCGGCCTTAGCGTGAGCCTGGTCCTCGAGCGGTTCACGGTCCGGGGGCTGAGGGGCCACGGCCTTAGCGCGCGCGGGGCTCGCGCCTATCGGCGGTTCACGTTGCTCAGCCAGCCCCCCGGCCGGTTGAGCGCAGTTCAAACGGCCAGCCTCCATGCCTTGTTCACTGACGCGCAGACTTACTTTGATCAGCGCAGCTACGCCTATGCCTGCAGCACCCTGCGACAGATCGAGGAAATGCTCGACCGCGCCGGCCTGGCCCGCGCCTGAGGTCCGCGCCCCGCGCGGCTCGCCGGCACACCCGACACCCTGAGGTGTCGAGCCCATGAAGCCTGTGTCCTTGCCCGCACCACCTCCGCCAGCCTCTGTCGCCTGTGCCACACCCCCACGTAAATTGTCCCATCCCGCCCCATTCACCCCACCGCGCAGCCATCTCCGGCCCTTAGTGCGTCACGGCTTCCGGGAGGTCTTCGAGCCGCGTGATATGCAGGATGGAGCAGCGGGTAACGTACTCAGCAAAGCCGTCAGCGTCCAAGTTCAGGCCGACTTCGACGGTGTTCTTTGTGACGAAGGCCGCGTCGTGGTTGGTGATGTCGTGGTGTGAGCCATCGGACATGCAGATGCGGAAGGGCCGGAAAGGCTTGGACTCCATGAGATCGCGGATCTGCTTCGCCGTAATCATGCGGTGACGATAGGACCCCGGAGGCTCCTCTGCAACAGTGCAGGGGAGGGGGAAAAAAACAATGAGGTCAATTCCCTATTGTCGAAACCCTGAGCCGCCCCTGAGGTGGTGCCAACCCTCAGGAACATGAATCCGCAACCGCCGAATCGCCTCCTTCTGTGTCTTTGCATCGAGCAATGGGACCCCCCAAGGGCGGAGCCGACCCGCGCCAGTCCCAGGGGCCTGACTGAGTAGTTCCAGCAGCCCCTGTCCCTGCAGACTCTGCTGAGCCTGCGGTTCCACCTGTCGCAACGAGCGCCGGTCGACAGAAGGATCGCCTTCGGATGCTGCAGGCTGACCCTCCCATTCCGTCCTCGGCCCAATCGCATACTCCGTCTGCCTTACATCACGAGATCCCGAGCGCCAATACAGCCCCCAGATGCCCAGGAGAGCCAGGGCCAACCCTACTACAGCCCAGCGCGCTTTCATTCTCTTTGGCTGTTCCAGAGGGTTGGTTGAAAAGACGTGAAAACAGACGACTCGTAGTCGTTGATACCCGGGTGTTTTGACCAAGTGAGGCTAATCGGCTCGTCCGCAGTGGGGTCCAGCGTTGCACCGTCGCTCTTGTCACGTGCGTAACACCAAAGAACAGCCGAACGAGTCCGCTTGGGCCAGTTGGGAACACCCACCTTTAGGTGGCTTCGAACAACCTCGGGAGGGGCTGCCTGCCTTACCCCGTCTAGAAGGCCACCTGCCGAGTCGCTGACGGGACTAGCGTAATCGGTCTCTCCAGTATCGGTAAGGGGTGTTGCCGTTGCGGTCCTCGGAATAATCGGGCAACCCATCGTGGTCGGTGTCGGTCGGCGCACCGTCGGTGGTGGCCACGTAGTGGAGTCCGATGTCCACTGGGGTGCCCGCATCCTCCTTTCCGAGGTCGTTGTTGGCGGTGTAGTGGTAGAGGCCAGCGGCCGCCGCGCGCGCGGCGCGACCGCTCCACCGATTCCGCTGGCCCTGAGCCTCAGCCCACCTGACACCGGCTGCGAGGGCGGATCTGTGGGCCTATGTATTGTCCCTCTGAGCTGGGTCGTCGGCCCAGCGGATTGGACGACCTTCGCCTCGCAAGGCGCCGGCTGGTTGGACCCGCATCGAGGGCGGAACCCTCATCGTGGGGCAACCTCAGGCCCTCGGCGCCGCCACAAACAGCATGCTTCTCGACGGCGGTACCCTGCGACTGCTCAAGCTGCTGCCGCCGGGGATGACCTCCCCAACGCTGTTGTCGTCCTTGGCGGTGAAGACCATCGCCCGGTCTGAGCCCTCGTGCTGGGTCGCCGCGAAGGTAGTCTATGGTCGAGGCTCAGTTCGCCACGGCCGCGCGAATCACCACCGAACCGACCACCCCTTCCGTCCCATCAGGGAACGACACAACAACCACGTTCTCGGCCTTCAGGGCATTCGGTTCCAGAGCGATGCACTTCGTGCTGGCGTATTCGCGGTCGGTGAAGCGCTCTGCGCTGTCCTCCAGCGGCGTCACGAGCGATTGTCCGTTCAGCGTGACCGTTGGCGATCGGCTCCGATCAGGCGGACGCGTCAGGCCGATGCGCAGGATGGCGTAGTCAATCGGCTTGGTGACGGGCACCTTGACCTTGAACACGGCGTTGCTGCCTGGCCGCGTCACCGCGTCGCCGTAGCATACCACTTCATCGACCGCCTGCGCTTGCTTCACGGGCGCGCCGAGATCAGCCACCACCACGACGGCCTCGCGGCCGGCCAGTTCCAGCCGCTCCGGAGTGGGCAAGGTCTGCTTAGAGAAAGACGAGGTGAAGTCGGGGTTGCGTCCGAAGCGCCGCAGCTCGACCTGCGTTGGCGCGATGCCATGCAAGGCCACCGTTTCTGGTCGGGCGCTCAGGTTGTTCACCGCCAGATAGAGCTTGCTGCCACTGACGAAGGCGCGCGCTTGCAGGTCCGGGTCGGTGCACAGCGCCTTGACCCGCCGCCCCGAGACGCCTTGGAAGAGCCTGTAGAAATCCATCAATGGCGTTTCCACCCAGCGGGAGTTGTCCGTGTAGTCGTAGGGCACATACAGGCTGGCGTAATACTTGGGGTTCCAGGACCACGTGTTGAAGAGGAGAAACAGCACGGCTTTTTGGACGGTGTGCGGGTGGTCCATGAACGACAGGGTGTTGGCGATGATGCTGCTGACGTGGTTGAGCGCGACAATCGAGCGCTTCTTCATTTCACGCTCGAAGCCGGTGACGTGGGGGAAATGTCTTCGGGCGATTTCCTCGGCAGCAGATTCGCCGTCGAACTCGCCCTTGGGCTGGCTGCCGTCATAGCCGCCGTGCTCGCTGATCACCATCGCGACCTCCTTGCCGAACGCGTTGATCGCGTAGTTCGGCACCAGGTCCAGCGTGTTCTCGAGCGCCAGGCCCGACTGGATTCGTCCCCGGTACTCGCCATTGGTCCAGCGCAGGTAGTCGTAAACGTGAAACGAGTAGAAGTCCAGGCGACCGCCCGTGTTGTCCATGAAGTCCTTCAGCCCGTCGAACGCCCGGTAATTGTCCCGGAAGAAGTAGGAGACGGACATGCACAGGCCGCCCACCTTGACCTCCGGGGTGGCGGCGTGCACGGCCTGCATCGTTTTCAAGTGCCAGTCCGCGAAGGGTTGCAGCTTGAAGAACGACCAGTGCGGCTCGTTGACCGGCTCGTAGAACCGCGGGCGGTCGAAGTCGGTGTAGTTGTATTTCAACACGGCGGCGGACAATTCCGCGGCGGCCTCGATGTTCCTGGGGAAGTACTCCGCATGCGTTCCGGCACGGGACTCCTTGGTATCAAAGCGGCCCATGAACTCGGGAAAGGCGTTGTGCTTGCCATGCGCTGCCACGTCGAGATTCGCACCGAAGTCGGCGCGCATCCGTTCGCTGACCGGCGGGTGCTGGCGCTGTTGGAGCGCCGTCAGGTCTGCATAACCCGGTCGGTCGGCTCGTTCCTTGATCAGGTGGCTCACGGCCTTGACCGTGCCGAGTTCGCGACCAAAGGCCACGCCCAGGTTCCGCACGAGGTCTTCATACATCGCATCGTCTTTGACCCGTTGCTCGAAGCCTTTCCCCGGATCGCACAGCCCGAAGTAGCGTTTGCGGACCAGTTCCGAAACGCCCTGGATGGCGCGAGTCGTCTGCGGTTCGACGACAAGGGAAGGCTGCGACCAATCAACGGCGCTGGCCGTTCGCGCCCCGGCCGCTCGGGATTCGGACGAACATCCAGCGACGGATGCCAGGAACAACAGGCACGGAAGCAACCGCAGTTCGGATGGGAGGCAGACGTTTCTCATGGTTCGGTTCTGATTGTCGCGAGATGTTCTCCAGGATTTCGGAAGGTGATACTGATGCCCAAACGCGTCCACGGCCACATTCTAAAGGGAGCCGGCGGAAAGGTCGCGGAGGAATTTCAGTGTGCCGTGCTCGCCGGCTTGGCGGAGCTTTCAGTCAGGGGCACCATACCAGCCGCCAAGTGGCCACCGGCACTCTGTTTTGAGAAATTCCCGTCGCTTCATGGTCTGCACTTTCTTTCGAGGTGGCTCATTGATCTGAGCATGTCACCCGACCGCAGGCGGGGAGGTACTACGAAATCTTCCATTGCTGTTGTAAGTATGCATTGCATTATTACAATACCGCTGTGATTATGCACGCATGACCGATTCGACGATCGTCCCACGTTTGTTGAACTGTCCGAGCCGCTCCTTCTTTCTCTTTGGCCCCCGCGGTACTGGCAAGAGCACCTGGCTCAAGCAGGTTTTGCCTGACGCGCCACGGATGGACCTGCTCGATACGGCCTTGCACTTGGAGTTGTGTCGCGCGCCCCATGGGCTGGAGGCCCTCGTGGGTAACCGCCCGGCCAATTCCTGGGTGGTACTCGATGAGATTCAGAAGGTTCCCGCCTTGTTGGATGAGGTTCACCGCCTGATGGAATCGCGCCGGTGGCGATTCGCTCTCTGCGGTTCTTCGGCGCGCAGATTGCGCCGGGGCGGGGCCAACCTGCTGGCCGGGCGGGCATTGACCTTGAACATGGAAGGATTCTGTTCCGCCGAGTTGGCGCGAGACTTTGACGCGCAGTTCGGCCTGGAATGGGGCACCTTGCCATCTGTCCAAACCGACCGGGAGCAGGGGGCCGATATCCTGGGGGCTTACGTGAACACGTACCTGAAGGAAGAAATCCGAGAGGAAGGCTTGGTGCGGAACGTACCGCCCTTCTTGAGGTTTCTGAGCGTGGCTGGCCAGATGAATGGACAGACAATCAATGCCCAGAACATCGCCAGGGAAGCCGCCGTGCCCCGGAGCACGGTGGATACCTACTTCGCGATTCTGACCGACACCCTACTGGGACACTTTCTTCCCGCGTGGCGGCCAGGTCTCAAGGTGCGTGAAGTCGCGCATCCCAAGTTTTACTGGTTCGATCCCGGGGTGGCCCGCGCCGCCGCCGGGTGGCTCCGCGATCCGGTGGACCGGTTATGGCAGGGCACTGCCTTTGAAACACTGGTGTTCCACGAGCTGCGCGTCTTCAACGAGTCGAGCCGCAAGCTTCGGCCCCTGGCTTACTATCGCACCAGTGCCGGCGCCGAAATTGACTTCGTGATCGAAACGCGCAAGCGCCAATCTGCGCATCCGCCCCATCTTGTGGCGGTGGAAGTCAAACTGGCTGACAAATGGAACCGTAGCTGGGAAAAGTCCATGCGCGACCTGGCCACGCAATCCGGTGTCCAGGTGGACCGGATGTTCGGCGTGTACTGCGGCACGCGCAGTTACCATTTTGGGGAGGTGGAGGTGCTCCCGGTCACCCAGTTTCTCCGCTGCCTGCATCGCGGGGAGGTCTTCTGAGCCCGGAGTAGGCCCGCTACTCCGTGAACCGGGCGCCAGCCCAGACCGCATCGCATGGTCGGAATTGATGCTCATTGCCGGCATCGGTGGTTTTTAGGCGCAGGTGTGGATGAGGCCGACCCACAGCGGGGCGCAGGCAGTCTGGTTCATGCGGTTCGGCTTGAGGGTCATCGGGATGGGGACTGCGTTTTCAGCGGGCTGCTGGTTGGTCCACCGGCTCCCACGTCCGCACCCAGTCATACCGGGTGGTTCTTTGGTCCCAGGTGCCGGTGTCCACCAGGCCGCCGTCGTCGGGGATGGGATTCCAGTCGTAGGTTTCGATCGCCATGTGGATGAACGAGGGAGCGTCCCAGGCGACCTTGGGCTCGACGTTTTCGGCCCGAAACAAACCCGGCGCACGGCCATACCAGCCCCAACCATTGGCGGTCGGATCGGTTTGCCATTTGGCGCGGTCGAGGGTTTCGCCGTCGAACTCATCCGACAGGAGGGCGACTGGCCTCCAGACTATTCCGGCCGGCTTGGGATCCTCCCCTTGAAGAAAAGTCGGCTGCGCAGAGCCCACACCAACGGCGGGGCAGACGATCAAGAACCAAAGGAATCGAGGTCCGTTCATGGCGTTTCTGGTTGGCTTGCACTTCGCCGCCATGGGAGGCCACAAGCTTCGGCGTAGCGGCGCGTCGTTGCGGCCGTCACCTAGGAGGAAGATTGTTTGTCGGCGACGACGCTGAGCCGGAGGTGCAGCACGACCGGCGTGCTTCCCCAGTGCGCCGGCGGGGTGAACGTGGCCGTGCCGTTGCGGAACGTCCCTGCGGCGGTGCGCCGGCCGGTGTGCGGATGGAACCACTCGGCCTTAAGCGGGGCGGCTGCGCCCGCGATCTTGAGCGTGAATTCACGGGGCACGTTCTGGAACGCGACGTATTCGCGGCCGGGATTCGCCAGACACCAGCCTTCGCTCACCAGGCCCTCCGAGGGCTCGAGCATCCAATAATCGGTCGCTCGCCAGAAATCGCCGAAGTGCTTGTAGTAAAGGTAACCGGGGGGGACATGGAGCGGCCGGATCACATCCCAAGCGGTGTAGGTGTAGTAGTAAGCCATGTAGCCGCCAGCCAGGGCGATCTCCCAGGCACGGCGTAGGCTTTCCTCGGGCGTCGAGTGGCCTCCACCGTAGGTCTTGTCCTCCAGACCGCCCGGGCCGGGCTCGTACTGAAATTCGACATTGACGACCGGCCACTGCCGCAGCGCGCGCTGTTTCAAGGCGGTTTCGCGCCACTTGCTGTGCTGTTGGTCGGCGCGGTAATCGCACAGGTTGTCGTACGCCCCGCTGTCGTAGGCTGCGTTGTCGTCATGCACGGTCCGGAGATGACGGTAGGGATCGGTTTCGCGGAGGTATTTCAGCCAGCCCTGCTTGTAGGCGAGGTCCTTCTCGTTGTGGGCTTCTTTCGAGAAATCCCAGATCAGGTTCGGATACGCGGCGTAGCGGGCGACCAGCCAGCGGAAGTACAGGCTTTCCTCTTGGCTGCCGTGCGCCGGCCATTTGACCTGCTTGTTGTACACCTTGATCAGCATATGCGCCTGCATGCCGCGCTCGCTCAACGCGGCCATCACCCGATCGTAGTGCCGCCAATAGGCGAGGTTCATCCGGCGGTGATCGGGTTGCTCGTTCGAGCCCTCCCAGGCGTAAAGCGCCGGCGGGCCGTAATCGTCTGGGCCGGTCTTGCCCTTCCGCCAGCCGGTGTCGTGGGCGTAGGCGTTGAGGATCACGTAGTTGAAGCCGTGACGAGCCAGGATATCGAGCGACTTCTCCACGGTGGACACCCCCGGCTGGCCCAAGTCCAGCGCCCAGAGCCAGTCATATTCGTAACCCTGGAGGAAGAAGCGCGTGCCGTCGTCAAAGACAAAATGCCGCGGATGCGCTTGGTCCACGCGCAGGACGCCGTGAACGTTCGGATTCGGGTTCTTCCCGCAGGTGAAGCTGGCCGTCCGACCGTCGAGTTCCTGCAGGTCAGATTGGGTGACGAGCGTCCACGTGCCTTCCACCGTCGGTGCACAGCGGATCTTCCACGTGCCGTTGCCGTCGAAGAATCCTGGTAGGGTGAATTCCCTGCCGTCCGGCCCTTTGACCGCGGCGGCGAAACCTACCAGGAACGGATTCGGCGGCTGAGCCTGGGCGGCAAAGGTGAAATCGTGCGGCTGCCAGCGCGGAACCGCTGCTGGCGCGGCGGGTGGTGCGGAGGGGGCTGCGGCAGCCAGTGCCACCGGGAGCGCGGCCAAAACGAAACAATGGACGAGGCAGTAGTGCGGGGTTCTGGACTTCATAGCAGTAGCTGGAATCACTGCGAGGAACGCTAACGCGTGAGGCGTCCCCGCTGTCCATGTGACTTTGCGTTTTTCTCTTGTGCTTTTGCGTCGGTCCGGCGGCGCCCGTTCGATTGAACGTCGTTCACCGCCGCGTCGCTGTTGTCCGAGTCGCTGGGGGACCTTAGGTCGAGCGGGATATTGAACATGATGCCGCGTTGGCGCGCGCACCCCCGGTTCGCCTCTTCGAAGGCGGCTTGCCTGCGCCTTGGTCGCTTGCCTTTGTCGTCCACCTTTGTCGACCGCCTTTGACGGAGAGTCGCCCAGGGCTGACGCGGTTTGACTGGCCGGGAGGCAGCGGGCGAGACGCCCGCTCTCCGTTGGATGGGGGTGCGTGTCAGCAGGGCTTCAGGTCCCGGTGCCGTCTGCCGATGAGACCGGTTAGCGAACCTGTTTGTGGCCGATCGCCGCCGAGATCGTTGACCCACGTGGGTCCACCGCGAGTCCTGGCAGGTTGCCTTTGGAGGAACGACGTTGGCCAGAGAGGTGTGCGAACACAGATGAACAAGGTGCTGGTCATCAAGTATTTCGCCGCTCGGTTGACCCGGCGCGTGCCCATCGGGGCGTGGACGTGCGGGTTGAGCCTGCTCATCGGCTCTAGTGCTGCAGGTCAGCCGGCAGACGAGACCGTCACCTTCGAGGGCCTGAGCGATGGCGAGCTCGTCCAACACCAATACGCCGACCGCGGCGTGTTCTTTGTCAGTGGCCAGGGCCAATTGCTGCCGGTCATTGTTCGAATTCCCAATCCGAATCCATGGTTCGCCCCGAACCACGTCGCCAATTTCGGCGTGGGGGGTGGTGAGTTCTACACGCCGAGCGCCAAGGGCGTGTTCACCACGAGCCGCCAACGGGTTGGGCTTGCCGTGGGCTACCTCGGTTACGCTGAACCCGGGAACGAAACGGCCCAAATCACCCTGCGCGCGTTTAACGCCCAAGGCCAATTGCTCGCCCAGACCGGCCCGGTGACGGTCCATGCCGGCCGAGGGGTCAGCACGCCGTTGCAGGTCGAATCGGCGCAACGCGATATCGCCGCCTTCGAAGTTCGCGGTCAGCCTAGTCTCGATAGCAACAAACCGCTGGCTTTCGACAATCTCACCTTCGATGTGCCCCCAGCGCCCTTGCCGCCGGACTTTGGGCTGAGCACGGAATTGTCGGTTGTACTGGGCCAAGGCGGTTCCGTGAGCGTTCCCATCTCGATCAACCGGCTCAACGGTTCCGTCGGTGCCCTTCAGTTTTCCGCGGCGGGATTGCCAGGGGGGGTGACGGCGGCGTTTTCGCCTAACCCGGCGGACGGCCAGCAGGTGTTCCTAACGCTCACCGCCACTGAATATGTCCTCCCGAATGGCGCCGACCCCGCCGCCGTGACCATCAAGGCCTCGCCGCTCGATGCCAACGCAGGCATGGCCGAGCGCACCGTGCCCCTGCTGGTCTTCCTACGAGCCAATTACACCCTCACCATCGAGGGAGCCGACACGGTCGAGGTGGGCCCGTGTTTGGCGAACCAGGTCACCGTACGCGTGACTCGCGATCACACTTTCCAGGGCGCAGTCACGCTGGCGGTCACGCGCCTGCCGCCCCTGGTAGAGGCGAACTTCCAGCCGCCGCTGGTCGACTTCCAGAACGGGAATCTCATGAATACCAGCGTCCTGCGCTTCGCCGTCGCTCCCGGGGCGAACTTCCAAGACGCCTGGGTGGTCGTCGAGGCCAGCAGCGGCAACCTGCTGCCCACCCGAGCAGTGGTGAAACTGGTCCAAGCCAACGGTGAGATCGTCAGCTTTCGACCCAACCGCGGCGAGGCGCCGTATGCATTGCGTCCGGGCACCGAGGTCAGCCTCGCGGGCCGGGGTTTCTGCCCAGGGGCCGTCGTCCGTTTTGGGAACACTGACGCGCTGGCGACGCCGACCTTCGTCAGTCCTGACGGCACGGAGTTGCGGGTGCGCGTGCCACGACTGGCTACCGATGGCCCGCTGGTGTTGCTGAAGCCCGACGGCAGCCAACTTGTGTCCGCGGAGAGCTTCCAGGTCCGCAGCTTCCGCAATACCTTGGCTTATGCGTTCGTTAATTCGGCCGATTTCCAGTCTGCCGTCGGTGGCTACGGCTTCAACGAAGTCCAAGAACTCTTCGGCTACGACCAAACGCATGTCGCCTTCCCTAACCCGCTCTGCCCTTGGATCTGCCCGGACATCGTGGTCGAGGACCCGTTCGCCCATCTCTTGGCCAGTATCGCCAGCGAAGTGTTGGACCAAGGACAATGCCAGGGCTTTGCGCTCTCGAGCCAGCGGCTCTTGCACGGCGATCGCACCTTAACCGACTTCCCATTCCAGGCCAACGCCGCCGAGCCGACTCTTTGGAACCTCCAAGGGCCCGAGGACTTGGGTGGACCTTCGGCAGCCTTGTCTCATTTCATTCACCTCGAGCACCTGGCGCAGTTGGGTGCTGAGTATCTCCATCATTGGCTGACCACGGCCGCTTGGAACCTGACGCAAGCCAATAGCCGCACGATCTACCAGGATTTGATCGAGGCGCTCAACGCCGGCGAGTATCCGATGCTGGCGATCCGAGACGGCATCAGTGGCCATGTGGTGGTCGCCTACGACCTCGAGGCGATTGGCTTCAATGAATACCTGGTTCATGTCTACGATCCGAACCTGCCCTTCATCGCCGCCGAGAACAACCTGCTCGGCGGCCTCCACCGCGACCGCGAAGAACGCAGCCGCATTCATGTCACCGCCAACAACCGCTGGTCGAAGTGGCACAACGACCGCTTTTGGAGCGGCAGCTTCGATACCCTGGTCATCGTCCGTTACCAGGACGTTCCCTTGCGTCCCTCCTTGCCCACCTCCCTGAAGGGACTGACCACCCTCATTTTTGGGGGAGCCGTCCAAACGACCCAACTTGCTGACGATGCCGGGCGCACTTGGCTCGGGGCCGACGGCCACCTGAACCTCGAGCCCGCCACTCGGCTACCCGAGGCGACCCAGTTTGCGCCCCTGGCCGGCCCAGCGGTCGGCGGCGCACAGATCGTCCTGCTTGGCGCCGAAGGGACTTACACCCACACGGTTCGCGGGACCGGCGCCGGCAGCTACTCGACGACTCTCCTCGGCTTCCATTACGTGGCGCGGCTCCTCGACGTGCCGGTCCACCTGGACCTCCACGACACGGTCCGTTGGGATACCGATCGTCCCG
The DNA here is from genome assembly GCA_016871715.1 of Verrucomicrobiota bacterium. Lineage (GTDB taxonomy): Bacteria > Verrucomicrobiota > Verrucomicrobiia > Limisphaerales > J093 > VHCO01. The sequence goes on from VHCO01000003.1 coordinate 32,369, forward strand.
GCATTCAGTTCGTCGCCGAGACAACCGGCAAACCGTTGACGCTCGAGGTCACCGTGCGTGCGCCAGACGGCGCAGTTCGCACCGCCCGCTTGACCACTACCAGCTCGAGCGGCGACCTCAACACCCTCGCTTTCTACGACTCCGAGCGCGCCCAGGCCACGTACCGGCACGGCGGCCCGGCAACCTCCTGTTCGCTGACGCTCACCCAGGCGGACGCTTGGGGTACCACCAGGGCCTTCACCGCTTCACCTCTGTATGTCGATGCGGGAGGCACAATCGACATCGCACCGGCCGATTGGACTGACTTGGCCACCGGCGTTGTGACCTTGACTTACACGGACGGTGCCGGCCACCAGCGGGAGGAAGTCTACGGTGGCGCTGGCCCCGCTGAACTACCTTCGATCCGCAGCCAACCGCATAGCCACACTGTTGACGAAGCTGCCGACGCAACCTTCGCGGTCCGTGCCACGGGGACAACCCCGCTCGCCTACCAATGGCAATTCAACGACACCGACTTGGCCGGCGCCACCGACCCAACTCTCGCGCTGACTCAAGTCACCGCCGCCCACGCTGGCGCTTACCGTGTCCGGGTTAGCAACTCGGCTGGTTGGGTGATGAGCGACCCAGCGACGCTCTTCGTGCGTGCTGCCCCAGTCGAGGTCATCCGGATCGAGGTGCAGCGCCTGGGCACCGGCCTCGAGCTCGCCTTCGAAGCCGTCCCTGGCCGGAGGTACGTGGTGGAATGCTCCGAGCACTTGACCGCTGGTTCCTGGCGTGTCCTGCAAGAAGTACCCGCGGTAGCCCTGGCTCAACAGTTGGCGATCAGCGACGGTCTCAGCGAGGGCGTTCGGTTCTACCGCGTGTTGGCGCGCTGAAAGCTCGGGGTGGTGGGTCAGGTTGAGGGGTTAGGTTGCGGAAGAGGCAATCGGCTGGAATTCGGCGACTGATTCGTGACAGAATGTCGCCGCACATGAAAACGGCCCCTTGCTGCCTGAGCCGGACCCACCATCCCACTCCGTCGCCGGAGCGTTGCCTGTGGCGGGCTGCCCACCCCCTCTCCGCTCAGCTCTCGGGCGGCCATGACGTTCGCGTGCGGGCCTCCGCTGCGCCATCTCGGTCCGTAGCCGACCGGCTAGGCCCGCGGCTGCCTGCGCCCAGCCGGTTGCAGTTACGACTGGGCGTTGCCCTGGTGCTGGCAGCTTGGGCGGGCGCGGCGGGAGGCCAGGAAGAGGGCGCCGTGGCCGCGGTGGTCGAGGGCTCGCCAGAGTCCAGCGCGCGTCCGTCGCTGGTCGAGCGATGGGCGCAGCCGCCTGCGGCCGGGCGCATCGCCAAGATCATCCATAACTGGCCGGACGCTCCGCAAGCGCAAGACGCCCTGATCGAGAGACTGGTCGCGCAGGGCTTCGGCGGCGTGGTGTGCAATGTGCATTCTGACCAGTATCTCGAGAGCGAGGCGAAATGGGCCGCGTTCGGGCGCGCAGTCCGCGCCGCCCGCGCGGCGGGTCTGGCCCTTTGGCTCTACGACGAACGAGGCTATCCCTCGGCCAACGCCGGGGGACTAGTCTTGCGCGATCATCCCGAGTGGCAGGCGCGCGGCCTGCTGATTGCGGAAGTGGAAGGCGGCGGTGAAGTGGTCTCGCTGGCCGTGCCGCCGGGCGAGCCGTTTCTGCGGGCGGCCTTTCCGGTGCTGGCTGGAGAGATCCAACTCGAGGGCAAAGTCGAGCTCTCAGACCGGGTGGTGGCCGGCCGGTTGTCTTGGCAACCGCCCGCCGGTCGTTGGCGCGTGTTGGCGATTAGCGAAAGCCCGCTTTACGAAGGCACGCACGCCGAGCTGAATCTGCATGCGAAACTGCCGTATCCGAACCTGCTGTTGCCGGAGCCCACGGCCCGGTTTCTCGAGCTCACCCACGACCGCTACGCGCGTCATCTGGGCGAAAACCTCGGTCAGTGGTTTGTCTCCACGTTCACCGACGAACCCTCCCTGATGAGCGTTTTCCTGCGGCGCATGCCCTATCGCGTCTTGCCCTGGGCACAGAATCTCGCGGCTGAATTCAAGCAGCGTCGCGGCTACGCCCTCGAGCCGTTCGTCCCGGCGTTGGTGGCCGAGGCGGGCGCGGCCGGGCGCAAGGCGCGCCATGACTACTGGCGGACGGTGGGTGAACTGGTGTCGCAGAATTTCTTCGGCCAAATCCAACAATGGTGTGCTCGGCACCAAATCCCCTCGGGGGGTCATCTGTTGGCCGAGGAGAACCTGTCAGCCCATGTGCCGTTGTACGGGGATTTCTTCCAGTGCGTCCGCCGCCTGGACGTGCCGAGTATCGATTGCCTGACCAGCTTGCCGCCGGAGGTGCCGTGGCACATCGCCCGACTCGTGAGCAGCGCGGCCGAAGTGGAGGGTAAATCGTTGGTCATGAGCGAAACCTCGGATCACGCCCAGCGTTGGCGCGCCGCTGGTGACGCGCGCCCGGTTCGCAACGTGACCGAAGCGGAGATCCGCGGGACGTGCAACCGTTTGTTCGTCAGCGGCGTGAACCGCATCACCAGTTACTACAGCTACGCCGGCTTGAGCGACGATCAAGTCCAGCGTCTCAACCAATGGGTCGGCCGCTGCGCCACGCTCCTGACGGGGGGGCATCAGGTGGCGGACGTGGCCGTGGTTTACCCGGTCGAGAGTCTCTGGCTGCGGTTCTTCCCGAGCCGCCTCTGGGCCCAGGAAGCGTCCGAGGCGGTGCGGGTCGAGAACGTCTTCCGCTCGGTGGCGGACGGGCTGTTCGCCGCTCGACGCGATGTCACCTTCGTGGACGGCCAGGCGCTCTGCCAGGCGCGCCCAGAGAACGGCACGCTGGCGCATGGGTCGCTGCGCTGGCGGGTGATCGTGTTGCCGATGGCCGACACGCTGCCGCTGGCGGCGTGGGAAAACCTGGCCGCCTTCGTGCGCCAAGGCGGTGTGCTCGTGGCAGTCGGGGCCCTGCCTGCCCACAGCGAGCGCGAGTTTCCAGCGCCGCGCGTTCAAGCGCTGGCGCGGGAGTTGTGGGGTGAACCTGGCGACCGCCCTTGGGTGACGGCTAACGGCGCCGACGGCGCAGGGATCTACTTGCCCGAGGGCGCCGCGGGTCTTCTGCCGGGCCTGCTCGATCGGGTACTCGAGCCCGACGTGCGCGGCGTGGACCGACGCGCCCCGCTGCGCGTCACTCACCGCCGCATCGATAACCACGAGGTTTACTTCCTCATCAACGACAGCGCCGAACCGTGGTCGGGCCAAGTCGAGTTATCCGTCAGTGGCCCCGGCGAGCAATGGAATCTGGCCACGGGTCAAGTCGCGGCCTTGGCTGCTGGCAGCCGCTGCCGCATCCACCTGGACGCCTACGGCGCCACCCTCCTGCGGTTCCCCGCCGCCCGCCCCGGTCATCGTCGACCGTTGCGCACCGGGGCACTGCCGAGCCTGAAACTCGAGGAGCTGCCGGTGACCGACGTGGCGCTGGCAGGAGGCGAGTTCGTGCGTCACGAATGGAGCGCCGCCGGCCCGCCAGGTCCATCGGCCGGCTCGACTAGGGGGTGGCACGCGCGGGCGACGCTGACCAAGTCCCACGTGGACACCTTCTTATTCGTGCGCTTGGCGCATCCGCCGGGCTACGACTTGAGCGGGGCGGATCTGCTGGTTTTCGAGAGCGTGGTGCCGGCGGGCCAGCGGACACCGACGCAACTGTTGGTCATTCTGCGCGAAGCCGATGGCAGCGATTACCTGGCGAGCACCGGCCGGGCCTTGAGTGCCCCTGGCCACAGCCAAACCTTCCTTCCGCTAAGCCGCTTCCAGGTGGCCGGCTGGTCCCAGGATGAAAATGGCCGCCTCGACCCCGCGACCGTCTCCGAGATCCGCATCGGATGGGGTGGCTACCTGGGCGCCCAGGACGAAGTGGTCGAGTTCAGTCTGTTGAACCTGCGCTGCGGTCGGGAGCCGTGAACGGCGGCAGACCCCGGGCTCGGGTCCGTGCCGAGACGAATTCCGAGCTCGCTACTGGGCGTTTGGCTCGCTGGCCAGGCGCGCCGAGACACAGCGCCGCCCCGGGTACCCAGCCAAATCCACCTTTACAGGCTGGCGCCGGTTCGTTAAGGCTTCGGCCATGTCAACGGTCGTGAGCAGGCTACTCCTCGGGTGGGTCGTGCTCGCCCTGGCGGGCTGCGCCACCACGCCGATTACTAACGTGACGCCGCGCCAGTGCGTTCGCACCCCGCAAGGCCTCTGCTTGGTCGAGGCCCGCTGGGACGCCGAGGGCTTCAACGTGAAGAAGGACAGCATCCAGGCGCAGGTGATGGTCGGCTTGGACTTCTACCCGATGCAACGCGTCCCCAAGACCGTCAATCGCTGGGAAGCCTTCGTGCCCGTGCCGGCGGATCAGCGCTTCCTGAATTACCGCTACAAGTTCGACTACGAGTATAACACCCGCCTCCGCCGCACCTACGACAGCAAGCTCTCGCCCACCTACCAGTTGGAGGTCCTACCGTAGCGCCGTGCCCACTGCCTCCTCCTCCCGTAGCGTCCCTTGAGGCGTCCGTCGAAGGCGCCAGGCCAGCGAGGCCACCGCCAGGATACTGATCGACGACACCACCGCACCGGCGCGGAACCAGCGATCGACATACCGCAATCGCACCGAGCTGGCGCCGGCGGGCACGGCCAGGGCCTGGAACCCGACGTTGGCCGGCCAGAGGCGGGCGGCTTGCCCGTTCACCTGCGCTTGCCAGCCAGGATAGAAGGACTGGGCGATCACAACCCACGCCGGCCGCTCCGTCTCGACCTCGAACTCGATCAGGTGAGGCCTCCAACGCTGGGACCGAACGGTCGCCCCGGCGGACTCGACGGCGGGCTCGACGCTCGCCTCGGGAGGCAGGTAAACCGCCTGGTCGGGCGCCACGGCGGCCCAGCGCCGAACGGCCTCCTCCGGCGCGCTGAAGACCGGCGGACGGCCGGCGGTAATCAGGGGTTGTGCCCCCAGCCGCGTCGACCAAGCGAGCGCTTTTCCCTCGGCGGTCGCGTGGGACACGCCCAGGAAGTTCAGCAGCCCGGGCAGGTGACCGTTGGTCGAGCCGTACAGCAGGTGAACCACTTGAGCCGTCGCCCGCGGGTACAACGAGAAGAAGCCGTCCACTTTGGGAATGCCCTCCAACAAATTACAGTTGGCAAACAGGCCCAGCCGACTCGAGAGGTAATCCTCCGTCGGTGTGGGCAAGTTCCAGTGGTCAAGTCGTCGTTCTGCGGCGGCGGTTACGAACGCGCGTGACTCGCCGGAGCGCGGCCGTGGAGCCAGTTCGGCCAGCCCAGGCTCAAGGGTCCAGTTGGGCACCGTGGGGTTTTGCCAGGGCACATGGGTGAGCAGGTCGCCCGCCGACGTGACCAGCAGCAGCAGGCCAAGTAACCAGCGCCGCCGGACCGTGCGCGCGCGCACCAGGCCCAACCAGAGCGCCACTGCGCCCATCAAGAACAGGAGCCGGCTGAGCCCGTTCCATAGCGTTGCCGGAGCGTCGTCGGTAGCCAGGGGACGGGCCGCCGCCCACCAGAGAAGCCCGCCGATGGCGGCGCATAGCAGACCCGCAAGGAGACCCAACAGTCGCTGCCGCGCACCGGATGCGCCCTCGGGCTGCGTTTGGCATTCCGCCACGGCAAACGCGCCCAACAACGGCATCGCCCAGGCGGTTAACACCACAAACTTGATCGGAAACCGCATGAACCCCAGCCACGGCACCGCCGCCCGCAGCCAACCATAGAGACCGCCGGCCTCGCCCAACGCCAACCATACCCCCGCGCCCCCCACCACTGCGAGCAACCACACCCTGCCCCGGCGGACGCACGCAACCGCCCACAGCCCGAGTACCACGAGTCCGACTCCAAGGTAGTAGGAGGCGACCCAGTATTGATCCACTTGCGCAAAGACGCCCTGGTATGACCGGAAACAGCGGAACAACGGCACGAGGAAATTGGCCCAACCCCAACTCGGCATGGCCCAAGTGGCCACGCCGTATTGCACATCGCGATGGGACTCGCTCAAGAGCTCGAAGAAGGGCAGCAACTGCGCCGCGCTGAGCCCGGCAACCAGCAAAACCATCCCCGCGAACCGCCCCGCACTCGCCCCACACACGCGCCAGGCCCCCCCGTTGCTCCTGACCCTCACCAGGTGCGCCACCCACAGGGCGGCGACCACGCCCCAGGTCAACGCGATGAGCTCGGGCGTTCCCGCCAACATTTGCATGGCCCCCGCCAGTGTGGCCCAGAGCCACGCTCGGCCACCCTCACGCCAACCATGCTCGGCGAGCCAAACGACCCAGGGCAGCCAACCCAACACCGCGATGTTGTTCGGCCACTTCAGACTACTGAGCATCAGCCCGCTCAACGCGTAACCCAGCCCAGCCAGACTGGCGCCCAACCCGCTCCCGGTCCATGCCCGCGCCAAGTAGTACATGCCCAGCCCACCGAGGAACTGATGGGCCAGACAGAAGAGGTTGAGCGACCACGGCAAGGGTAGGCCCAGATAGAGCAGCGCACCAGGGTAGAGGGTCATCGTGTTCCACTGCGCCAGAAAAGGTAGCCCGCAGGAGCTGAGCGGATTCCACAAGGGCAGTTCCCCGCTCCAGACCGACGCTCGGTGGTAATGCGCCAGCGGGTAGCCGAAAACCCCAAAGTCGCGGAAGTAGAAACTCTCCCCGCCCACCAGCACCGGCCAGAAGGCAACCGTCAACACCAGTGCGAGGTACGCCGAAAACCAACCCGCCGTGAAGCCTGCCACGGAGGCGCCTGCCGACCGATCCTCGCCGTTGCTCATCGGCTCCTTCATCGCCTCGATCGCCCGTCTCAGGCCCCCTTTCCCTGGCCCGCGTGGATCCAGAGGATCCCGCAAACCAGCACCGCCAGCACGGAGGCGCCCGCCCCGGGGAGCAACCAGCGTTCGCGGTAGATCAACTCGAGTCGGTGCCGGCCCGCCGGCAGAGCCACTGCTTGAAAGGCGTAATTCGCGCGTTCGATCTCGGCGGGTTGCCCATCCACCAAGGCACGCCAACCCGGCGCGTGCGTCTGCGCAATGACCACCCATGCTGGCGCCTCGGCTTCCAGCTCGACATCGATCCGTTCCGCGGAGAACCGCTGCCGCAGCACCCGGGCCGTGGCAGCGTTTGTCGCCTGGGCAGCGCGTGCGGCCGTGAGCGGCAAGTACACCACCTCGCGCGGTTCGAAGTCCGCGGCGAACAACGCCGCCAGGGTTTGCCGGCCGTCGGCGAACACGGGCCGCGCGCCCGCCGTGACCAGCGGTCGAGGATCGGGCGCCACCACCCACTCGACCGGGTTCACCGGCGAGGACTGGTGTGACACACCCAGGAAACGCAGCAGGCCAGCGGGCGGTGGGTTGGTCGATGCGTACATCGTGGCCTCGAGCTCGGCTTGAGCCCGCAGCCGCAAAGTGGCGGCCCCATTCACCTTAGGGATGCCCTCGAGCACATTTAGGTTCGACCACAAGGCCAACCTGGAACCAAGGAAGTCGTCCAGGAAACTGGGCAGCGTGCGGGTGCTCAGCAGGCGCTCGGCGCGCGGCGTAATCAAGACGCGGCTCTGCCCAAGCTCCGGCCCTGGCTCGAGTTCAACCACGCCGGGTGCGTAGGCCGCTGCCGACAGAGTGGGCGTCAGGACCGGCGTATGGATGCGCAGGTCTGCCCACAACAGCGCCAGCAACCCTATGCTCGCCCAAAGGCCAGGCCGCCGCCTACACGCCAGCAGCGCCAAGACGCCGCCCCCCAAGAAGGCGGCGCGCGCGAGGCCGCTGCGCAGCGTCGCCGACCATTCCTCGTTCGGCGACGGATCACCGTACGCCATCGCGAGGAGCGCACTGATCGCCAACACCCCGCCTAGCGCGATCCACTGTAGGCCGCGTTCGACGCGGCGCGGCGCAGTCCCGGACACGCCCTCGGACTCCCCCAACACAGCGCGCAAACCGTAGGCGGCCAGAAACGGCGTTAGGCACGCCGTCAAATACACGAACTTGACCGGGAACCTGATCGCCCCGACGGCTGGGACCAAGGCCTGGAGCCAGCCATGCAATGGCGTGCCCTCCCCCATGGCCAGCGCCAGGCTCAGGAACCACAACCCGCCCAACACCCCAACGCGTCCCGTGCGTGGTCGCCAGAGGGCCAGGGCCGCCAGCGCGAGCACGGCGATCCCGGGATAATACGAGATGAGAAATGCCTGGCCCGATTGCAGGAAGACGCCCTGCGGCGTCGCGTAACAGTGAAACAGCGGCACCAGCAGGTTCGCCCATCCCCAACGCGGCAGGCTCCACAGGGTGCCACCGTATTGGGCACTCCGCTGCGCCTGCGCCAAGAGATCGAGGAAGGGCGCGAGTTGCACCGCCGCCAACCCAGCCACGAGGATAACCACCAGACCCAAACGGCCTAGCGAGATCAGCCCGACACGACCCCGCGCCACGTCGACTGCCCAGAGCGCCACGATCAACAACCAGGTTTGCAGGATCAACTCCGGCGCCCCTGCGAGCATCTGCAGCGCCCCGACCACCGCAGCCCAAACCAGCAACTGGCCCCCGGTGCGCCAGGCCCGCTCGCTGAGCCAGACCACCCAAGGTAGCCAACCCAACGCCACCAAGTAATTCGGATAAACATGGCTCGCGAGCGTCGCACCGCCGAACACCAGGGTCACCCCCGCCACCGCCGCCCCCAGCGGACTGCCCGTCCAGTGTCGAGCCAGGAAGAAACCGCCCCAACCCGCAAGCCACAAGTGCGCCAAGCAAAACAGATTCAGTGACCAGGGTAACGGCAGCAACAAGTACACCAGCGCGCCAGGATACAGGACGAGCGTGTTCCATTGGGCGAAGAACGGCGTCCCGCAGTGACTGAGCGGGTTCCAACACGGCAGTGCGCCTTGCCAAAACGCCTCTCGTTGATAGTGGATGAAGGGATACGCCAAGGTCCCATAATCGCGAAAGAAGAACGAACTCGAGCCGAATAACACCCCGGGAAAGCTCACCGCCAACAGCGCCGCCACCAACCAGCCCACCCGCCCCGCAGTGAACCACTCCTCCCCGTGGGTGGCCGCCGCGGGAGCGGCGTGCCACGCCGGTCCGTCCGGCTCACCGGGCGCGGTGGCTGGCGGCAGCGAACTCGCAGGCTCCGATTCCATGGCTGGAACTCTGCAACAACCCCGTGCAAACCCAAGTGAGAAATCGCACCCGGCTCAGCCGACCCAGAGTCGTGTGACTTCCGAGTCGCCGAGAGGGACGACCGGTCGGCGGTACGGCCGGTCCATGGGGAGTCTTGGGCGGGCAGACGCACAGTTGTCAGGGAGACTCGAGTCCGGTAGGCTGGCGCGTCGATTCTTTGATTCTGGCTTGATTCGGGTCGCGCGGGAAGCGCGGTCGGGGTGACGGTTGGGCGGACAACACGACGAGCGGACTGGGAACACGGCGCGGCGAGTATTATGAAGACATCTGTGACTGAACCTCGACCGGAGCGGTCGGGATTTACGTTGATCGAGTTGCTGGTGGTGATCGCGATCATTGCGATTTTGGCGGGCATGCTGTTGCCGGCGTTGTCGAAGGCCAAAGCCAAGGGCCAAGGCATCTCGTGCATGAACAACACGCGGCAATTGTCCTTGGGCTTCCTGCTTTATGCGGACGATTTCAACGAGACGTTGTTGGCCTGCCTGGACGGTTTGCCGGGTCGGGTGAACTGGATCCAGGGCGGGTTGTCGGGTTGGGACGCCGAGGCGGCCAACATGCGCTACATCACCAACTCGCCCTTGTTCAAGTACGTGGGCCAGAGCGCGGCGATCTTCCTGTGTCCGGCGGATAAGTCGGTCGTGCGTGTGGGGGGCAACACGGTCCCGCGGATTCGGAGCAACTCGATGAGCCAGGTGTTTGCCTGGGGCGATTGGCTGGATGGCTCGGGCACGGGTCGCAACCAGACGCGCTGGCGCACGTACGGGAAGGCCTCGCACATCGTTCAGCCCACCAAGACGTTCGTGTTCGTGGACGAACACCCGAATAGCATCAACGACGCCGCCTTCGCCACGCAATGCACCGGCGCCGACGCCTTCAACACCGCCCGGATTATCGACCTCCCGGCCAATTACCACAACGGCGCCTGCGGTTTCTCGTTTGCGGATGGGCACTCGGAGATCAAACGCTGGCTGAGCATCAAGTCCGGACATAGCACGGGCCGGGGACTGCTGAACATGCCGGTCTACTTCACGGGGGCGCAGAACCTGAGCCTGAACTTCGCCGCGCGCGAAGCCTGGCTCGACTCGAAGTGGATGGCCGACAATAGCACCGTCCTCCAGTAGCGATAGCGGGCGCGGCAGCGCCGGGGTGGCGACCACGACCGGACGGCACGCCCTCGGGTGGTCAGGCGCGTTCGGGCGCGTGGGGGAGCGGCGGTTTTTCGCGGTGCCAGGACGTGGCCTGTTCGTAAGCGTAAGCCAGCCGGAGGAGGGTGGCCTCGCCAAAGGGTTTGCCCAAGAGCTGTAGCCCGATGGGCAGGCGCGGCTGCCGCGTGAACCCGCAAGGCAAGCTCAGGCCGCAGATCCCCGCCAAGTTGCACGAAACGGTGTAGATGTCCTCCAAGTACATCCGGAGCGGATCATCGGATTTCTCGCCTAACGGGAACGCCGCGCTCGGCGTCGTGGGCGTGAGGATGGCATCGACGGTCCCGAAGGCCTCTAAGAAGTCCTGGCGAATCAGCGTGCGCACCTTCTGCGCGCGCAAGTAGTAGGCGTCATAGTAACCGCTGCTCAGCACGTACGTGCCCAAGATAATCCGCCGCTTCACTTCGGGCCCAAACCCAGCCCCCCTCGTCCGCTGGTAGAGCTCGAGGAGATCGGCACCCGCCACCCGGGATCCGTAGCGCACCCCGTCGAAACGCGCCAAGTTCGCGCTGGCCTCCGCCGGGGCAATGATGTAATAGGCGGCAATGGCATAGTCCGTGTGGGGTAGCGAGATCTCGATGGTCTCCGCGCCCAGTTGCTGGAATTGCGCCACGGCCGCCTCGACGGCGGCTCGCACCTCGGGGTCCAGACCGCCCACGAAGTACTCCTTCGGCAAACCGAGCTTGAGCCCCCGCACACCCTGTTCGAGCGTCGCGGTGTAATCCGGCACCGGCTGGGGCACGCTGGTCGAGTCCCGTGGGTCATGGCCGCCGATCGCCCCCAGAAGCGTGGCGGCATCCCGCACATCCTTGGTGAGCGTACCGATTTGGTCCAAGGACGATGCGTACGCGACCAGACCGTAGCGCGAGACCCGGCCGTACGTGGGCTTGAGGCCGACCACGCCGCAGCAGGCAGCCGGTTGGCGAACCGAACCGCCGGTGTCCGAACCAAGTGCCGCCGCGCATTCGTCCGCCGCCACCGCCACGGCGGACCCGCCGGAAGAACCGCCCGGGATGCGGCTCGGATCCCAGGGGTTGCGCGCCGGACCGAAGCCAGAGTTCTCCGTCGAGCTGCCCATGGCGAACTCATCCAGGTTGAGCCGTCCGAAGAGGACGGCTCCGGCAGCGCGCAGTTTCTCGGTCACGGCGGCGTCGTAGGGGGAGACAAAATTGGCCAAGAGCTTCGAGCCACAGGTCAGGGGTTGTTCTCGGACGGCAATGATGTCTTTGAGCGAGATGGGCACGCCCAACAGGGGTTGCTCGCGGTGCGTGGCGCCTGAGGCCAGAGCGCGATCGGCCGCCTCAGCCTGAAGCCGCGCCTCCGCGATGTCGCAGCTCAAGTAGGCATGCAGGACCGGGTCGACTTGCTGGATTCGGTCCCAGCACGCGGCCAGGGCTTCGCTGGCGCTCGTTTCACGCTGCGCCAATCGTTGGGCGAGTTCGGTGAGGGTCAGGCGATTCCACATGGCGGTTTGGCCCCCAACGATTCACTCGACGATCTTGGGCACGACGAAGAGGCCGTCATTCGACGCAGGGGCGTTGCGCAGGGCATCGGCGTTGGACAGGGAGGGCCGGATTTCATCGGGCCGAGTGACATTGGCCAAGGGCACCGCGTGGGCCGTAGGCTCGACCTGAGCAACGTCGAGTTCTTCAAGTTTGGCCATGTAGGCCAGGACTTGCCCGAGCTGGCGTCCGAGGCTCTCGGCTTCGGCGGAGGCTAACTCGAGTCGGGCGAGATGCGCGACGTAAGACACATCGAAATCCTTCTTAGCCACAGTCGGTTCCACGAGTTGAAAAGGGTTGGAGGTTGGCTGGCGCAAGGTCCCGTGCACCCTCAAGTTCGCAAGCTAAAGCCTTGTCCCTGAATGCCCTCGGCTAGTCTTCATCGAACTTTCGGTTCACCAGGGCCTCGAGTTCGTTGACCACCGTGTGGGCGTCCTTTCCGTCGGCCTGGATTCGGATCTTCGAACCGGGCCCGGCGGCGAGCATCATCAGGCCCATGATACTCTTCCCGTTGACTGTCTCACCGTCTTTCTCAACCAGCACGTCACAGCCGTAGCGGTTCGCGACCTTCACGAACATGGCCGCCGGCCGGGCATGGATGCCGAGCTTGTTCGTGATCGTCAGGTCGAGCGCTGCGTGGCTGTCTGGCGATTTCTTCGCACTCATCAAATCGCCTCCCAGTCTACGGCAGCCCCCACCCTTGGCCAGCCATTAATTCGGCCGTCGCCCCCGGTCCCCCGGTCCGGTCGCCCGAGGCCCATGACAATGGCGATGGCGATGCCGGCCAATGACGAAGGCCGCCGATGGCCAATGGGCAGCCGCGCAGTAAGCCACCACGCGCCAGGTGCCGGCGCAGGCCCGGGGGCCCAGGGCAAGTCTGTCAACAATTATAAACCCGATATATTGCACTGCGAGTGTCAACTACTAAGACCCTGTTACATTGCACGCAAGGCCCAGAACCCAAAGGCATTGGCGTTGGCGAGTCGGCTCAGTCTGGGTTGGGCTAACGGGCTACCGCAGTACCGCACGCAGGAGGAGGAGAGAGCGAGAGCGAGTGGAGTGAGCTGAGCGCGTCCGCGTTGGCTACTCGTAGCGCAAGGCCTGAATAGGGTTGAGGCGGGCGGCGCGCACGGCGGGATAGATGCCCGCAAGGACGCCGACGGCGGCGCTGAAGGCGACAGCCAGGAGGAGGGCCCAGGCGGTAACGACCGGGGCGTTGGCGCTGGGGCTCATAAGGGACAGGATCTGCACCAGGCCGTAGGAGGCGCCGACGCCGAGGAGTGCGCCGACGAGGGCGATGACGACGCTTTCGACCAGGATTTGAGTGAAGACGGCCGGGGCGGAGGCGCCGACGGCCTTGCAGATGCCGATCTCGCGGATTCGTTCGTTGATGCTGGCGAGCATGATGTTCATGATGCCAATGCCGCCCACCAAGAGGCTGATGCCGGCGATGATGCCCCCGCTCAAGCGCGCGTTGCGGATTTGTTGGTTGATGTTGTCCAGGTTGTTTTCCTGAGTCCGGAAGCTGAAGTCCTCGATGCCGCGATGGGTGAGCATCAAGACGTTGCGCGCCTGTTGAAGGGCCGGCTCGAGTTCCTCGAGACTGGCCACCTTGAGGTCGATGTCGGAGAGGCGCGGGTCGGGGATGTTGTTGTAACCGGAGGCAGCGCGGAAGCGGATCCAGGCGGTGTTGAGGGGCATGTAGACGGTGAGGTTCTTGCGCCGGAACGCCCAGTTACTGTGTCCCCAACCGCGTCGGCGGTCGGGTCCGGCCTGGGGTCGGGCGGGTTGGTTTTTGGCGAGTTCGCGCGCTCGCTTCTCTTGCTCGCCTTCGTAGTGGGCGAACATGCCGACGATGGTGAAGGGTTGGCGATTGATGTTGATCAACTCGCCGACGGGGACGATCTCGCGGCCGGTTTCCTCGGGCGAGCCGAACAGCGCGTCGCGGATGCCGGTGCCGATGACGCAGACGGGCGCGGCAGTTTCTTCGTCGAGGTCGGTGAAGAAGCGACCGTGTTCGAGGGTATGCAGGTTCATGTCGATGACGGCGGGCCAAACGCCGCAGCACTCCTCGGGGCGGACGTATTTGCCTGCGCGGGAGAGCAGGACCTCGAGTCGCATCTCGGGGGAGACGACGCGCAAGAGCGGGGCGCTGCGGCGGAGGGCTTGCACGTCGACCATGGTGCGGCCCGGGGCTTGGTCGGCGAGGTGTTCTTGATAAGAGGGGACGTCTTGATCGTCGAGCAGGACTTTATCGGCGCCGCCCATGGCGATCATGGTCTCTTTCATGCCGTTTTCCATGCCCTTGATGATGGCGGCCATGCCGACGAGGCTGGCCACACCGAGGATGATCCCGAGCATGGTCAGGAGGGATCTGAACTTGTGTGCCCAGACCTCCTTGAGGCCGACGAGGATGGTGTTGAACAGGTTCACGCCGGGAAGACCTCGAGCGGAGCGAGCGGCATGGCGCTGGCCGGCGCTGGCGGGTTCGCTGACGAGAGGGTGGGAAGGTTCATAGCTGACCGGGGCTATTCATAGCGGAGGGCCTGGATGGGGTTGAGGCGGGCAGCTTTGACGGCCGGGAACAGGCCGGCCAGGACGCCGACCAACACACTGAAGCCGAAGGCCACGCTCAGGGCCAAGACGGTGATGATGGGGGCATTTTCGGTCGGTGAGAAAGAGGAGATGAGGCGGACGAGGGCGACGGAGGTGAGCAAACCGGCGAGGCCGCCGAGCATGGCGATGAAGACGCTCTCGACCAAGATTTGGATGAAGATGTCGGCGGTGGCGGCGCCGACGGATTTGCGGATGCCGATTTCGCGGACGCGTTCGGAGATGCTGGCGAGCATGATGTTCATGATCCCGATGCCCCCGACGAGGAGGCTGATGCCGGCGATCAGGCCGCCACTGCGTCGCGCATTGCGGATGAAGGCATTGATATTCTCCGCCCATTCTTCCTGGGTACGGAACGAGAAGTCCTCGATGCCGCGGTGCGTGGTCATGAGCACATTACGGATTTGCTGGAGGGATTCGGCGAGGCGGTCGACACTGTGGATCTTGAGTTCGAGGGAGGAGAGGCGGGGGTCGCCGATGTTGCCCTCGCCACTGCTCGAGCCGCGGAAACCGGAGTAGGTGATACCGGAGCGGAATTTCATGTAGGCGGTGTTGAGCGGCATGTAGATGGTGGCGTTCTTGATCCAGAAGGCGAAGTTGCTCCCGCGGCGGCCTCGGCCCCGGTCGCGGGCTGGACCGGTGGCTGCGGGGGCGTTGGTGCTTTGGAGGGCGGCCTGTTGGCGAGCCAGTTCACGGGCCTTACGCTCCTGTTCGCTCTCGTAGTGTGGGAACATGCCGACGATGGTGAAAGGGAGCCCGTTGACGTAGAGGGTCTCGCCCAGGGGAACGATCTCGCGGCCGACTTCCTCCGGGGAACCCCAGAGTTCGTTGCGGGTGCCGGTGCCGATCACGCAGACGCTGCGGGCCATTTCGTCGTCCAGTTCATTGAACATGCGGCCGTGGGCGATGACATGCTCGGTGAGTTCGAGGGCGACTGGCCAGACCCCGAGGCACATGAACGTACGGAAGTTTTTGCCGTTGGCGGAGGCGGTGGCGGGGATGCGGATCTCCGGGGAGATGCGCTTGACCAAGGGGGCGCTGGCCTGGAGGGCGTAGACGTCGTTGATGGTGATGCCGACGGCTTGCTCTTGCAGGTGGCGCTGTTCGACGGGCAGTTCCTGGGGTTCGACGCGCACCTTTTGCAGGCCGCCGACGGCGATGAGGGCCTCTTTGGCGCCGACCTCCATGCCTTTGACCAAGGCGGACATGGCGACGAGGCTCGAGACGCCCAGGATGATGCCGAGCATGGTCAGCAAGGAACGGAATTTGTGGGCCCAGGTCTCGCGGAGGCCGACGCCGACGGTCATCCAGAGGTCGATGCTACCGTGCGCGAGGGGCACGGTGGCGGCCGGGGCCTGGGCGGGCGTGGGGGCGGACCTCATGGGGCGAGCACGGCCGGGGCGGGCGGTCGATCCAAGCCTGCCAGGGTCAGGTCCACTTTTTCTGCGATCTTGCCGTCGCGGATCTCGATGCGCCGGGGTGTGACAGCGGCGATCTCCGGGTCGTGGGTGACCAAGACGATGGTGCGGCCTTCTCGGCTGAGGCGTCGGAACAGGGCGAGGATGGCTTCACCGGTGTGGGAGTCGAGGTTACCGGTGGGTTCATCGGCGAAGATGATTCTGGGGTCGTTGACCAGGGCGCGAGCGATGGCGGCGCGCTGTTGTTGGCCGCCGGAGAGTTGGCTGGGTCGGTGTTTGGCGCGATTGGCAAGGTCGACCGCCTGCAAGGCGCCGAGGGCGCGTTGGTGGCGCTGTCGGGTGGCGATGCCGCTGTAGATCATGGGCAACTCGACGTTCTGGAGGACGCTGAGTTTGGGGAGCAGGTTAAAGAACTGAAAGACGAAGCCGATCTTGCGGTTGCGGATGGCCGCCAACTCGCGTGTGGATGCGTCCTGGATCATCCGGCCGTCGAGCTGGATGGTGCCGTGGGTGGGCGAATCCAGGCAGCCGAGGATGTGCATGAGGGTGGACTTGCCGCTGCCCGATGGGCCGATGATCGAGATGAATTCACCCTCGTGAATGTCCAGGCTGACGTCGTCGAGGGCGCGGATTTCCTCGCCGCCCAGGTGGTAGATCTTGCTGACGCTGCGTAGTTCAACCAGGGCCATGGTTAGAGTGCGTGGAGTGGGAGGAGTCTAGGCCAAGCGGCTGCGGTCCGGGCCGACCGCAGGTCGTGACGTGATGCCGCAGCGGCGCACCGGTGGGGTTAGCGGTGCCCTCATTTGGCGTTGCCATTTCCATTGGTTCCCGCGCCTCCATTGCCGCCGGTAGGCCGCTGGGCGGCCGCTGCGGTTGCGGGCGCGGCTGCTGCGCTCGGCGGTGGGGCAGGCGTGGGCGTGGGGGCGGGCGGATTGGTCTGGGCGATCGAGGTTTCTTGGGGGCGCGCGCCTGGGCTGGCGGCTTCGGCCACCGGGGCGAGCGCGGCCAGGTTCTGGGGGATTCGGATGCGGTCTTCTTTGGGGAGTTCGAGCGAGACGATTTCATTTCCGACCAGGCCCTGCTGGACTTCGGCGTAGAAGAAATCCGAGACGCCGATTTGGACGATGCGCTTCTCGAAGGTGTTACCCCGCTGGACGTAGACGAACCGTTCGAGGCGGTCCGTCTCGGGGTTTTTCTCGGTGAAGACGGCGGCCAGGGGCACGGCGCGCACGTTATGGGCGGAGGCGACGGGGATTTTGATATTGGCGGTCATGCCGGGGCGAACGCGGCGGTCGACGTTGGTGAGCAAGACGCGCGCGGCGAAGCCTTTAATGTTGTTGCGGATGGTGGCCTGGGGCGCGATACGTTCGACCAGGCCCGTCACTTTGAGTCCGGTGACGGCCTCGACGGTGACCTCGACCTGTTGGCCGACGGTGAGGCGGGGGACATCGGCTTGGTTGACATGGGCGTTGATGACCATCGAGTTGAGGTCGGCGATGGTGAGCACCTCGGTCCCGCTGTTGAATCCGCCCGAGCCCGACACCGCCTGGCCCATCGAGATGGGCCGGGTGAGAATGGTGCAGTCGAAGGGCGCGCGCACCTCCGTCTTGGTCAACCGCTCTTCGAGGATGGCCAGTTCGCGCTGGGCACGGTCGAGGGAGTTTTTCGCCAGCTCGTAAACGGTTTTGGTGTTGTCGAACAGTTCCTGGGAAATCAAGTTCTCGTCGCGCAGTTGCAGGGCGCGTTCGTAGTCGCGCTGGGCCTTGGCCAATTCGAGTTTGGCACGTTCGATGGCGGTTTGGCTCGAGGCGCGCTGTTGCTGCAATTCCTTATCGTCCAGCTTGAACAACAACGCGCCCTGCTGAACGGTGTCGCCGATGTCCACCGGCAACCGTTCGATCTTGCCGTTGATTTCGGGCCGGACGGAGACCTGTTCGGCGGGGGTGATTTCGCCGGCGGCATTGACGGCGAAGTTGATGTTGGTGACCACTACCGGTGCGGTGGTGGAGCGGGCTGGGCCGCCAGCCGCCTGCGCTTGGCTCCGCCACGTCTGCCATTGCCGGTAGCCGAGGTAACCGGCTGCCAGCACCAAGACCACGATGATCCACTTCTTCATAGCTACAATCCCGCAAACGTAGATGCCCGTCAGCCACGGCGCAATCCTTACCGACATCCTTACGAACATCCTTACGGACCTTCGGTCGCGCCCGCTGGACATGAGGCACGACCGGGGCGGGGCAGGGGGGGCGGTATTGGCGGGGCTTGAAATGGCAGGGTTAGCCCGGTAAAACTCGGGGCGCACGTGGTTCACGAAAGCTGCATGATCATGAAAACGCAACGTTGGGAAGCTGTTCCGCGTCGTCTCGGTTACCTGGGTGCTGAGCGTGGCGGGCGGGTGGTCGGGCGGGGCGGCGGCGCTGCCGGATCCGGCGGTGGTGAAGGCCCAGTTCATCTCAGATCGTCCGCCGGTGCCCTCGAGCCACGCCTCGACGATCTGCGAGACGCCCGCGGGTTTGTTGGCGGCCTGGTTTGGGGGCACGCACGAGGGCGCTGTGGATGTCGGCATCTGGCTGTCGCGCAACGCGGGTGGCCGGTGGTCGGAACCGGAGGAGGTCGCCAACGGCTTCGACACGGCGCGGCAACGCCGGTTCCCGTGCTGGAACCCGGTCCTTTTTCAGCGCCAGAATGGCGATCTATTGTTGTTCTACAAGGTGGGCCCCAGCCCGGCGACTTGGTGGGGGATGATGCGGGTGTCCAAAGACCATGGCCAGAGCTGGACGGATTTGCGGCGCTTGCCCGACGGCATCGTGGGGCCGGTGCGCAGCAAGCCGATCGAGCGGTGGGACGGGAGCCTACTTTGCGGCTCCAGCTCGGAGGACAAGGGTTGGCGGGTCCACATGGAAACCACGGACGACCCGATGAAATGGTGGAGCAGTTCGGGTCCGCTGAACGCGGCGTTTACGGTGGGGGCGATTCAACCCACGGTTTTGGCGCATGGGCTCTACAAGTTCCAAATCCTGTGCCGCACCAAGCAGGGTCGCATCTACAGTTCGTGGTCGACCAACAACGCGGCGTCGTGGGGCGAGCTTAAACGGACCGCGCTACCGAACCCGAACAGCGCGATCGACGCGGTGCGGTTGCAGGGCGGCCACATGTTGTTGGTGTACAACCACTCGAGTGTCGACCGCAGCCGGCTCAACGTGGCGGTCTCGTTGGACGGGCAGATTTGGATGGCCGCGATGGAGCTGGAGAACGAGCCCGGCAGCGAGTTTTCCTACCCGGCCGTCATCCAGGCCAAGGACAATCTGGTGCACGTGACCTACACCTGGAAACGCCAACGCATTAAGCACGTCGTGATCGACCCGGCCAAGGTGATGCTGCGCGAGATACCCGAGGGGCGCTGGCCGGCACCCTAGGCGGCGGCTACAGCCAACTACTGCGGGCGGGCGAGACAGACGCTGATGGCGCACAAGACCAGGAAGAGCAGCAGTAGCGAGTAGATTTGGAAGGGGAAATCGAAGCGGGCGTGGAAGAGGCACCCGGCCAGGGCGAGCCAGATCATCGTCGCCAGGTCCCAGCGGCAGGCGATCCCGTCGCGCCACCACCAGCGTGCGAAGGCGTGGGCGAGCATCAGCACGATGAGAGCGAAGCCGAGCCAGCCGAAGGTGATGACGGTCTGGAGCCAGTCGTCGTGGGCATAGGCGGCCCAATCTTCACGGGGGCTGGCGCGATAGAGTTGGTACATGGTGCCGAAGGTGCCGGGGCCGGTGCCGAAGAGGGGATGGTCGACGGCCATCTTGCGCGCGTTCTGGTAGATCTCGACGCGGTCGCCGAGGTCGTCCATGAAGGCGTTACCGAGGCCGCCTTGGATTTGGCTCCAGCCGAGGTAAGCCACGAGCAAGATCGCCAGAACAAAGGGCGCGGCCATGGCCGCCCGGGTGCCGGAGGTGGCGCTCCAGTTGGCCGCCAGCAACACCGCCAACGCCCCCACCGCCAGCCCGATCGCAATGACCACTCCACCGCTGCTCGCCGAGATGATGGGACAGGCGATCTGCACCAACACACACGGCAGGAGCACCAGGTGCGGGTTGTTCCCCAGGCGGGCCGGGCCGGTTCGCACGGTGCGACTGGCGTGGAAGAGCGTCCACCAAAAGGCCAGACTCACCGGCCACAGCAGGTTGAAATACTGGGCGCCATTGCCCCGGTAGGTGAACGGGCCGAAATGGAAGTCGGCACCGCCGAACCGCGGCAGCAACACCCACAGGAGTCGGTCGGTGCCGTCGAGGCGCTGCAGAATGGCGACTGCGCCGAGCAGTGTCCCGTTGAGGCAAAGCACCCACAACAGGCGCGACAACCGCTCCGGCAGACCGGTGGGCGCGCGCGGCGCGACTTCGGGAAAGACGGCCTCCTCCTCGCCGCTCTCGCGCGGGGTCTTGCCCAGCAGCCAATCGCGCGTGGCCCAGAACACGCAAGCCAAGGCGAGGTATTGCCAGCAAGCGAACCAGGTTGCGCCGCCAGCGTAGCTGTGGGGCAGCCAGGGGAGATAGCGTTCGTTGAATCGGGGCACTGGCTCGCCAAACCAGGCGCGGGCATTGGCCGCGCTCAGGAAGCCGTAGCCCAAGACCAGCACCGTCAGCAGCGCTAACGACCGAGTCAGCCAGCGAGCGCACTTGGTATGGGGGCGGAAGAGGGCCGGTTGGCCGGGTTGGGCCACCTCCTCGCCCCAGCGCGGTGGGCAGTAACCGGTCCGGACGCGCAGCCAGCGCTTGCACAGCCAGAGGCAACCGAGGGCGTAGCCGATGGTGTTCAGGGTCCAGATGGCCCATTCCTGCGTCGTACCGAACGCCCAGGGGGACAAGACCACCGCCGCCCCCAGGAGCAGACCTGTCGCCCGATCGCAGAATCGATACGAGCTCGGTGTGGTGGGTGGCGCCGGATCGCCTGGGTCGTGGCCGGGACCGTCCGGTGAGGCCCGCGGCACTTGGGGCTCGCTGGGCAGGGCCGCACTTGATCCGCCGCGGGAATCCATCGGCCCCATTCAAGCCAAGGCCCCTGCCGCTCACAAGCCTAAAACCCGAGCTCGCGCCATTCGAGTTGGTAGGTGAACTGGTCGAAGTACACATTGCGGCCGTTGACCTCGAGTTCGCCTCGCTGGAAGTCCACCGGGTCCGACCGGAGGCTGGTCTTGGCTGGGCTGAGGAGTTGGTTGTGATCGGCGTTTGCGGCCAGGCGATACGCCGAGAGGCCGCCGAAGTAGAAGTCGCGCAGTTCGATTCGCTCGGCAGCGGTGAGGTTGCCGCCGTACTGCCGGGCGAAAATGCCTTGGTACGGATCGACCGGCACCCAGCCGTAGGGCGCGAGGAAGATCTCGCACCAGTCGTGGATGGTCTGGGCTCCCGGGAAGAGGCTCCAGCCCGACTGCCAGCGCGCCGGGATGCCGCTCAACCGGCACAGGGTGATGAAGAGGAAGGCTGCCTGACCACAGTCGCCATACCGCTGTTGCAGGCAATAGGCACCCAGATCCGGCACCGTCGAGTACTCGCGAGCGTAGCTGTATTGGATGTGGTCGGCGATCCAGTCGTAATAGCGTTTGGCCAGGCGGGCCGGGTTGGCTTCCCCGGCCCCGAGTTCGCGCGCCAGGCGCCGCATGGGCTCGGCGAACTGCACGTGCGGCGCTTCCGTCAAGTAGGGCTGGAGAGCGGCGTCGCCGGCGTCCCCAGCACGAACCCGCACCGGGTCGACTTCGATCCATACTCCGTACGCGGTATAGGCGTATTGGATGCGGAAGCGCGTGGGGGCGGCCTGGGCGGCCGGTTGCTCGAGGTAGGCCGAGCGAATTGGACTCGATCGATGCCCAAGCTGCGCCCCGGCCGGCTCGCTGGTCACCCACTCGAAATCGGTCTGATAGGGGTATTCGCGCGGAATCGGAATCCAGGCGCGGATCCGTTCGCCTGCGGTGGCGGCGCCTTCGTGGACGCCGATGGTCATCGTCACCGCCAGTCGGCGGGGGAGCACGTAGGGGTGAGCCTGGGCACGAGCAGCAGCGCGGATGGCGCGCGCGTCCGCCAAGTAAGCCGCCGGCAACGCGTCGGTCCGGGGTGGATTCACGCGCCGCGCCTCAAGTTCTGGGTGGCGGAAGAACAGGTTGCTGACGCTGGGACCGATGAACCTGTGCACCCCATCGATGGTGCGGCCGTCGAACCAACCTTGGGCCAGCCACCGCTCGAATTCCTCCTCCGCCAGGTCGCGGACGGACTGCCGGAGCGCGTCCCACAACGCCGCTCGGGTGAGCCGGTAGTCCTTCCGAATGCGAATCAGCCGCTCGTGCTCGAAGGCGAGGCGCGCGCGCTCGGGGTCGGTCAACGATGCGTCCGAGAGCGCGGCGGCGAGGAGGGCCTCGGCTTGGGCGAAGAGTCCCTGGTCGGCGAGGGCCGCGACTCGGTGCAGCGTGGCGGTGGGCGCCACGGGGTTTGCGGCGAGCATGGGGGCGGCGGTCATGACGATCAAGCAGAGCAAGAACGATGCATTCATGATGGGAACCCTACGGGTGCGGACCGGGGCCGGCGTGCTCGTGGAAGCGCCGGTAGAGCCGATGCCCGAGGGGCACGAGGAGGGCCGCGGTGAAGGCGCCGGCAATGACGTCGATGACGTAATGATACCGGCAGTAGACCGTCGACGCGCACAACAGCAATGCGACTGCCAGATGGAGCCAGCGAATGGGCCGTAGGTACAGGAAAGAAAACCAGACGGTGCACAAGGCCACCGCGACGTGGCTGCTGGGGAAGGCGGCCCCCGGTGCCTCGAAGTTGCGGTAGATCCACGCCATGAGTTGGAAGAACGGCCCGACCTTGATGGCGTCCGGGTAGGTCGGGTTGCCAGCGTACGCCTGGATTTCGACGGGGAGATCGAAGCCATCGATCTCGCGGAAGAACGCTCGGGGTCCCATCACCGGCAGGAGGATATAGGCCAAGTAGCAGAGGTAGAAGACAAACGACACAATCGAGACGAAGTGGAAGAAGTGCGGGCGATTCCGGATCAGCAGCGCCAGCCCCACACCCGCCACCATCACGTAGTAGGAGAAATAGGAGGCATAGAAAAGCTCGCTCACTGCCAAGTACGGCAGCGCGTCCATGAACTCCAGGCAAGGTTGGGCGCCGAAGAGCCGCTCCTCCGCCCAGATGAAGTGCGCGTCCAGGTAGTCCGGCACAAACATCCGGTTCAACGCGCCGGTCTCCCGGTAGAAACCCGTGTAGAGCAGCACCGGATAGAAGTGGCGCAGGAAACCCAGCACCCCCGCCTGGCGCCAGCGCGCGTGCCCGACAACGAGGCCATGCACCAGCAGCAGACAAGCGCCGTGCGCCGCCAGCAGCCAACCCCAGTAGGGCACTGTCGAGTTGTGGAATCCCAGGATCAACAACCCCACCACCACCACGTATCCCTGGGTTGCATAATCGATGAAGATGTAGTGCTTCATGTAGGTGCGTCACCGCCAACCCTCGGCCCGATACCAGCGCAAGGTCCCTTCGAGCCCCGAGCGCAGGCCGGTCGGGCAGGATAGTTCCGCCTCGAACCGCAACCGCCGCGTCTCCGCCACCCACCCGGGCGCAGTCAGCTCCCGACATTTGCCGTTCGCCAAGATACTCGCGCGGCCGGTCCAGCGGCTCACCATGCCCGCCGCCAAACACAGCGGCCGCCACGCCGCGTTCGGCAAGACCAGGCGTCGAGCCGACACCCCCAATTGGCGAGCGATTTCCTCGCCTAAGCCTCGCGCGGTCACGACTTCATCGGCGGCGACGTGATAGGGGACGCCGAGCGGGATGGGTCGCGTGAGGGTCTGCACCACGACCTCGGCGAGATCCCGAGCGTAGACCAGGCTTAATTCTTGGCGCCCGCCGCCGAAGCAGGGCAGCCAACCGGATCGAACCGCCCGAACCAGCGCCAACAACTCCGCGTCGCGCGGTCCGTAAACGGCGCACGGGCGCAGGATCAGGAAGGGCGCCCGACAGGCCGCATATTCCCGCTCGGCCGCCGCTTTGCTGTGCCCGTAGACCGAGACGGGGCGGGGCGTGGCGGACTCACGGGCGGGTGCCGCGGCGGTGCCTGGGCCCGAAACCGCCAGGCTCGAGAGGTGGACCACGCGTTCGATGTGGGCGGCGTGGGCGTTGAGCGCAACGACCAGGTTGCGGGTTCCGCCCTGGTTCACGCGGAATAGCTCGGACGGCCGCACGGCTTTGGTCAGGCCGGCACAGTGGATCGCGTGGGTGACTCCGTCCACCGCACGCACCAGGCCGTCGGGCTCGGTGATCGAACCCTCCCGCAGCTCGACGCGATCCGCCTGGGCGGCGATGAACCGGCGTGAGCTGGTGGAACGGACCAGAGCGACCGTGGCGATGCCCCGGGCACAGAGCGCATCGAGGATGTGGCTACCCACGAAGCCGGTTGCGCCTGTCAGCAACACCCTCATGGCGCTCACCGCGGCAGGAGTCGAAAGGGCGGCCGGCTCAGCGCCGCCGCACCACCGGCGCCGCCCACGCAGGGCCGGGTCTCGAGGCACAGGTTGGGCGGACGCTCCCGCACGGCAGCGCCGGGGCAAGCCCGGCTAGATGAGGCCGAGCTCGCGGCCGACGCGGCCCATTTTTTCGAGGGCGAAGTCGATCTGGGAGTCGGTGTGGGTCGCCATGAGGCTCAGGCGCAGCAGTTCCTGCCCGGGCGGCACGCCGGGCGACACCACCGGGTTAACGAAGACCCCTTCCTCTTCGAGGCGTTTGCAGAACTTGAAGGTCCGCATCAAATCCCGGCAGTAGACCGGCAAGATGGGGGTTTGGGATGCGCCGAGGTCGAACCCGAGCGACAGCAACCCGCGCTTGAGCCGATCGGTATGATGCCACAACTGCTGGATGCGCTCCGGCTCCGAGGCCATGATCTCGAGTGCCGCCAGCACCGCGGCGGCGTTGGCAGGGCTCATGCTCGCGCTGAAGATCAGCGCCTTCGAGTGATGTTTGAGATAGTCGATCGTCTCGAAATCCGAGGCGATGAACCCGCCCAGGCTCGCCAGGGACTTGCTGAAGGTGCCCATGATGAGATGCACCTGATCGGTCAGCTCGAAGTGGGCGGGCGTGCCGGCCCCTTGCGCCCCGAGCACGCCGACGGCGTGCGCGTCGTCTACCATCACCACCGCTTCATATTGGCGCGCCAACCGGCACAGCTCGGGCAGTTGAATGATGTCCCCCTCCATGCTGAACACCCCGTCCACCACGATGAGCTTGCCCGCGTCCGGCTCGATCAGGCGCAACCGGTTCTCGAGGGCGGCCAGGTCTTTGTGGGCGAACCGGACGAACTTCCCCTGCGAGAGCAGACAACCCTCGACGATGCTGGCATGGTCGCTCTTGTCCGCGATGGCGTATTCGCCTTTGCCCACCAAGGCGCTGATCACGCCCAGATTCACCTGAAACCCCGTGCTGTAGAGCAGGACGGCTTCCTTCCGCACCAACCGCGCCAACGCCTGCTCGAGCTCGAGGTGGATGTCCAACGTCCCATTCAGAAAGCGCGAGCCGGCACACCCCGTGCCGTACTTCTCGACCGCCGCGCGCGCGGCGGCCTTGATTTTGGGATGGTTGGTCAGCCCTAGGTAACTGTTCGACCCGAGCATCAGCACCCGTTTGCCGTCGATGATGACCTCCGTGTCTTGGGCGGAGGAAATCGTCCGGAAATACGGGTACAAACCCAGGGCGCGCACCTGGGCAGCGCTCTTGAATTGCCGCACCTTGTCCAGCAGCCGCGGCCCGCCCCCCGTCCGCCGCCGGCCGCTGACCTCGGGTCGCAGCCCCTCCTGGCCGTCGCCCGGCACCCCGCCCCTCCGCGCTGCGGGCCGGACGGTCGTCCGGGCGGGTTCTGGCGTTACCACCGTTCCAGTATGATCGTTGCCTTTCATGGCCGCCTTCGCCAGCCGCTGAGCGATCCGTCATCTTTCCCCCCCGCGACAGTGGGTCGGCTGGGACAACACTGTGGCCCGTGATGATGGCGCGAACCGGGTAGGACAGTTATCAGTTCCAAAATGTGGCAAAAGCCTCAAATCAAGCCCGGGCGCCTGTCAAGCGGTTTGTAACCGCGCCCGCCGCCCGCCGGGAAATAGGATTGCCGCTGACCCGCGCGGGATGCTATGCAGAGGGCACGCGTGCGGCCGCTCTGCCGTCGAGCCGGCTGCACCGGACGAACCGAAGGTATCATGGAATGGAACATCCAGTCGCGCGCCCACGCTTGCCAGGAATGCGGGCGCGGTTTCCGCGACCGCGAGCGCCTGCATACGCTGCTGTTCGACGAGCGCCAGGGCTACCGGCGCTTCGATGTCTGCGCCGACTGCTGGGAGGCGCAGTACGGCCAGGGAGCCAACCATCGCAAGGGCTTCGTCTCCCATTGGCAAGGCGTTCATGAAGTGCCCACGCCCAAGCCGGAGCCGATCCAGAAGGAGACGGCCGAGACCCTGCTGCGCAAGTTGGCCGAGCGGAATCAACCGGAGCATCGAGCCGCCTGTTTCATCCTGGCCGTGATGCTCGAGCGCAAGCGCTTGCTCCGGGTCAAAGCGGAGAACCTCACCGCGGGCCAGCGCTTCTTCCTCTATGAGCACGCTCGTAACGGCGATCTGTTCACCATCCTGGACCCCAACCTGCAACTGGATCAGCTCGAAGTCGTCCAGCGCGAAGTCGCGCAACTCCTTGAACAGGGCCTCCCTGCCCCGCCGAGCTCCGATCCCTCGCCACCTGTGCCAGACCCGCCCCACGCGGCGGCGCCAACCCTCACCGCGCCCGTCCCGGCCGAGGCCAGCGGCGGTTCTGATGAGCCAGCCAACGCGCCAGCCACCGAGCCGCCTCCACCCGACGCGACGGCGGCAACCTCGGCAGTCGCCCGCGACGGACAAACGCCCGACGCTCCCACATGAACGAGGCCGGCGGACCAGACGAGGCCAACAGCGGGGTGGCGCTCGGCGCGGCGCGGATGGACCTCGAGTTGGGGTATGCGTTCCAGGAACCGACGCTGCTGCGACGCGCGCTGACGCATCCATCCGCTTCCGGCGAACCCGGCAGTGGCCTCGATCATAACCAACGTCTCGAATTCCTGGGCGACGCCGTGTTGCAGTTGATCCTGACTGAAGAGCTTTACCAGCGGTTCCCGCGCTGGGGAGAAGGGCTGCTCACCAAAGCCCGGGCCCGACTGGTCAACCGCCATTCGCTCGCCGCGCTCGGAGCCCAACTCCAACTGGGCCGACACCTCATCCTGAGCCGAGGCGAAGAGCGCTCTCGCGGACGCGAGCGGCCGTCGGCCTTGGCGGATGCCTTCGAGGCGGTGCTGGGGGCGGTTTATGTTGATGGCGGCTACGGCGCCGCACGCACCTTTGTCTTGCGACAGTACGCCGCCCCACTCGAAGAACTCACCCGCGGACCGGATGTCGACAATCCCAAAGGTGAGCTGCAAGAGCTGCTTCAGGGCGGTTCTCTCGAGCTGCCGCTCTACCGCCTCGAGCAAGCCAGCGGCCCTGACCACGACCGCGACTTCGAATGCGCGGTGTATCATGGCGGGGTCGAGCTCGGGCGCGGTCGCGGCAAGAGCAAACGCGCGGCGGAGACGGATGCGGCCTTGGACGCCCTCGCGCGGCTGCGCGCGGCCGGCCTGACCGCCGCCGCTTCCAACAACGTCTAGCTTTGCGGATGAGATTGAGTCCATCTAGGTGACCCATGACTATGAACACACGTGAGTGGCGGCCCTTTGGGCTGGTCCTGTTGTTGGCCTCGTTGGCTGGGGGGTGCCAAACGGAGCGGAGCCCCTCGGCCGCGCCTCCGAGCCCGGCCCCGGGTGCACAGCGGGCCTTCCAGGTCCGAGGCGTGGTCCAAGAAGTCCGGGCGGCCGACCGCTCGGTGCGGGTGACGCACGAGGAAATCCCGGGTTACATGGCAGCGATGACGATGCCGTTCGACGTCCAGGACCCCGCCGAACTCGACGGGCTCAGCCCCGGCGATCGCATCGCCTTCCGACTCAACGTCACCGAGACCGAAGGTTGGATCGACCAGGTCAAGGTCCTCGAATCCGGCCTGATGCACTTCCAGCCGGCGGTGACCCCCGGGGCGCGCCGCGCCCGCGACGTCGAGGAGCTGGCTGAAGGGGATCTGCTGCCGGACTATCCGTTTATTAGCGAACAGGGGCGGCGGGTGCGCCTGAGCGAGTACCGTGGACAGGCCCTCGGGCTGACCTTCATCTACACCCGATGTCCCTACCCGACCTTCTGCCCGCGACAATCCCGCCAGTTCGTCCAGGTCTGCCGCATCCTGGCCCAACAAGCCGGCGCGCCCGACAATTGGCGTCTGCTCTCGATTACCTTCGATCCTGCTTTCGACACACCCGCACGACTCCAACAATACGGCCGCGGTTACGGTCAGGACCCCAGCCGCTGGAGTTTCCTGACCGGCGAACTCATCGACATCGACGCGATCACCGAGCAGTTCGGCATGTTCTTCGGCCGCGACGGCCAAGGCTTCAGCCATAACGTCCGCACCGTGGTGGTGGACGCTACCGGCCGCATCCAGCGCATCTTCGTGGGCAACGATTGGACGGCGGAGGAGGTGGCGGCGGAGTTGGTCAAAGGCGCCGCCCAACGCTGAGCCGCAGGACCGTTGCCGGCGCAACTCGCATTGACCTTCCGGCCGCGAACCGTTATCACAACGGCCGCCTGATATGAAACACACCCGCTCGTACTCTCACGCACCTTACCTGGTTCGCCTGGTCCGGCTGGCCCGCAGTGGCGGTTGCCTGCTCGCCACCGCGCTCCTGGCGCAACCGCAGCCGCCCGCCGGCTTCACCGCCCTGTTCAACGGCCAGAACCTGGCGGGTTGGCGCGGCGGCGAGACCTTCGACCACCGAAAGCTGATGGCCTTGCCCGCGGAGCAGCGCGCTGCGCAGATCGCCAAATGGACCGCATCGATGCAGGCCCATTGGCGAGCCGAAAACCAGGAACTCGTCAACGATGGCCAAGGCGCCTATGCCACCACGGAAAAGGACTTTGGCGACTTCGAGTTGCGGCTCGAGTATCGGACCGTGCCCAAGGCCGATTCGGGCATCTACCTGCGGGGGGTGCCCCAGGTCCAGATCTGGGACTCGACCGAACAGGCCAAGGCCAGCATCGGCGCCGACAAAGGCTCCGGCGGCTTGTGGAATAACAGCCCAGGCGCACCCGGCAAAGATCCGCTGGTGCTGGCTGACCGACCGTTTGGCGAATGGAACTCGTTCCGCATCCTGATGGTGGGAGCGCGCGTATCGATCTGGCTCAACGACCGACTCGTGGTCGATCACGCCCTGCTGGAAAACTACTACGACCGCAAGACTCCCGTTCCCGCCAAGGGTCCCATCCAACTCCAAACCCACGGCGGCGAAATCCGGTGGCGGAACCTCTTCATCCGCGAAATCGGCTCAGCCGAGGCCAACCAGATCCTGGCGCGTCACGGTCAGGAAGGGTTCCAGGCGATCTTCAATGGTCGCGACTTCACGGGATGGGCGGGACCGGTGGAGGAGTATGAAGCGATCGAGGGTGGATTGCGTTGCCGCCCCGGCAAGGGCGGCACCATCTACACGAAGGATACCTACGCGGATTTCCAGGTCCGCCTCGAATTCAAACTGCCGCCCGGCGGCAACAACGGCCTGGCCATCCGGTATCCGGGCCGCGGCAACGCCGCCTACGCCGGCATGTGCGAACTCCAAGTCCTAGACAACGATGCCGACCAGTATAAGGAACTGGATCCGCGCCAATACCACGGATCCATCTATGGCATGATCCCAGCCCACCGAGGCTACCTCCGCGCTCCGGGCGAGTGGAACTTTCAAGAGGTCACCGTCCGCGGCTCGCGCATCAAAGTCGAACT
The DNA here is from genome assembly GCA_016871715.1 of Verrucomicrobiota bacterium. GTDB lineage: Bacteria > Verrucomicrobiota > Verrucomicrobiia > Limisphaerales > J093 > VHCO01. Next base: position 62,217 of record VHCO01000003.1, read on the forward strand.
CAACGGGACGGTGATCGTGGACGGCGACGTCGCAACCGTGAAGGAGTTCATGGGGAAAACGCCCCACCCGGGCAAAGACCTCCCCAGCGGGCATTTCGGTTTTGCCGGTCATAACGACCCGGTCCAATTCCGGCAGATCCAGCTCAAGCGCCTCTAAGCCCAAGGCGCGGCCTAGCACGCCCGGGCTCGACCACCCAGTCGGCACCGCCCTCTCCGGCGACAGGAGAGGGGACGTGGTGGTGTGATCGGTTCTCCAGGGCCGCGCGGGCCACACATCAGGCTGGCGGAGGTGGATGGGAATCGAACCCACCTGAGACTTTGTTGAGCCTCACGCTGGTTTTGAAGACCAGGAGCGCCACCAGGCCGCCTGACACCTCCGCACGCTCCCTCCGCCGCCACCCCTGCGAGCGTGTTCCGGCAAGGACCGCAGCCCCAGCCCGCAAGGGCCACATCGCCTTCGCGCTGCGGCCGCCATTTAGGCCAACCGCAGCCGCCTTAGCAAGCCGCAAACTGCTGTGGACATGGGAGGGCGACTCGCCGAGGACCGCGCGCCCACCACCCAGTTGTCCTCCGGTTCGGCGGCTCAACGGGATGCTCCGTCCTCGGCTCGAGGTGGGCTCGCGCCCGTTCCAACCAACGCGCGTTCGGCGGCTCGAAGAACGCGCCATTGACCAGGGCACAAGTCCCCTAAGCTCAACTGCCCCATCTGCACCCGCACTAACCGCAGCGTTGGGTGACCCACCGCCGCCGTCATGCGCCGCACTTGTCGATTGCGTCCCTCGGTCAGTTCGAGTCCGATCCACCCATCCGCCACCGACCGACGATAGCGGATCGGCGGGTCGCGCGGAGGCCACTGCGGCTGCGGATCGAGCCACCAAACCCGGCACGGAAGCGTGGGCCGACCCTGCAGGACCACCCCGCGAGCGAGCAGGCGCAACGTCTCCCCTGTGGGGATCCGCTCGATCTGCGCCCAATAGATCCGTGGGTGTCCTCGGCTCGGATGCAACAAACGCTGGTTCCACTCGGGTTCATCCGTCAACAGGAGAAGCCCCTCCGAATCGGCATCCAATCGCCCCACCGGATACACCCGTGGAGGAAAGCCAAATTCCGCCAACGTCCGGTGAGGCGAGGCCTGGGGTGTGAACTGGGACAGCACACCGTAGGGCTTATGGAACAGTACCAGCACCAGACCCGCGGTTAGCTGCTGAAGACTTCATCCGCCAACGCCATGATCTTGCGGCCAGAGAGCCGAACCCGCAACACCCGGCGCAACCACGACCTGCGGTTCCGTCTCGAGTACTGGAAGTTCTTCAACTCCATCGAGACACCCTCCAAGTCACGGGTCCCGGCCAGCCATCGGATCAGCTCGAAATCGTCCGCGAAGTACCTGGGCCGCACCCAACGAATCAACAGCGCCAACGGGAAGGTGTGCGGATACAGACACAGCCAGAACATCGACTTCTCGAAGCGAGCTGGAGTATGATGGTAGACTCGGCAGAACCGTTCCTGGAAGGTCGGTTCGTCTTCCACCACCGCCCCACCAGTCTGCACCCCATACCCTGACCGCTCGCGACCCCGCCCGCGCGCATCGCTCTGCCCATTTCCAGGAGTCGCATCCTCACCCACGGCTGGACCGGCAGCAGCGGCCACATGCAGCGACGAACCGCCCCAACCCTCAAACAACCGATGTCCTACCGGCTCAGCATGCCCCCCAGCGTTGCCTCTCTCCAACTCGCTCGCGCGGCGCGGCGCCCGAGACTTGGTCGAGACAGTCAAGCTCTCCAAGCCCTTCGGGGTCCTGCGGGAGGGCCCGTTAAACTGCGAATCGAGTGCTGGTTGCATGCGGCAGGCAGGCACACGAACCTAGCGCGAAAGAACAGCGGCGTAAAGCGCAAGTGCAATGCGCACCGACAGCGCAAGGTGAACCGCGATCCCTGAAACCTCAGCCAGAGGCTTGCTGCCCGCCCTCCATGCTGCACGAGAGTTGGCAGGCACCTCGCCGGGACGCAGGTCGCCAAGACCGCTCGGCAGACCTGGCCGCCGCCGCTCCTTCCACGCTTCATGCGGCACGAACCGGTATACCTCCCGCATCCGCCAAGTGGCGTATATGCAAAAGCGTTGTGCGCGTGCTAGCCTCTTCTCCACGGCGTAACAGCCGTATTAGGGCCGCCGGACGGAAATGAACTCAAGGAGGGCCACCTTGCCTTTGAAACCGACGTCCGGCGGTTCTTTTTACTTTTATGGCGCCGCCTGCGGCCAAGAGGCGCAACGACTCTTGCGGAGGCGCCACTGATCTGAGGGTGACCATGCCATGTATATCATTGCGCTGTAGCTGGTTACGGTGCTTAGCACTCCGCGCTCCTCCTCGGGTGTACCGGCTCGTTCGCACTCCGCCCAACGGCGTATTTGACATCTCCGACTCCTGTGGTATGAGTGTTGTGCCTGCGTTGTAGAAACTTAGGAAAATAAGAGGGTTAACGGTCTGACTCAGAGGCCACATTTTCTCCACGACCCCTGCCTGTCGCGGAATCGGAATGGGAGTTTGAAGTGCGTTCTTGAGATTTCTGCGCATTTCTGGCACCATTAGCCGAGCTAGAGCCAGTCTCAGTCCGTTTGGGTAGGTCAATCTGTGAAAAGAATCGTGCGGGCAATCCAATGGAAGCGTCTCGCGGTGCTTCTCGCCGTTGCCGCCTCAATCGAAGGGCGTGCCGACACGATCCTTTGGTCGCATTCGCCGGACCCTGATTTGCTTGCTGACTCGGGAGGCGACCTTGCCCTTGCCCGGCTACAACCGGCCTCATCCTCATCCTGGAGTCGCCGCTCCGCGGAGGCATCGAGCATCACCGCCCACGCCGACACGGCGCAACCCGCTCACCTCACCGCGCGTCGCCCCAAGACGCTTCTCTCGGACGCCAACGCCGACGCTTCCAAAGCAGATTCACCCGAGGACTCAGCCAACAGCGCCGCTTCTCGTGCCCAGCGGGGCGGGACTGGCCCGCGAGACCGCCTCGTTCCGGCGCGTTACCGGTTGCTCGGCAAATCCAGCAGCGCACCCACTGACCACTCGGTCGCCGACCCTGTGGGGATGGCGCGCGGGCGATTTACCGGGTTCACAGGCTCGACTTCTCGGCCTTCACAGCAGGCCCCAAACGCTGACTCGCCGAGATTCAGCTCGCGAGGCTACGTCTCGATTGTCACGGGGACGCTGCTTCAAACGCAACGCCACCAACTCGACGATCCGCCGGAATCGTCGCTGGACGACCCTGACTGGACACTGCGAGCGGGCCATGAAGCCACCGACGAACTGACCTCTGCCGCGGCGGCCGCGGGCGCACCGCCGCGCGCGTCTCGCGACCTCAACCCGAGCCGTGGCCGAGTTGGGACGTTATTGATCTCCGGGGAGACACCCGAGACTCGGCCGACGCAACAGGTCGCTGGGCTGCTGACCCTCACGCAGGACCACCACGCCTACGGGTCGAGTAAGCTGATTCAAGAAGGCGGTACCACTTTGCTCGGCATGAACGCTGGGCGCATGGTGCACAACGCCGTCAGCTTCGGCAGCCCAACGCTGAGCGGGACCTCGCCGGCCAGCAGCCTCCAGGGTATCTCGGCCGGCACCCCTGCATCCGGCGCAGGGCCCGGGACGCTCACAGCCTACAACGCGACGCTGCCACTCCCCGACGCGCCCGCTGCGGTCGGCGATCTCGAGTCCCCCCAGCCCTCACCCGAGAGGGGCGCCCAACCGGGGACATTGATCGTAACCGGGGAACGGGTGAAGTCTGGGCCTTTGGCGGTCTCGAGCGGGACCGTGCAACTCACCGCTGCCAACATCGGGCCCAGCACTCCCTTGGAGCCTCCCCCGGCAGCGACCATCTCGAGTGAAGGCTCGTTCGCCTCTGTCAACTTAGGCCATCGCACCGCGGGTATGGCGGTGTCGATGCCAGGGACGTATGCTTGGACGATCAAGAACCCGAACGCTGGCGCTGGAGTCGGTTGGGACGTGCTTCAACTGTCTGGCACACTCGATGTGGGCGGCGGCTCGGGAATCCTGACGCTCAACCTCAGCACGCTCAACGCCGCCGGGGCACCAGGGTACCTCGAAGGCTTCGATCCGAACACGCGCTACGAGTGGTTGATCGCCACCACCGGCGGACCGGTCACCGGGCTCGACTTAGACCGGATCCAGATCAACCCGGCGAACTTCATGAACGTCGGCGCTGGCCAAGGCTTCTTCATGCTCAGCGCCGTGACCGATGGGCTCGCCCTCGAGTACTACCCGGGGCTGGTGGAAACGAGTTTTATCCCCGAGCCTGAGGAATACGCCGCTCTGGCAGGGCTTGGCTTGCTCGGCTTTGCCCTCTGGCGTCGGCGCTCTCGCCCCGGTCAGCGCGGGGCAAAATGAGCCGGGCCGACCGGATCAGGTCCCGGCGACCTCCTCGAACACGAACGCGCCGTACCCCACGACCCGGTCGCGCGGCCCGGCGGTGTCCCCCGAGTTGCGGAGATCGACCGTCCGGCAGCGGAGGTTCTTCTGGCGCGCCAGGCGGAGCAGGCCCCGGATGGGCTGCCAGCCACAAGCGCATTGGCTGTCGAGTCGGTCCCCCTCCAACGACTCGATGCGCGTCGCCGTCGTGCGGTCCAGGGCGCGCGCAGCCGCGTGGTCACGGTAGTGGCTGAGGTCGGAACTGACCACCACGCACGTCTCCCGACTGCCCCAGAGTAAAGCCAGTGCGTTGCCGACCTCTTCCGCACTCGCTTCGCCCACCAGCAAGGGCACGATGGCGAAATCGTCCAAGACCCGTTGCAGGAAGGGCAATTGAACCTCCAAACAGTGCTCGGGCCGATGGGCGCGCTCGGACACCCGCACTTCGGACAATCGCGATACCCGATCCACCGCCGCCCGATCCACCGCCACCGTGCCGAGCGGCGTGGCGAAACCGTCCGCTTCCGGCGCCGCCAACCCAGTGAATTGTTCGTAATGCGATGGGCCCAGCAACACCACGCGCCGGAACTGCTCGCGTCCCTGGGCCAGTCGCGCGTAAGCCGAGCCGGCGATGGGCCCGGAAAACTCGTAACCGGCATGCGGCGCAACGATTGCCTTGGGCGCCGGCCCGGCCAGGCCTTGCGCCGCTCGAACATAACCGTCCACGTCGCTACCCAACCGCGCAGGTTCGGCGGGGTAGAATCGGCCGGCTTGGGCTGCCAAACGGACCACCCAACTCGCATCCGGAGGGTTCATCTTCATCGCGCTATTCAGGCTGTACTCCGCGCGACGCGCCTGGGGCTGACTCACAGGCATGCCTGTCGGCCTGAGCGGTGGGTGCCATTGCTTCGTCCTCAGGCCAACGCCCTGGGATGGATCGGTGGCACTTAGGACACTGGCCGGCGCCCGTCATCCGATAGGCTTGCACCACGAAACCGTGGCGCGCGATCAGCCTCTCGCCGCAACCGGGGCAGCGAGTGTCCTCCCAACGCCCCACGCGCCCGGGGAGGTTCCCCGCGTACACAAAGCGCAGGCCTTCGCCTGCGCCAATCTCCGCCGCCCGGAGCAGATCGTTCACCTGAGTCGACCGCGGTTCGGTCATTCGGTAATCTGGGTGAAAGGCCGTGACGTGCCAGGGAATGTCCGGGCTTACCGAGGCCAGAAACCGCGCCAGGTCGCGCAGTTCCTGCTCATCGTCGTTGAAGTCGGGCACCAATAACGTCACGACCTCGAGCCACAAACCCCGGGCGTGCACCAGGCGAATCGTCTCGGTCACCTGCGCTAGCGTTCCCCCGAGCGAGCGGTACGTGCGATCACGAAAGCTCTTCAGATCCACTTTGCAGGCCGACAACCATGGCTGAAGAAAATCCAGAGCCTCGGCCGTGGCGTTGCCGTTCGAGACGAAGGCGCAGAGCAGACCGGCAGCCGCGGCTCGTTCGAAGATCGCCGCCGCCCATTCCGCCGTGATCAGGGGCTCGTTGTAACTGGACACCATCAGGCGCGCTCCCTGCCGCTGGGCCGCAGCGACCAACCGCTCGGGGGTCGTAGCCTGGATCCGAGACTCGGCGGCCACGTCCCGCAAGGCTTGGCTGGTGATCCAGTTCTGGCAGTAGCTACAATGAAAGTCGCAGCCCAACATCCCGAACGTCAACGCCCCACTCCCGGGGTACACGTGAAAGAACGGCTTCTTCTCGACCGGATCGCAAGCCGCCCCGGCCACGTAGCCGAACGGCACGCGCAACTGACCGCCGGCATTGAACCGCACCTTGCAGATGCCGCGCCGGCCCTCCGGGATCAGACAGCGATGCCCGCAGGCCACACAACGAAGGCGCTCTCCCTCCGCGCGCCACAACCTCCCAACCACCGTGCGCCCATCTAGCACCTCGGCCAACCGCGCATTGGCCACCGGCACCCGCCGCGGCGCCGCGCCATGCCTGCTCGGGAGAAGGGCATCGCCCTCGGCCGGTTCGTTTGAGCCTGCGTCCGCCATCGCTCGCAATCACCCGAAATGTAACCCGATCGAGCGCTTTGCCAACGGGAATCTCTGCACGCGGGTCGATGTCCTGTGGCGCACCGCTTGCGAGCTCACCATCGAAGCTTCGAAGCCAGCGAACCAGTGCCCCCCCACAAGCGGCTCGGCAACCCCGCATTTCGCTTGGTCTTCCCACCCAGGCCCCCTATGCTCCGTCCCCGGATGACTCTAGCGGAGCAGGTCAGACAGGCGGGAGTGGTTGGCGCCGGCGGCGGCGGGTTCCCAACCCACGTGAAGCTGGCGGCGAAGGCCGACACGGTGATCGCTAACGGCGCCGAGTGCGAACCGTTGCTGCACAAGGACGCCGCCGTGATGGAACATCAGGCCAAAGCCCTGGTGCGCGGCATGCAGTTGAGCATGGCCGCGGTCGGCGCCCCCGACGGGGTCATCGCCATCAAGGCCAAAAAACAGCGCGCCGTCGAGGCTGTCCAAGCCGCCTGCCACGGCACCGCGGTGCGCGTGCAGTTGCTCGGGGATTACTACCCTGCCGGGGACGAGTACGACCTGGTCTTTACCGTTACAGGACGCCTCATCCCCCCAGCCGGCATCCCGATCCAGGTCGGCGTGGTCGTCAACAACGTCGAGACCCTGGTCAACGTCGCGGCGGCCCACGAAGGCAAGCCCGTAACCCATAAGACCGTCACCCTCGCCGGGGCCGTCCGGCGACCCGTGACCCTCAGCGTGCCGGTCGGAACCACCTTCCGCGACGCCATCGAGGCCACCGGCGGTTTCGCCACAGACCAACCCGTGCTCTGCATCGGCGGCCTCATGATGGGCGAGACCACCGAGGATTTGGACGCCCCCATCACAAAGACCGCCACCGGCGTGGTCGTCCTGCCCCGGGACCACCGCATCGTCCAGCGCAAGCTCAAGCCGGCAGCCGCGCAAAACCAAATCGGCAAGTCCGCCTGCGACCAATGCCGTTACTGCACCGAGTATTGCCCGCGCTTCCTGCTCGGTTACGCGGTCGAACCCCACCAAGTCATGCGCAGCTTGGCCTTCACCGCCACCGGCAACGATTACTGGAACCAATGGGCCGCCCTCTGCTGCGCCTGCGGCCTGTGCACCCTCTACGCCTGTCCCGAAGAGTTGTTCCCGAAAGAGGCTTGCGACCAATCTAAGGTCGAGATGCGCCGCGCCGGACTCAAGTGGACCGGTGCGTCCACTGTCAAACCGCACGGGATGCGCGAAGGCCGGCGGGTCCCCATCAAGACCCTCATGAAGAAGCTGTACATCCAGCAGTACGACGATCCGGCCCTCTGGCAAGCCGCCACCCTCGAACCGGCGCAAGTGGTCTTGCCGCTCAAACAGTCCGCCGGCGTCGCCAATCAACCCCTGGTCAAGCCGGGCGACCGCGTCCAGGCCGGGCAGGCCTTGGGCCAGATCCCGCCCAACGCCCTCGGCGCGGTCATCCATGCCCCCTTCGCCGGGCGTGTCGCCTCCGTCACTGACCGCATCGTCTTGGAGAGAACCGCATGAGCGAGAAATCGATCGGGTTAATCGAACTATCGAGTGTAGCCTCAGGCTTCGAGGTCGCCGACACCATGCTCAAGGCTGGGAACGTCCGCCTGCTCTTGTCGCGGTCCATCTGCTCCGGCAAGTACATGGTCCTCATCGGCGGCGAAACCGCCGCAGTCCAGGCCGCCGTCGCCGCCGGGGCCACCGCCGCCAATGGCTGCCTGATCGACCAGTTCGTCATCGCCAACGTCCACCCCGAGGTCTTCACCGCCCTCGGCCGCTCCACCCCGGCTGAACCCAACGGCGCGTTGGGCATCCTCGAATCGTTCAACGTCGCCACCCTCATCCAGGGCGCCGACGCCGCCGCCAAAGCGGCGGCGGTCACCTTGCTCGAAATCCGATTGGCCATGGCCCTGGGCGGTAAAGCGTTTTGCACCATGACCGGCGATGTCGGCTCGGTCCAGTCCGCCATGGCCGCTGGCCGTCGAATCATCAGCGACGCCGGTGTCTTGGTGAATGCCGTGCTCATCTCGCGGCCGCATCCGGACGTCTACCGCGAAGTCGTCTGAGCCGGCGCCGGGTGCACCCCGTCCCTCCCATGAACCCCGAGCCCGACCCTCCCGTCGCCGCAGCCAGATCCTGATGAGACCTTGGGATCGACAGCCGTCTGCGGGTAGCAGGGCGCGCAGTCCTCTGCGCGCCGAACCACGGTGGACCCGGGAGACTGCGGCGCGCAGAGGACTGCGCGCCCTGCCGACTTGCAGTCCACCGCGGCAACTCATCAGTGACCCAGCATCCTGAAAGGCAACGCCATGGCCTCACCCCGCCTAACCCGCCGTCAATTCCTGACCCGAACCGCCACCGTCCTGGGCGCAGCCATGTTGCCTCCGCTCGGAGCGGGCGAACCCGCCCCTGCCCCGGCCCAGACCGCCAAACGCACCGCGGTCGACCAGGTGACACTGGGCAAGACCGGTCTGAAGCTCAGCCGCTTGGGCATCGGTACGGGCAGCAACAGTGGCGAAGTCCAACACGCGCTCGGGCGGCAAGGCTTCGACCGCTTGATCCGCTACGCCTACGACCAAGGCATCACCTACATCGACGCCGCGCAGAGCTACCACACCTTCGAGTGGATTGGCGGCGCGATCAAGGGGTTGCCGCGCGAGAAGCTCTTCATCCAGTCCAAGATCCCCGGCGCGCCGGAGCGGGCTATGGAGGTCATCGACCGGCATCGCAAGGTGTTCAACACCGACTACATCGACAGCATGCTCTGCCATTACGCCACCACCGACACCTGGGACGAGGAGCGGAAGCGGGTCATGGACGTCTTCGCCGAGGCGAAAGCCAAAAAGATCATCCTCGCGCACGGGGTCTCCTGTCACGGCCTGCCCGCTTTGACCCGCGCCACCAAAGTCGACTGGGTGGACGCCCACCTCGTCCGCATCAATCCCCAGGGACACAAAGTCGACGGCGCAACCTTCGACTTCAACTGCCCAGGCGATGTGCCCTCCGCTCTGGCCGAGATCAAGGCTATGCGCGCCCAAGGCCGGGGCATCATCGGCATGAAACTCATCGGGAACGGCGACTTCACCCAACCCGAGCAGCGCGACCGGTCCATCCGCTTCGCCTACCAATCCGGTCTGCTGGACGCCGCCGTCATCGGGTTCAAGAGCACCGCGGAAATCGATGAAGCCATTCAACGGATTAACCGCGCCCTGGCCGAAGCCTGAGCGCCTCGAGGTCAGGCACAATCCCAGCTCTGTCCGTCACCCCGCGTCGTCAACGGCGCGGCCCCGCGGCTTTACCCTGATCGAGCTCTTGGTGGTCATTGCCATCATTGCCATTCTGGCTGGGATGTTGTTACCGGCGCTGGCGGGGGCCAAGGTCAAGGCCCAGGGGATTAAGTGCCTGGCCAACATGATGTTCATCGATGAGCATCCTGCCAGCATTAACGACGGCGGCTTCGGCTTTCGCATGCCCAATAACCTCGCCGATACCCGCACCCAAGGCTGGGTGGATTACCCGGCCGGCTTCCACAACAACGCCGGCGCCCTCTCGTTCATCGATGGCCATGCCGAGACCCATAAGTGGGTCGAAAGCACTTCCACCGCCGCCAGCAGCGGCCTGGGGGCCAAGGTCACCGAATTGGGCCGGCTCCACAACGGCCGCACCCCCAACCACCGCGACGTCTGGTGGATGGCGCAACGAACCTCGTCGCCGGACGAGGGAACAGATCCCTGGGGTAACTGAGCCAGCCCGGCACTTGTGCGGGACGCGGAATGGATAGCTCCCGGGCTGCGCGCCGCCTCGCCTCGGCCCCGGCCCATCCGGCCTCATAGCAGTCCCGGCATCGAGGGCACGCGCCGCAGAAAGCTTGCAGGCCACCCCTGCCACCGTAGACTGCACCCATGAAACACATCTCGCTGATCGCCGCTACTCTGCTCCTCGCCGCTAGCTCCCACGCCCTCGCCGCGGATTCCGAGGACGGCTTTGTCTCGCTCTTCGACGGGCGCACCTTCGAGGGCTGGAAGCCGGCCACGGAAAACTCGAGCACCTGGAAGATCGAGGACGGGGCCCTCACCACCCGCGGGCCGCGCTGTCACCTGTTCTACGTCGGCGACCCCAAGCCGTTCCGCAACTTCGAGCTCAAAGTGGACGTCTTCTCCGAGAAGAACTCGAATGGAGGCATCTACTTCCACACCCGCTACCAAGAGGTCGGGTGGCCCAAGTACGGCTTCGAGTGCCAAGTCAATAACACCCATAGCGACTGGAAGAAGACCGGCAGCCTCTACGACGTGGTGAACGTGAGCGGTTCGCCCGCCCAAGATGGCCAGTGGTGGACGCAGCATATCGCCGTTCAAAACAACAAGGTCACCGTCCGCGTCAACGGCCAGATCGTCCTCGAGTACACCGAGCCGCCCGGAGCTCAGCCGCGCTCGGATTACACCCGCAAACTCGACGAGGGCACCTTCGCCCTCCAAGCCCACGACCCCAAGAGCGTCATCCGCTTCAAGAACATCCGCGTCAAGCGGCTCGAATAGGCTGCGGCCAGCCCACCCGTCGCCGGCCGATTCCATCCGCCCGCGGGCCGCTGCGGCCACTCGCCGCCCACCTCGACCCCGGGCCGTCGGAGTGGCCTCGGCCACCGGCATCGACAGGCGCCGCCGATCCGCCCATGAAACTCGAAGTGTTCACCCTGTGCGACGCCGCGACGGACTCGGGCGGCAAACTGAACATCCTGGGCGCGTTTGACCGCCTGGGCGCGCCCCAGGCCCCGATGGTCCAACCCCACTGCGCCGTAGCCGCCCGGCTGCGCTTCCACCGCATCGAGGAAGGCCGCCACAAACTCCGCGTCACCTTCGGCGACGAAGATGGCAAGACCGTCCTCCCAGCCATCGAAGGAGAGGTCGGCGTCCGCTTCGGCGAGACCGCGCGCAGTGCCGCCTTCAACCTGATTATGGGCATTAACGGTCTCAAACTCGAGCGCTTCGGCGAGTACACCGTCGACCTGGCCGTCGATGGGGTCCACCTGGGAACCCTGCCGTTGTACTTCGAGCAACTCAAACCGCCCGCCTGAGGCCGCCGCCTCCCCGTGGATCTCAACGCTGAGCCGTTCGCCGCGCGCCTCGCGTTGCTTCGCTGCCCGCCCGTGTGCGGCACCGCAGCGACCCACCCGCCACAATCAGCCGCCGTAGGCCGCTCGCCCGGGCTGTTGCTCGCCCTGTGCCTGGCCTTCGCCCCAGTCACCGCCAGGTCCAGCGGCAGCAGCGGCTTCGTCGATGCCCTGGCCCGCAACGCCGGCCAAGTCGCCTGGCTCGGTGCCAACACCACCGCCGTGAGCGAGCAAACCCTAACCCAAACCGTGCCGGCCGGTGTGCCGGCCGTCTACGAACTGCAAGCGCAACTCATCGTTACCACGCCCGACGCCGTCACCCTGGCCGGCCCCGCGGCCCTGCGCGGCTGGAATATCCTCTACTTCGACGAGTCGAGCGGCGGCCAAGACGTCACCCGCGAGGTTACCGCGCCGGGGGGGTACCTCTCGGCACGGTCCGCTCCCGGCGGATCCAGGCAGTTCCGCGTCGAGGTCACACCCGGCCCCAACGTCCCCGGCGATGCGCCTTGGGAAATCCTGGTGCACTTCAGCCTCGCCACCGCACCCGCGCGCCGCGACACCGTGCGCTTCCTGACCACCGTCGCCCCTCGCACCCAGCCGGACTTGACCATCCGCAGAAGATACGACCTCCGCTATGCCGGCGATGGCGTCTATAACCCCACCGGCACACGCCAAACCAAGGCCCAGGAAACCGACCCCGACGTCCCCGCCATCTACCATCTGGCCTTGGCTAATGACGGCAATTTCACCGACCAATTCACCCTGCGCGGCGAGGCCGGCTCAGACGGCTGGACCGTCCGCTACTTCGACGCCTTGGTGGGCGGCCGCGAAATCACCGCCGAGATCGTTGGCCCAGGGTGGACCCCGCCGCCCCTGCCTCTCAACGGTGTCCGCGAGGTCCGCCTCGAAGTCAGCGGCGCAGCCCGCGTCCAGGGCGTCAGCCTCAGCCAGGTGCTCGTCACCGCCGTGTCCCACAATGACCCCGCCCGGACTGACACCGTCCGCGCCCGCACCGCGATCATCCCCGACAGCACCTTTCCCGTGGGAGGCGTGTACACCGCCGACGAGGACTTCGAAAAGGGGATCCTCATGGGAGTGAGCTACGAGATCGTGCCGGATCAACTCCAGCCAGCGCGCGAGCCGCTCACGCTGCCCTTCCTCTGGGTCCCTAACTCGAACGAGGGAACCGTGTCGAAAGTCGACACCCGCACCGGCGAAGAACTGGCCCGCTACCGCACCGGCCCAGCCCACCTCAACGGTAACCCCTCGCGCACGACCATCGATCAACAGGGCAATTGTTGGGTCGCCAACCGCCACACCGGCACCGCCCTCAAGATCGGCCTCTTCGAGGGCGGCCAGTACCAGGACCGCAACCGCGATGGCCTCGTCCAAACCTCGCAGGACCGTAACGGGGACGGCGATATCACGGGGGAGGAACTGCTGCCCTGGGGCGCGGACGAGTGCGTCTTGTGGGAGGTCGTGTTGCTGCCCGGCGAGGAAACCACCAACCCGCCCGGCGCCTACCTCGGACGCTATGCCGACGACAACTGGAGCCCAGGCCCGCGTGGCGTCGCCATCGATGCCCAGGGCAACGTCTGGCTCGGCACCTACGGCTCCCAGAAATTCTACCATGTCGACGGCGCCAGTGGCCGTATCCGACACACCATCGACTTCGCGTCCGTCCCGCACCATTCCTACGGCGCCGTCATCGACGCCCAAGGCATCCTCTGGTCCTCGAGCCTCAACGACAAAAACCTGCTCCGCCTCGATCCTCGCACTGGCGCCTTCGCCGTGGTCGACGTCGGCCACACCGTCTACGGCCTCGGTCTGGACCGCGACCAGCACCTCTTCATCGCCGGTTGGAAGGAGGCTAAGCTCTCCCGCCTCAACGTCCTCACCGGCCTCAAAGACTGGACCGTCCCCGGCGTGTTCGAGTCCCGCGGCGTCGCCGTCACCGAAGACGGTGACGTCTGGACGGCCGACTCCGCGCCCGGCACCCTAACGCGGTGGTCCAACGATGGCCGACTCAAGGCCACCATCGCCGTCGGAGCTGCCCCCACCGGCGTCACCGTCGACGCCGCCGGCAAAGTCTGGGTGGTCAATAACGGAGACGAATTCGTCAAGCGCATCAACCCGCTCACCGACCAAGTCGACCTCGAAAAGCGCATCCTCGGCGGTCGCCATTACGGATACAGCGACATGACCGGCATCGTCTCCCGCACCGCCACCACCCGGTTCGGTGTCTGGTCCCTCGTCCATGACTCGCGCTTCCCCGGCGCAACTTGGGGCGCCGTCTCGTGGCAGGCGCATACCCCGCCAGGCACCTCCCTCCACGCCCGCGCCCGGAGTTCGCCTAACCGCCAGACCTGGTCCGCCTGGGAAAGCGTCACCAACGGTGACCCACTCCAACAGGTGCCCCCCGGCAAATTCCTCCACCTCGAGATCACCCTGCAAACCCTCGAAGACGACGGCACCCCAATCCTCTACGACCTCACCGTGACGCCCGAAGACGACGTCAGCGAAAGCCCGCTCCTAGCCTACCGGCGGATCGAGCCCCGACTGATCGAACTGCTTTGGGACACGGAGTTGCCCGGCATCGCCCTCGAGTCCGCCCCGCAGCTCGCCGGACCCTGGACCCCGGTCCCGGAGGTCGTTGGGCCCGGCCACCGCGTTCGCATCGAGACCGATCAAGGGTCGAGCTTCTTCCGCCTCCGACTTCAGCCTTGGCCCTAATCGCCCAGGCCGCGGCCACTTGTGCCGCGTCGAGGGGGGCAGGGCAGCGTGGGAGCATGGTGGGAGCCTGCAGCATAGGTGAAGTCTCGCACCGCCCTCGCGACCGAAACGCGACCGGACAGGGCGTCAAACCGCGTGCGGCTTTCTGCCTAGGCCTATGGCCAGCCATGTTCTACTCTGCACCAGCAACATGCGAACGCGGAAGATCCAGCGCCTTGGGAAGGCCTTCGAGACCAGTGCCATGCTGGTCGGTGTCTTGGGTCTAGTTTGGGCCTTAACGCTGGTCCTGCCCGAACTGCGCGGACTAGGCATTTGGCCACGAACCATGCGCGGTTTGGTGGGCATCCTCGCGGCGCCCTTGCTGCATGCCAACCTGGCGCACTTGACGGCGAACGCCTTGCCCTTGTTGGTCCTGCTCACCCTGCTGTTCTGGGACAAACACTACCACCCCGAGCGTACGTTGGCTTTAGTCTGGCTGGCGGCCGGTCTAGGCACTTGGCTCATTGGGCGCGGACACGCCGTGCACATCGGGGCCAGCGGCCTCGTCTACGGACTCGTGACCTACCTGGTGGTCTCAGGCTTCCTCATGAAGAGCTGGCGTTCCGCTTTCGTGGCCCTGCTCGTGTTCTTGTTCTACGGCGGCATCGTCTACGGTATGTTGCCGCAACGCGGCTTGATCTCCTGGGAAGGCCATCTCTGTGGCGCCCTCGCTGGCCTCTGGGCCGCCCGGCGCAACCACACCCGCTGAACGCCCTCGCATCGATCGCCCCCCCCACACGATCACGGCGACCAACATAGCCCGTATCACACCCCACCCAAACCCGCCAGCGCCAGAGCGCCAGAGCCGGCCCCGGCCGTCAATATTTGCCAGGCATAAAGACATTGACACCGGGTGCCCGCCCGCCCGCCCGCCCCAGCCTCGCTCCCAGCTCACAGACACGATCGCCGATCACGGTGACGAAAGAGAGCCGGCCCCGGCCCCCAATCGGCTCCAGTTAGAATATCTGCCAGGCATCAAGACGTTGACACGAGCCGACCCCACCGATGTTGTTGGCTGCTGGACATGAGACCAGGGAGGTGGGCGACCGAACTCGCCCCTCTGGCGCGTCGTTGTGGCGGGAGGGGCGCTTCCGGTGTTCGATGGGTCAGGGATCACAGGGTGACAAAGGTGAAGCACGACATGACCCATGAGCGCTAGACCTGACGGACGCGGGGATGGGGATGCGAGAGCGGCTTGACGGGCTTCGCAGGCTGCTTAGTCTGGGGTTGGATCGAAACACAGCACAGCAGAGAACCTTGAAGCCCTTGAACCCTGAACCCGATCCAAAGGAGACCCTGTTATGACACTGAAAGTGGCACCGGTAGATACCTGGGCGGCCGCGCTCGAAGATCGCCCTGGCAGCCTTGCCGCCAAACTCGGAGCCCTGGCTGGCGCGGGCGTCAACCTGGAGTTTGTCATTGCCCGTCGCGCGCCGGACCAACCCGGATCCGGCGTGGTGTTTGTGACGCCGATTCGGGGGGCGGCGGGCAGTCGTGCGGCGCAGAAGGCTGGGTTTGCCAGGACCAAGACACTGCACACGGTGCGTGTGGAAGGATCGGACAAGCCCGGGACGGGGGCGAAACTCACGCAGGCACTGGCCGATCTGGGGTTGAACCTGCGCGGGTTATCCGCGGCGGCCATTGGCCGAAAGTTCGTTGCCCACGTGGCGCTGGACACGGCAGCAGACGCGGCCAAGGTTGTCCGCGCGCTGCGCCGGTTCTAGGCGCCCGGCGGGGTTACTCGGTCGAGGTCGAGTCTGGTCGTGTTCGGACCGGTGCGCCGGGGCGGAGCAGACCATCGACGGGGGCGAAGTCGTCCGTCAGGACTCGTGCCGGGGTGGCGGCTAGGGCGGCGTCATCTTGGCGGCGCTGGATGCGCTCGAGGAAAGAGGGCAAGGCGACCTGGCCGCCGCGGACCAGGTCGACGCCGCGTTGCCACAACTGAGCCGAAGTGAGTTTTTCGCTCGAGCGGGTCCCGATGAGGACCACGTTTTGCGACTCCGCGGCCGGGAAGAGGTAGACCTGGGGGAAGACGGCCTTCATGGTGTGGTACACAGCGGCGAGAAGGGCGGATTGCCAGCCGCGGTCGTCGGTGATGACGTTGTAGGCCAGCACGCCTTGCCGGGTGAGGTGCTGCTCGGCCAGTTCGAAGAATTCCTTGGAGACCAAGTGATGCGGGATGAAACAGCCGTAACGGTTCCGCGCGTAGGCGTCCATGATGATGGCGTCGTAGCGTTGGGTCGAGCGCCGGAGGAACATGCGGCCGTCAGCGATGTGGATTTCCAGGGTGGGAGATTCCTTCACGCCGAAGTAATCGCGGGCCACCTGGAGGACGACCGGATCGAGTTCGACGGTCGAGACGGTGACATGGGGGTAGTACTGTTGGTAAGCGCGCTGCGCGCTGCCGCCTCCTAGTCCGATCATCAGCACTTGGCGCATCGCCGAATTCCAGAGCCAAGGCAGGTGGAAGTACTCGGTATACTCGAAGTGGCCGCGGGTGGGGTCCGCGAGCGACATTCGGCTTTGGATTGCGCCATCGAAGCTCAAAGACCGCAGCCCTTGAGCATCGACCACCGTCATGTGGTGATAGGCGGAGGTGGTCTCGAAGACCACACCAGCCAAAGCGTAAGGCTGGGCGCCGATCAGGGCGGCCCCGGCGGCTGCGACGGCCCAGCGCCGCCACTTCGCTGTGGCGCGCTTGCCCGTGGGGTCGGTCGGGGTGTCGGGCCAACGGCCAGCCTGCGGCGGCTGGAAGACAGGGTGGGAGATGCGGTGCGTGTTCATGTCGCGGGGGAGGGGCTGAGCCAGCGGTCCAGGCTCCAGCAGGCTAGGCCGATCAGGGCTACGAGCGCCCCGGTGGCTTGAAAGATCTCGGAGAGGCTGAGCACGTCGATGAGAACATACCCGGACACAAACACGCCCGCAATGCTCCCGGTGGTGCTGGCGGCGAAGACCTGTCCGCTGACTTGGCCGACGTGGGCGACGCGTTGGGTGGCCCAGCGAATGAGGAAAGGGGGCGCGGCGGCCAGGGCCAGACACGGCAGCAGGAAGATCACGGCGCTGCCCAGGGCGGGATCGAGTTTTTGCCAGAGGAGCGGGATGTCGGTGCCGAGGGGGTGACGGAGGATGATCGCGTTTAGGAGTCGCGGGGCGAAGGAGGGGATGAGGGCGGTGAGCAGGCCCGCCGGCAAGAGCAGGTGCCCCAAGACGCGGGTGCGCGGATGGCGGTCCGCGAGGACACCACCCAGCGCGTAACCGAGGGCTAGGGCCACCAGCACCATGCCGATCTGGCTGGTCCAGACATAGAAGGAGCTGCCGAAATCCTTCGCCAAGTAGCGGGCCCCGATGATCTCGAGGACCATGATGGCGAACCCGGTGAGGAACACCAGCGATGTGGCGGCGAAGGCGCGCATGTGCGTTTCGAGGTCCGGCGAGCTACGGCGATGGCGGGCTCGGGCGGCTCGGTCCACCCTGTGTATACCCACCGGCTGCAAGCGCGCGAGCCCGAACGGTGCCGACCGGCGGGGTGTCCGGCTCTGCCGGCGCGGCCCGCTGGCGGGGGTCCCGACGGCGCTTACTGGTAGAGGGCCAGGAACTGCCGGCGATAGGTCAACTCCTGTGCTGGCATTCGCTCGCGCAACCGGTCCAGCGGGAGCGCCCCGTGTTGGAACCGGCGCTTGGGAAAGACCGGCAGTTCGAGCCCGGTAACGGCTCGGACGCCCCGCGCCACAATCTCGCCTTTGAGCGAATAGAGGCGCGGCACATCATAGCCGGTAAGGGCGGCGAACGGGATCCCTTCAGCTACCTCGACGACCGCTGGAGCGGTGAAGGGGCTGAAGCTGCTGAAGCCGCAGTGCCGGGCGGGGGCATAGGTGCGGGCGTAACTCCGGCTGAGCCCGCCGCTGTAAGTCAGGGAATGCTTGATCCGTCCAACGCCCCAGCCTTCCTGATAGAGCATGAGGTTGTTGACCACGCTGCGGATGGTCAGCTCCGGATTTTCCTCGATCGGGTAATCCTTGAGGTTTTCGTCGCCGCCGTCGCCATCGATCAAGTATCGCCAACCGGGGTAGCGTTGCCGGATGCCGCGGCACAAGGTCAGGACCATGGACGCAGCCTCGACATCGAGGGGTTTGTAGTCTTCCACCACCCGGATAGTCTCGCCCACATCGATGGAACCGAGGTCGGCCTCGATGGGCTCGAGGAACAAGCTCAGCCCCAAGCGTTCCAGGAAGGCATGCGCTTGGGCAAGGTCGGGGCCCTCGCCGAAGGTCAAGGTGAAGGCCTTGAGACGGGCGGGGTTGAGGCCCAACTGGCGGAGGACGTGGTAGGTGGTGAGGAACACGGCCCCGCTATCGATGCCGCCGGAGAAGGACACGCCGATCGGTTCGCGCTCGGGCACGGACTTCAAGTGTTTGGCCAGTTCATCGGCCAGGGCCCCGATGTAGCGCTGGCCGATGGCATCCAGGTCGGTCGGAAGCGCGTCGCGGACAGGGCTGAAGAAGCGGGTGTAGGTCGGGTCGGGGTCCGGACAGCCCACGAGTTGGATTTCCACGACGTAATGGGCCGGCACCATGCGGGTGTAGCTGGGGTGGAACTGGTCGGCCAAGCCGTCCGCCTCGAGTTGGCGGTGGATCGCGTCGA
Source organism: Verrucomicrobiota bacterium (assembly GCA_016871715.1). Taxonomy (GTDB): domain Bacteria; phylum Verrucomicrobiota; class Verrucomicrobiia; order Limisphaerales; family J093; genus VHCO01. Next base: position 81,213 of record VHCO01000003.1, read on the forward strand.
TGCGGTCCGCCACAATCAACGCGGGACCTTCGTGGCGTTTGGCGAGAAAATAGCGCATCGGCCGGTCCAGGGAACGCGCCAGGCGGACCGTCTTGCCCGCGCGCGCGACGAGGGCAAACGACCCGTCAATCTCGCGCACGGCCTCGGGTTGGCCGGAGAGCACCCGTTGGCGGGCCTCCTCGAGGGTGAGGTTATGGATGCGGTTCGCGCTCGGATCGAGCAGGTCAACGACGCGTTCGAGGTATTGGTCCATAGCGGTTCGACAAGTCGGCGCGAAACGTACGCAGCGCTGCCCGGTTTGGCAAGGGGCGGATTGAGCCTGCCTGGCGAACTAGCGTCTCGGCCAGCCTGGAGCGGTTGCAGTCCGAAACTCATGCGCGTCGGCGTGAAGGGGCCGACGGTTCCTAGGGGGCCGGCTGGTTCGCTCCGATGCCGAGCGAGACGGGACTTGAAAGGGTGCCAGGGGCTGACTAAGGTCCGCGGCAATTGGACGACCCTGAGTGTCAGAGCCTTGGCGGCGAGTCGGCTTCGTGGTGGGACCTCGGGATAGGGTGCAGCTCGCAGCGAGAGCGCGCTATGCTCGGCGCACCGAACCGCCGAGCCGTAGTCCAAAGCTACGACTCCTGCTTATGTTCGACGACCTGAGCAAGAAATTCGCCAACCAATACGT
>VHCO01000004.1 GCA_016871715.1 Verrucomicrobiota bacterium
AAGGGCGAACCGGAGTCCCGTAAAAAATGAAAAGACTTTACGGCGGGCTTGCCGGCTCCAACCGACCACGATCAGTCCCTCACGCGAACCCTGGGGCAATTCCCGCGTTCCCCCCCCCCGGAAACCGTGAGTTGCGCCCTTCAGCAACTTGCGCCAACCGCCTTACCCGCTCCACTGGGTGTCAACCACTATAATCCAGTTATAATCACTAAGAGAATGGAATATTCTATGGGATACGATTCCGGCAGTTGGTTGTGGCTTGCTGGGGATTGTGTTGGGGGCCCTCCGGGGTTTACTGTCTGCGCGCATGAAACAGGGCACCTGGATAGGGATGCTGGTCCTCCTCGGGGTGGCGGCACCGTGGGCGGGGGAGCAGTCGGCCTGGGGCGAGGAACTCAACTGGCCGCAGTTTCGCGGCCCCCGCGGCGATGGGACTTCGCTGGCGAGGGTGGTGCCGTTGACCTGGAGCGCCGAGGATGGGGTGAGGTGGGGCACGGCGATCCATGGGCGGGGGTGGTCATCGCCGGTGGTTTGGGGCCAACAGGTGTGGGTCAGCACCGCCACCGAGGACGGCCGCGAGCTGTCGGTGGTATGCGTCGACCGCGAAACGGGCCGGGTTGTGCAGGATCGGAAGCTAGTCGACGTTGCAGAGCCTCAGTTTGCGCATCGGTTTAACAGCTACGCCTCGCCCACGCCGGTGGTCGAAGAGGGCCGCTTGTACGTGACGTTTGGGGCGCCGGGGACGGCTTGTCTGGAGACGGAAACCGGCCGCGTGCTTTGGGAGCGGCGGGACTTTGTCTGCAACCATTACCGGGGAGCGGGTTCGTCTCCGATCCTGCACGGCGACCTGTTGATTCTGAATTTCGACGGCAGCGATCATCAGTATGTGGTGGCCCTGGACAAGCGGACCGGCCGAACAGTCTGGCGCACCCAGCGCTCGATCGATTTCCAAGACCTGGGCCCGGACGGCCAACCGCTGATGGAGGGGGATCTCCGTAAGGCCTTTGCCACGGTGCACGTCGCCGCGCTGGGCGGTCGCCCCACGCTCTTGAGCTCAGGAGCTAAGGCCCTCTACGCGTACGATCCCTCGACAGGCGCGGAATGGTGGCGGGTCGAGGAGCGGACCAGCCACTCGGCGAGCTCGAGGCCGGTGGTGGGACGGGGCTTGGTGTTCGTCACGACGGGTTGGTCGAGCGGGCAGGTGCTGGCCATTCGACCTGGTGGGGTGGGCGAGGTGGTGGACGCCAACGAGCCGGCGGAGGCGGGGACTGAACTCCGGGTGGTGTGGAAGACGAAACGCAGCGTGCCGAAGAAGCCCTCGTTGTTACTGCTCGAGGAGCTTCTCTTTGGGATCGACGACAGCGGCATTGCGACGTGTTGGGTGGCGGCTACGGGCGAGGCGGTGTGGAACGAACGGATCGGGGGGAACCATTCCGCTTCGCCTTTGGCCGTTGCGGGGCGCATCTACTTCTTCAGCGAGGAAGGCAAGACGACGGCGATCAGCGCGGGCCGGGAGTTTCGGAAGCTGGCGGAAAACCAGTTGGGCGACGGCTTCATGGCCTCTCCCGCGGTCACCGGCCAGTCGCTCATCCTCCGCAGTCGGACTCACCTGTACCGCATTGGCGGCTGAACCCTGGACGGTGCGCGCCGGGACCGAGGGTTGACGTCGGGCCGCCAGCCGATGGCCCGCCGTGCGTCTCGGGACCAGGGGAGCGGGTTGGCGGCAACTTGCTGGTGGTGGCGGAGGATGGCGGAGGCGTACGTAGGCTCAGCGTGCGAAAGCCCGGGGTTGACAGTGCCCTGGCCTTGGCTGAGCGTAGCCAAGCCGCGCAGGCTAGTGGATTACCATCGCCATGAAGACGCAGTCACAGATTCTAGGGCTTCTCGTGTTTGCTTGTGGGTGGGTGGGCGAGGCGGTACACGCCCAAGCCCCGGTCGACCGCAGCGCGCAACCGGCGTCCGTGCGCGCGGCTCCGACGGCAAGTGCGGCTGGCTCCCACGCGGCTGAGGGCGAGCAAGGTGTGAGGGCAGAGGCGGAGCTGTGGCGTGAGGACGGGGGAGCAGGGTTGACCGCGCCGGACGTCGGGGAGCTGGCGGTCGAATCGGCTGCGATCGGGCGACGGTCCACGCTTGGGCCTGCTCGTCCTGGCACTGGGGCAACTGTGCTCGAGGCGCCCAGGCCAGTTCCCGCGGGGGACCGGAAGGCAGGCGGCCTGTTGGGCAAGCTGTTTCGGGCCAAACAACCCCTGCAGATGTTCAACCCCTTCGCCCCGGCCGAGTACGGCGATGGGACCGAGAACTTAGCGATCGATCCTGTGACGGGCCGGGCCGAGGGAGTCGTGTTGTTCTCGATTCGGTTGCCTTCGTTCACCCGAGCGAAGGTCGAAGCCAAGCCGTCAGCGCCCCGCGAGGCTTTGTCGTCGCCCGACCGCGCTCCGTGAAGCTAACTCAGGACGCTACCGATAGCCGCGCTGGAACGTTATGTGTACAGCTTCTGTGTTCGATCGGAGCGGTGGCCGCTGACGTATGCCGAACCCGCCCCAGCCCAGTGCGTCGTCCTTGGCCGGGCTGGCGCGTTGGTTGCGGCGCAAACCGTTGGATCGTTTGCTGAGCGAGACGGAGCGGCCGGAATTGCAGTTGCGGCGCAGTCTGGGACCGGTACAACTGACGGCGTTGGGGATTGGGGCGATTGTTGGGGCGGGCATTTTTTCGAGCGTGGGGACGGCTGCGGCAGGCGGGTCCGAGCATGTGGGGGCGGGTCCGGCGTTGGCGATCTCGTTCATTTTGGTAGCTGTGGCGTGCGGGTTTGCGGCCCTTTGTTACGCCGAGTTCGCAGCGATGGCGCCGGTGTCCGGGTCGGCCTACACCTATGCTTACGCCACGCTGGGCGAGTTGGTGGCGTGGATCATCGGGTGGGACCTGATTCTCGAGTACGCCGTGGGCAACGTGGCGGTGGCGATTTCGTGGTCGGCCTATTTCCAGGAGTTGCTGCGCGGGTTTGGCCTCGAGTTGCCGGCCTGGTTGGGTACCGATTACCGGTCCGCGAGCCAGGCGGCTGCGCTGGTGGCGCAGACTCAGGCTGCGGGCGGGGATTGGGGGGCACTGAGCACGACGGTGGTGCGGGATGCGGCGGCGCACGGGGCGGCGCCGCGCTGGTTGGGGGTGCCGTTGATTCTGAATGTGCCGGCGATGTTGATTGTGGCGCTGATTACGTGGGTGTTGGTGATTGGGATTCGGGAGAGCGCCCGGTTCAACACGGCGATGGTGGTGGTGAAGCTGGGGGCGATTCTATTTTTCTTGGTGGTGGGAGTGTTTTACGTGAAGCCGGAGAACTGGACGCTGTTCGCGCCGAACGGACTGCGGGGCATCTCGAGTGCGGCGGCGATCATTTTCTTCGCGTATATCGGTTTCGATGCGGTCTCGACGGCGGCGGAGGAGGCGCGGCACCCGCAGCGGGACATGCCGCTGAGCATCCTGGGCAGCTTAGCGATTTGCACGTTGATCTATGTGGCGGTGGCGGTGGTGCTCACCGGTTTGGCCCGGTGGGACACGCTCGGGAATGCGGAGCCGCTGGCGGCGGTTTTTGCCGCGCTGGACCTCAACTGGGTGGCTGGGATCGTCTCGGTGGGCGCGCTGTTTGCCACGACCTCGGTCCTGATCGCCTTCCAGCTCGGCCAACCGCGCATCTTCTTCGCGATGGCGCGGGACGGGTTGCTGCCGGCTTGGGCGGCGCGGGTGCACCGGCGGTTTCGCACGCCGCACGTCACGACGATCCTGACGGGGGTGTTTGTGGCGTTGTTCTCCGGAATCACGAACATCAACGAGATGGTCGAACTGACCAACATCGGCACGCTCTTCGCCTTCATCCTCGTCGCCGTCGGGATCTTGGTGCTGCGGCGCCTGGACCCTGGCCGGCCGCGGCCGTTTCGGACGCCGCTGGTGCCCTGGGTGCCGTTGGGCGCGATTCTTTGTTGCGGTTACTTGATGTTCGAATTGCCGGGCGTGACTTGGCGGCGGTTCGGCCTGTGGTTGGCGGCCGGTTTGGTCGTCTATTTTTGGTATGGGGCGCGCCGGAGCCGTTTGGCGACTCCCACGGCACGGTAAGTCTGGAAGTTGAGTCAGCCCATGAGCGGCACGCCGAACTCGAACGGGCCGAAACTGGTGCGAGGTTTGGGCCTGCTCGACGCGACGATGATCGTGGCGGGGTCGATGATCGGCTCGGGGATTTTCATTGTGTCGGCCGACATGGCGCGACAGCTCGGTTCGGCGGGTTGGCTGTTGGTGGTCTGGTTGGTGACGGGTGTGTTGACGGTGATTGCGGCGCTGAGCTACGGCGAGTTGGCAGCCATGATGCCCCGGGCGGGGGGCCAATATGTCTATTTGCGGGAGGCGTACAGTCCGCTTTGGGGATTCCTGTACGGCTGGACGTTGTTCTTGGTGATCCAGACCGGGACGGTGGCGGCAGTCGCGGTGGCCTTTGCGCGGTTCTTGGGCGTGCTGGTGCCGCCGATCTCCGAGAGCCACAAGTTCTTCGAGCTGGGCCGTTTTTCGTTGTCGCCGACGACGTTGGTGGCGATTGGGGTGTTAGGGCTGCTGAGTTGGTCCAACTCGACGGGGTTGCGCACGGGCAAACGGGTGCAGAACGTTTTTACGCTGGCAAAGATCGCCGCGGTGGCTGGCCTGGTGGTGGTGGGGTTGATTGTCGGGGCGAATGCGACGGCCTTACAAGCCAACTTCGGCGATTGGTGGAGCGCGGCGTTCACGACGCTGCCCAAGGGGTCGAGCGTGCCCGAGGTGGTGCCGCTGGCGGGGTGGGGTTTGGCGATGGCGCTGGGCACGGCCATGGTGGGCTCGCTCTTCTCGGCGGACGCTTGGAACAACGTGACCTTTACTGCGGGTGAAGTGAAGGATCCGAAGCGGAACCTGCCGCTGAGTTTGTTGTGGGGCGTGGGCCTGGTTTGTCTGCTGTATTTCCTGGCGAACATTGCGTATTTGGTGACGCTGCCGCTGGCGGGCGCGCCTGAGGGCGCCACGTCCCTCGAGCGCGGGATGCGTTTCCCGACCAACGACCGCGTGGGGACGGCGGCGGCGGAGGTCATGTTCGGCCCTGGGGCGGCGGGTCTCATGGCGGTGCTCATCATGATTTCCACGTTCGGTTGTCTCAACGGCATGATTCTGGCCGGGGCACGGGTTTATTATGCGATGGCGCAGGACGGTTTATTTTTCGCGTCGACCGGGCGTCTGAACGCGGCGGGCGTGCCGCGCAACGGTTTGGTGTGGCAGTGTCTGTGGGCGTGTCTGCTCACGGTGTCAGGGACGTACGGTGACCTGCTGGATTACGTGATCTTCGCGGTGCTGATCTTCTACGTGATGACCATCGTGGGCATCTTCGTGCTGCGGCGGAAGCGTCCGGGCGCCGAGCGGCCGTACCGTGCCTGGGGTTACCCGGTGGTGCCGGCCGTTTACGTCGTGGTGGCCAGTTTAGTGGCGCTGGACTTGTTGATCTCACCCAAGACCCGAGGCAACACTTGGCCCGGCCTGTTCATCGTGCTCACGGGGATACCCGTCTATTGGCTCTGGCGCGGGCGGCGGCGCGGGGGCGGGGGAGTCCCGGGCACGGAGGGAGGTCAAGCAGTGGGGTCTGGGGGACCCTGACGCGGCGGGGAGCGGCCGCGGGGGTGTGGCGGCGGGGTGGGCCGGGTTTGGGTCAGGACGTTTGCTTGACTTCCGATTGAGGCTAGCTCATTAAGCCAAGCCAAAAACCGACCTCGGGACTGTCTCCTAGGCCCGGGTAGATTTCAGCGCGCCCATGAATCTGTTTCGCCGAAAGAACGTCCTCGAGCTGCAAGCCGAGGCCCAGAGCGACCAGCGGTTGCACCGCGCGCTGGGCGCGCTCAATCTGACGCTGTTGGGGATTGGGGCCATTATTGGCACTGGAATCTTTGTGCTCACGGGCACCGTGGCAGCGCAGAACGCCGGACCCGCGGTGGTGTTGTCGTTTGTCTTGGCGGGTTTGGCGTCGGTGTTTGCGGCGCTGTGCTACAGCGAGTTTGCCTCGCTGGTGCCGGTCTCGGGCAGCGCCTATACGTACGGTTACGCGACGCTGGGGGAGTTGCTGGCCTGGGTGATTGGATGGGACCTGATCCTCGAGTACGCGGTCGGCGCGGTGACGGTGGCGATTGGGTGGTCGGGCTATGTGGTGTCGTTTCTCAATGCCGCGGGGATCTATATCCCGGCCGAGTTATCGGCGGCGCGGGGGACGGTGGTGACGTTGGCGGACGGGACGACGGTCACGGCGTTGTTCAATCTGCCGGCGGTGTTCATCATTTTCGTCGTGACCACGCTGCTGGTGCTGGGCATCAAGGAATCGGCCAACTTCAACAACGTGATCGTGTTCATCAAGGTGGCGGTGGTGCTACTGTTTATCTTTGGGGCGGCGCACGCGATCCAGGCGGCGAACTGGCAGCCGTTCATCCCGCCCAACGCGGGCACGGCGGGGCATTTTGGTTGGACGGGGGTGATGACGGGGGCGGGGATTGTGTTCTTTGCCTACATCGGGTTTGACGCCGTGAGCACGGCGGCGCAGGAGACGAAGAATCCGAAGCGGGATCTGCCGATTGGGATCATCGGCTCGCTGCTGGTGTGCACGGTGCTGTACATTGCGGTGGCGGCGATCGCCACAGGGGTGGTGCCGTACCGGGATTTGGACGTGCCCGACCCGATCGCCTTGGCGGCGGACCGGGCGGGCCTAGGGTGGATGGCGGCGTTGATCAAACTGGGAGCGATCGCTGGACTTTCCTCGGTGATTCTCGTCATGCTGTACGGCCAGTCGCGCGTCTTCTTCGCGATGTCTCGGGATGGGCTGCTCCCTCCCTTCATCCAGAACGTTCACCCGCGCTTCCGCACGCCGTGGCTGACCTCGATCGCGACCGGCGTGTTGGTGGCGTTCTTTTCCGCGGTATTCACCGTGCGCGAGGCGGGCAGCCTGTGCTCGATTGGGACGTTGCTGGCCTTCGTGATTGTCTCCGTGGGCATCCTGGTCTTGCGGGTGCGCCACCCGGAACTCAAGGCGGCATTCCGCGTGCCGGCGATCTGGTTCGTCGCTCCCGCGGGCGCGCTGTCGGCGCTTTACTTGATGGCTTCGTTGCCGTGGCGCACTTGGGAACGGCTGCTGATCTGGTTCGCCCTCGGCATGGTCATCTACTTCGGTTATGGCGTTCGCCAAAGCAAGCTGGCGCGAACCGGAACGGCAACTGCGCCAGGCGTGGCGCCTGGCGCGGACCGCTGAGGGCGAGCGGGAGTCGGCCACGGTGAGGTGAGGGTGGCGGCGCGGACTGTGCTTGCGGGCCGAGTTCCCCGCCACGGTGCTGCGGTGAGCGGCGGCGGTGACCTGCCGGACGCGCGCGTGCGAGCGCGGGGATGAAGGACAGAGGAGGGCGACCAAGGCGGAGGAGAGAGGCGGGGGATGCAAGTGGGCGACAAAGGCGTTGACGGGGTGGGAGGTCGAACTTACGGTCGGGAACGTGCTGAGCTGCTCGGATTGCCAGTCCCGCCGGATGGTCTTGTGGGTGAGGCGCGTATGCCGGGTGGCCGGGTAGGACCCGGCGCGTCAATTCTGCCCGCGTTCGATGGCTGCGAATCGTGATGAAACCGACCTGTCTATTGCTTGCGCTCCTCGTGATCCTGTCACTCGGCTCGACCGGTTGCCGGCCGCCCGAGACCGGGGTGGGCGGTCGGGGCCCCGGCGGCATGGCGACTCCGGTGGTTACGGCCGAGGCGATCCCGCAGCCGGTGGCGGAGACGATCACGCTGATCGGCACGGTGGCGGCCAACGAAGCGGTGGACGTCAAGTCCGAGACGGACGGTTTGGTCGAGGAGATCCCGTTCCTGGAGGGCCAGGACGTGGTCGCGGGGCAGTTGCTGGTGCGGTTGGACGAAACGAAGCCGGCGGCTGTGCTTGCTGAGGCGGAGGCCAGTTTCAGACTGGGCGAGGCCACGTTCGCGCGCAGCCAGCAGTTGTTCCAGGAGAAGCTGATTTCCCAGCAGGAGTTCGATCAGGTGGCGGCGACCTTCGCGCGCAACCGCGCCTCGGTCGAGCTGATGAAGCGGCAGTTGAAGGACGCGCGCATCTACGCCCCGTTTGCCGGTACGGTCGGCGCCCGCAACATCAGCCCCGGTCAGGTCATCAGCCGCAACACGGTCCTGACCAGCCTCGTGGACCTGGACCCGGTCAAAGTCGAGTTCTACGTCCCCGAGCGGTTTCTCAGCCAGGTGGCCGTCGGGCAGACGATCGCCATCCGCGTGGCGGCTTTTCCGGAGCGGACGTTTAGTGGCGAGGTTTATTTTGTGGCGGCGCAACTGGACGCCGAGACCCGCAAGGCGCTCGTGAAGGCGCGCATCCCCAACCCGAACCGGGAGTTGAAGCCTGGTATGTTCGCCAACCTGGACCTTACCCTCACGTTACGGGACCGCGCGATTGTGATTCCCGAGATTGCGGTGTTGTACGATGGCGACCAGGCGCGGGTATTTGTCGTCGACAGCAATCAAGTCGCGGTCCTCCGCCCGGTGCAGGTGGGGCTGCGGTTGCCGGGGCTGGCTGAGATCGTGGGCGGGCTCCAGGCGGGCGAGCGGGTGGTGGTCGAGGGCACGCAGAAGGTCGTGCCCGGCGCGAAAGTCTCGACGGACCCTCCGCCGGGCCCAGGGGTGCCGGGTGCGGGAGCGAGCAGCGGAGCCGCTGGGGCAGGCGCCCCGGCGCAGGAGATAGGACCGAGGAGCTAGAGATGAGAGCGCGGGATCGACGGCGGTGGGGAGGCCAGGGTCGAGTGCGGGTGCCATGATTCTGCCGCGCATCAGCATTCAGCGGCCGGTACTGACCACGATGATGAGCTTGGGGCTCATTCTTTTCGGCCTGATCAGCCTGACGCGGTTGCCGGTGCGCGAGCTGCCGGACATCGATCCGCCGATCGTGAGCGTGTCGACGGTCTATCCTGGGGCGAGTGCGGAGGTGATCGAGACGGAGGTGACCGAGCGGCTGGAGGAGGCGATCAACAACATCGAGGGGATCAAGACCCTGACCAGCCAGAGCCGGGAGCAGGTCAGCACGATCACGGTCGAGTTCAACCTATCCCGCGACGTGGACGTTGCGGCGCAGGACGTGCGCGACCGCGTATCGCGCGTGCGGGGCCGGTTGCCGGAGAACATTCGCGAGCCCATCGTGGCGAAGCAGGATGCGGACGCGAACCCGGTTCTCTGGATCGCCTTCAACAGCGAACGGTACAGTCCGTTGGAGCTGACCACGCTGGCGGAACGCCAGATCAAGAACCGCCTTCAGACGATCGAGGGTGTGTCCTCGGTGATGATCGGGGGCGAGAAACGCTATGCCATGCGGTTGTGGTTGGATTCGGATCGGATGGCGGCGCACGGCGTGACGGTGTTGGATGTGGCCCGGGCCCTGCGGGAACAGAATGTCCAGTTGCCCAGCGGCCGGGTCGAGAACCTCGAACGCGAGCTGACGATCTTCACGCGCGGCGAATTGCAGACGCCCGCCGAGTACGACGCCCTGGTCATTCGCAACGTGGGCACGCGCTTGGTGCGGCTGCGGGACGTCGGCCAGGCCCGGGACGGCGCCGAGGACATGCGCACGGTGGCGCGCTCGAACGGTCGGCCGGCGGTGTTCCTGGGCGTGGTCAAGCAGTCCAAGGCCAACACCATCGAGGTGGCGCGGGCGGTGAAGGCGGAGTTAGCGGCGATTCGGCTTACGTTGCCGCCCGGGATCGAGACCGCCATCGGCTATGACGAATCGGTCTTTGTCGAGAAGGCGATCCACGAGGTCTGGCTCACTTTGGCCATTGCGTTTGTGTTGGTGGTGCTGGTGATCTTCGTCTTCCTGCGGAACTTGCGTTCGACGATCATACCGGCGGTGGCGATCCCGGTATCGATCGTCGCCACGTTTGCCGTGCTTTATTTCATGGGGTACTCGGTGAACATCCTCACCATGCTGGCCTTCGTGTTGGCGATTGGGATTGTGGTGGACGATGCCATTGTGGTGCTCGAGAACATCTACCGGCACATCGAGGAAGGCATGCGCCCGCTGCCGGCCGCTTTCAAGGCCATGGACGAAATCGCCTTCGCCATCCTTGCCATCACCTTCTCGCTGGTCGCCGTGTTCATCCCGCTGGCCTTCCAGCAAACGACCACCGGCCAGTTGTTCGTCGAGTTCGCCTTTGCCTTGGCCGGTTCGGTGGTCGTGTCGGCTTTTGTGGCGCTCTCGCTCTCGCCCATGATGGCGGCGCGCATCCTCAAGCCGGTCGACAAAGAGCGCCACGGTCGATTGTTCCTCGCCTTCGACCGCGGCTTTCAAGCGATCAATCGCGGCTACGGCCGGACATTGCGCTGGGCCTTGCGGCAGCGGGCGTTGCTGTTGTCGCTGGGGCTGGCGATTCTCGGGCTGACCGTGTGGCTGGGGCTCCACCTCGAACGCGAGTTCATGCCGGAAGAGGACAAGGGCCGCATGTTCGCTCTGGTGATGACGCCCGAAGGTGCCACCAGCGAATACACCGATCGCATGCTCCGGAAGGTCGAGGGCTTCATCCAGGGAGTACCGGAGACGCAAACCTACGCGGCCATCGTCGCCCCGGGTTTCGGGGGGCCAGGCCGGGCGAATTTCGGCGTGGCCTTTGTCACGTTCAAAGAAGACCGAACCCGCAGTTACCGCGAGATTGTGGAAGCGCCCGGCGGGTTGCGCACGAAGTTCCTGGGGGGTGTGGAGGGTGCGCTGGCCATCATTCAGGCGCAGAAGGCCATTGGGCGCAGTTTCGGCGCGCCGTTTCAGCTCGTGCTGCAGAGCCAGGACCTCGACGCCCTGAACGCGACGGCCACTGCGGTAGGCCACCGCATGCGGCTGATGACCAACGTCACCGGGGCGCCGCTGTTCCAGAACGTCCGGTCGTCGTTCGAGGTCAACAAGCCGGAGCTGCGCCTGCGCATCGATCGGGATCGCGCGGCCGCCTTGAGGGTGTCGATCGAGGACATCGCGCGCACGCTCCAGATCCTGTTCGGCGGCATGGACCTCAGCCGCATCAAGGTCGAGGGGAAAGAATACGACGTGATCGCCCAACTCGAGCGTTCCTCGCGGCTCACGCCGCAGAGCTTGGACCGGCTCTATGTCCGCAACGACCGGGGCGAGTTGATCCAACTGAGCAATGTGGTCACGTATCGTGAAGGCGCCGCGCCCAGCGCCATCGAGCACTACAGCCGGCTGCGCAGCGCCACCCTCTCCGCCACGCCCGTCGGCGTTCCCCTCGGCACCGCGATGGCGCGGGTCGAGGCGTTGTTGCCGGCCGAGTTGCCCCCCGGTTTTCTCTATGCCTGGTCCGGCGAATCGCGGGACTTCATCGATGCCGGCCGGGAGATCTGGTGGGTGTTTTTGTTGGCCTTGGTGATTGTGTACATGGTGTTGGCGTCTCAGTTCGAGAGCCTGGTCCATCCCTTCACCGTGATGCTCGCGGTGCCCCTGGCGGGGTTGGGCGCCTTTGGCCTGCTCTGGCTGCTGGACGCCGGCGGCAAAGTCGGGTTGCTGCCCGCGATTCCCGCGATGAACTTAAACCTGTTCAGTCAGATTGGCTTGGTCCTGTTGCTCGGTCTAGTCACCAAGAACTCGATCCTTTTGGTCGAGTTTGCCAACCAAGCCCGCGCCCGCGGCGCCACCGCCCACGACGCCATGCTCGAGGCCGGGCAAGTCCGGCTGCGTCCGATCCTCATGACCGCGTTCTCGACCCTAGCCGGCATCTTGCCTATCGCCATCGGCTTTGGGGCGGGCGCGGAAAGCCGGCGGCCCATGGGCATCGCCGTGGTGGGCGGCCTGATCACGAGCACCTTTCTCACGCTCGTGATCATTCCGGTGGTGTACACCGTCTTCAGCGACGCCATGGACTGCCTGAGGCGCAAATGGCGGCACGCCACGCCCCTGGCGGAGTCCCTCGAGCCGGTTGGGGAATAGCCTCGGGGTTACGCGGTGGCGACCCGGTAGCGCGCGGCGACGGCACTCCAGTCGAGCGCGTTGTAGAACGCTGCGATGTAGTCCGCTCGGCGATTCTGGTACTTCAGGTAATAGGCATGCTCCCACACGTCCAGCCCCAGAATCGGCACGCGCCCCTGCGACAGCGGTGAATCCTGGTTGGGCGTCGTTTCGATCCGCAGGTTCTTTCCCTCGACGGTCAACCAGGCCCATCCGCTGCCGAAAACGCCCCCGGCCGCTTTGGAGAACTCCTGTTGGAAGGAGTCGAAACTGCTGAATTGGCGGGCGATGGCCTTGGCCAGGTCGCCGCTCGGTTGGCCGCCGCCGTTCTTCTTCATGATCTCCCAGAACAGCGAATGATTGGCATGGCCACCGCCATGATTGCGCACCGCCGTCCGCACCGCCTCCGGCAACCGCGCCAGGTCTTTCAGTAGATCCTCGACCGTTCGATCTGCTAGCGCGGGTTGACCCGCCACCGCCACATTCAGGTTGCGCACGTAGCCCGCATGGTGCCGGTCGTGGTGGATTTGCATCGTTTGGGCGTCCAGGTGCGGTTCGAGCGCATCGAACGCGTACGGCAAGGGCGGCAACTGAAACGGCCCCGCGGGAGCCGCTGGCGGCGGTGGCGGCGGCGCCGGCTGAGCGCGTAACCGCCCGAGCGCGCCCGAGGCGCCCAGTGCGGTGGCGATGGTGACTTGTTGCAGGGCTTGTCGACGAGTCATGGTCATAGGATTCGTTTCTGCTTCGTGTTAATCGGTTCGATGCCGAACGTAGCACAGCCGCGGCGGCAGCCAAAATCTTATTCGCGGTTGCGCGTGTCGATCGCGAGGGTAACCGGTCCGTCGTTGAGGAGAGCCACCTTCATATCCGCGCCGAACTCGCCGGTCTGGATCGGGCGGCCGAGTTCGGCGGCGAGCTGGCGCACGAAGGCTTCGTACAGGGGGATCGCGGTCTGCGGCTTGGCTGCCCGGCTGTAGGAGGGGCGATTGCCCTTCTTCGTGCTGGCGAAGAGGGTAAACTGGCTGACCACCAAGACCTCGCCGCCCACGTCTTGCACGGAGAGATTCATGAGGCCAGCCGGGTCGTTGAAGATCCGCAGTCGAACGAGTTTGCCGCACAGCCAGGCGACGTCCTCCGCGTTGTCCGCTTCCTCGATGCCGGCCAGGACCAGCAGACCCAGCCCGATGCGGGCGCGGACTTGGCCGGCGATCGTGACCGACGCCTGAGCGACGCGTTGGACGACGGCGCGCATGGGGCTAGCCGGTGCCCAGCCCGAAGCTCAGGGCGAACAAGGCGGCAATGGCATAAAGCCAGGGTGAGACGTCCCGCGCCCGCCCGCGTAGGAGCTTGACCAGCACCCAAGCCAGAAAGCCTACCCCGATCCCCCGCGAGATGCTCAGCGTCAGCGGCATCACCAGCAGGGTCAAGAAGGCCGGCATCCCCTCGTCGGCCGAGGCGAGGTCCATCTCGCCCACGACCCTGATCATCAGGAACCCGACCACCAATAGGGCGGGGGCCGTCGCCACGGCCGGCACGGCCCCGACGGCAGGGGCCAGGAACATCGACGCCGCGAACAAACCCGCCACGACCAGGGACACCAGACCCGTGCGCCCACCTTCGCTCACGCCCGCGGCGCTTTCGATGTAGGTCGTCGCGGAACTGGCGCCACAGACACCGCCCCAGACGGCGGCCAGCGAATCGACCAGCAGGACCCGGTCGAGTCGGGGCAGCCCACCTTGGGCATCGAGGAAGCCGCCTTGGCCTCCGACGCCAATCACCGTGCCCATGGTGTCGAAGAAGTCCGTGATCAAGAAGGCGAAGACCAGGCCGGCCAAGGCCGGTTGGAGGGCACCCAGCACATCCGCCTGGCCGAACGTGCTGAAGTCGGGCCAGGCCAGCCACTGCCCAGGCCATTGGACCAGTCGCTCGGTGGCGGGGCTGATGAGATCGGCCGCCCAAGCTAGGGACGCTGTACCGAGGATTCCGATGAGAATTGCGCCGCGGACCCGGTAGGCCAGCAGAGCCATCAGTAACACGAGTCCGGCCGAAGCGACCAACGTCGGCTTGGCGTTGAAGCTGCCCTGGGCCAGGAGGCCGCCGCCAGGGTCCTTGACGACCCAACCCATGTGTTGCAGGCCCAAGAAGGCGATCAACAGGCCAATGCCGACGCCAATCGCCCGCTTCAGGTTGAGGGGGATCGCGCGCATGATGTGCTCGCGCGCGCCCGACAAGACCAGCAACGTCACCAAGGCGCCTTCGACCACGATCACCCCCATCAGCGTCTGCCAGGTCATCCCCGGTTGCAGGGCGGCCACGGCGACGGCAGCGTTGAGCCCCATGCCGCTGGCTAATGCGAACGGATAGTTCGCCCACCACCCCATCAGCAGCGTCGGCACCGCCGCCGCCAGACACGTCGCCGCCACCACCGCCGGTTTGGGCATGCCGCACCCAGCGAGGATGGCGGGATTGACGAAGATGATATAGGCCATGGTCATGAACGTGGCGAGACCCGCCACGCACTCGCGCGGCGCGGTCGTCCCACGTTCATGGAGGCCGAAGCGGGCTTCCCAGAAGCCCGCTGAACGACTCCTCGCCCCCATGACCCGGAGCGCTAAGGTATGGCCCCGACCGTCAGGAATAGGGCTTGCGGTCCGGCCGACACATCCAGCGTGCGTTCAACCAGGCCGTCTTTGCCTGGGATATCCTCGACGACGGTCTGCCAACTCGAGGCGTCCGTGCTCCCGAGGATGCGGTACGTGTTCTTGGCCGAGCCCGAGGTGATCGCCAGCGCCAGCGCGCTGGGCCAGAGGAACCTATGTTTCATTGTGTGTTTCGCGTTAGCCGCGGGAAGCGGCGGTTTGTCCTTGCTGCTCACACCAGCGGGCCCACAGATTCCCGGCAAGCGGTTGTCGAGGTTGCTTGGCCGCGGCCGAGTTGCCTCGTCCGACAGCGCAGTCAAGCTCAGCCACCCACCGGACTTGGCCAACTGCTGCAAGCATTACGGCGAGAATGGACTGCGTCGCCTCGGAGTCAAGAATCGAAACTCGACGCGCCCGTCCCGAATGCTTAGCGAGGCGGAGCGCGGATGGTCACCTCCTCCAAGCCGGTCTGACGACCCGCGCCCCACAAGGAGTTCGTCGGGTTTCACTCGCGATGGCAGCCCCCAAGCACCTCGCTGAGGATTCGGGACCCGTCGGCCGCGGTGGGTTCGCGGCAGGTTACCGCGTGGGGTTCTCGTACCAGAGGACCCCCAGTCCGTGTCCGGAGGCGCCCATGGGCTCGGCCTCTTCGGTCGTGATCGCGTCCAGGTCGCCGTCCGCATCCACGTCGAGCAGCGGGGCAAGATCGAACTTCACCCCGGCTGCCCCGCTGATGTCCCGGGCCGGGGGCGCCCCGCTCAGAAAACCCCCTCCGCCCGACCACCAAAAGACGCCCCGCCGCTCCCCTCCGGCATGTTCACACGTTACCGCCATGTCCAAGCGCCCGTCCAGGTCGAGGTCACCCAGGCTCACGGCCTTGCCTGTGCCTGCCCACGCTGGTATGCCGAGCGGATGCGTCGACCACTGAGTGCCCGAGCGGTCCAGCCGGCGCAGTACCAAACAGGTCCGCTCTGCCAACGCCACCACGACATCCTCGAGCCCGTCTCCATCCAGGTCGCCCGTGTCCAGGAACATCGCCTCGCGTCCGGCGCCACCCACCCAGTGGCTACGCCAGGGAGCGCTCAACGCTGCGTCCGCCGATGGGCGCTCGAGCCAGCGCACCCCGCGCAACGGCCCGCGCCGATCCGACAGCAGCACGTCCAGGTCCCCATCGCCATCCATGTCCCGGGCCAAAAGCGACATCACCCAACCCGCCTCCGAAAGGCGGTGACGCTGCCATAAGTCGAGTCGACGGGGGGTAGCTGGGGCTTCGAGCCAACTCACACTGGCGCCTTGATTCTTGGACCCGATGACCAGATCGCGCCCGGGTCCGCGCCCGATAGCCAGTGGGAGGCAGAACATCCATGGCTCGCCTTGCGCTCGAGGGAACGACGCGGAAACCCACGCATCCTCACGGGTGTACTCGGCCCGCGAACCAGGCGCCCAGTGGACCGTGACGGCCCGTGTTGCCCCTTCGCTGCAGCTCACCAGGTCCACCGCCCCGTCCCCATCCAAATCGGTCAACACCACATCTTCAACCGCGGGCGCACGGGGCAACACCAGACTGGGCCACGGCAGGCGCGCTCGTTCCGGCCCAGGATTCAGGTAGACGGCCGCCACGCCCGATTCCTCCCAGCCCGTGGCGATGTCGGCCAAACCGTCCCCGTTCGCATCCCCTAAGCGCGCGCCATCCGCGCCATCAAGCCCCGTCGCAATCGAGTGGCGACGCCACGGTTGCCCTTGCGGTTCAGCGACGGGCGTCACCTCGGCTGCCCACCCCGAGCTCAGCAGGCATGCGGCGGCTACCGGCAGCCAGGTTCGAGTCAGCAGACCCCGAGGCATGCTTGATAGAAGCAAAGCTTGAGGCGCGGGCTTCCCGCTGGGGGAGCCTTAGGTGAGGCGGCCGAGCCACTCATGCGTCGCCATGATGGACTACGCATCGGCGGTAGGGCGCGCAGTCCTCTGCGCGCCGTGGGTTCCCGTGTCCACAACGGTTGGCGGCGCGCAGCGGACTGCGCGCCCTACCCGAAAATGTTCGTCCGCCCCGAGGTCTCATCAGTACGGTCCGAGCCGCTGCCCGAAGAGTTGATCGGCCCGGTTGTCCCGAGCCCACGCAGCACACGAAGTTTCCTCGAGCACCGCGCACGGTGTCAATGGGCTAGACAACCGTCCTGGGCCTGCGATTCCGCCTTAAGGGAGGCGGCCGACCTGCCGATTAGTTGCTTGCGTACCGAGCTTTAGCGCGGCAAATTCACCGCAGTTCAGCCGTCAACCCAGCCAACCCGAAGGATCAGCCGATGAGAAACCAGTCCCGCCCAGCAAGCCGGTTGGCATCCAGGTTGGCGCGCGGTCGGCCTGTTGTGTGCGCAATGGATCTCGGGTGCCCGAGCACGAAACGATTGGGCCAGTCTCGACATTGGGCGGGGACGCGCGCGTGCATCTCTGGTTGGTCCCGTCTGGTCTGGGTGGCGCTGGTGGGGTTGGTGTGTGGGGGCGGGCCGTGGTCGACTTGGGGGGCGATCACCGCTCGGACCTTGGCGATTTCGGGGCAGCCTGTGCCGGACCGGCCGGGCGAGGTCATCGGCCGTACGGAGTTCTCGACCCCGGCGATCAATGGGCAGGGCGAGGTTGGCTTCTTGGCGGCGGTCGAGCCTGTGCCTGGGGGCGGGCGCGGGGCGTTTTTGGCTCGAGAAGATCGGTTGGAGTTGTTGGCGCGCGGTGGCGAGGTGGTGCCAGGCCTAGGCGGCGTGAGCTTTGAACACTTGGCTCACCTGGCGTTGAACGATCTCGGTGAGATCACCCTGGAGAGCGGTGGCCTGGTGCTCGAAGCGCTCTTGGCCCGGTGGGGCGGTCAGTGGCGTGACCTGGCACACTCGGGCGCTCCTGTGCCGGGTGCGGCTGGGGGCACCGTCTTCTCCGACCTGTCGGCTGTGCCCCATCGCCTCGAGGGCCCCATCTTCCGGAGTTCCGGTCCGCCCCAAGCCCTGTTTCTGGCGCGAACCTTCCGCCCCGACGATCCCTTGGGCGCCAGTCCCGAGAGTGTTTGGAGCGTCGACGACACGCGCGGGGCCGTGCGGGTGGCGACGTTCGAAGCGCCGGCGCCCGGCTTGGCTGGCGGTTCGATACTCACTTCGGCCCGGCAGTTCGCTTTGGCCTCGGCACCATCGGGCATCCTCGCTTTTGTGGGGCAACTGAGCGGCGGATCGGGGAGCGGCGAACTCTCCGTGCCCGGTCTCTGGGTCGGCCCACCCGATCGGGTGCGGATGATTGCCGGTGGGCACCTGCCCGTGCCCACCCTCGCCGGTACCGGGACCTGGCGAGCCATGCGGAGCCTGGACGTGAACGCTGCGGGCCAAGTCGTGGTGGTCGGCTCCTGGCTCGAGGGAGGACAGCAGGCCGAAAGCGTGTTGGTGGGAACACCCGCCGCACTTCGGTTATTAGTGCGGAGCGGTGGGGCGGCTCCGGGAGCCGATGGCCAGCCGGATGGTACTTACGAGGAGTTTCGTCAAGTGGCGATCAACGAGGCTGGCCAAGTTGTGGTGTTGGCCCGGGTGCGCGAGGCACCGCCTAACTTGGCGCTTTCGACGCGGCTCTATCGCTGGGACGCAGGCCAGCCCAAGCTCATGGTGCGGGCCGGCGCCGATGCGTGGCACCTTGCTCCCGGGGGCTGGCTCATCAACGAGATCCATGAGTGGGGCCTCAACGCCCAGGGACAACTCGCGTTCTTCGGGCTCGCCTCGACCGGGTTCGGTCCCGCTCGCACCGGTCTCTGGGTGAGCGACCTCGAGGACCGGCTCCGGCTCGTCGCGCACGACGGCATCGGCCTGCCCGACTCCGAGGACCAAATCGTCGCCGTGCAACAGTTTGTCGGCCGGTCCGAGACAGGCCCGCCGAGCGGAGGGTCCGACGGCCGGCCGCGCTTGCTTAACGACTATGGCCAAGTGGCGTTCGCGGGAACGCTGCCGGACGGGAGGGTTGGCGTCTTCCGCACGCAGGTGAACGACCTGACGGCTAGCGACGGGCCCACGCTGCGGATCAAGAGCGCTCCCCTGAGGTATGTCAACGCCCCGGTCCGCATCGACGCGAACCCGGTGCTTGCCGTGCCTCGCGACCAACAGTTCACTCGGCTCCGGGTCTGGGTCGAACCCCAGACCGAGCTGGACCAACTGCGGGTGAACCCGTTCGCGATCGGATCGGAGAGCCTGACCCTGAGCGACAACGTCATCTCGGTCTCCGGTGTGCCGGTCGGCTCGGTCACCAGTGCGCCCGATCTCGCGGTGGTGTTCTACCCGCAGGCCACCCGTCGCGACGTGGCCCTCGTGCTCCGGCGCCTCGAGTACGGTTACCTCCGCAACGATCTGCAGGCGCCCGTCTCCGACCGACAAGTCCACGTCGAGTTGGTCCTCTCCGCTCAGCTCACGTTGCGTGCGACGCGCACGGTCCAGTTCCAGACGGTCATCGGCCTGGTCTTGATGCCGCCGGCCTACATCCGTTACAACGCCGTGCTCCGCCCGCTTGAGTCCTTGCCGTTCGAGGTCCGATGGCGGTTGGCCGATGGCACTTCGGTCCCCGCGGCGGATGTTCGTTGCCAGTCCGTTTCCGTTGGGCGCACCACCATCGCGAACACCCAAGAGGATGACACCGTCAACTGGGAGAGCGAGTTGCGCGGTAGCGAGTTGATCTTGCGCAGCAAGACGGGCGTCACCGCCGCCACCATGCCCTTGCCCGACGGCTCATCGCAGAGCGTCGTGACCTTCGGCGTCGGTTGCGCCGGCTTGACGGCTACCGCGCAGCTCACGGTGCTGAATGTCAATCCGCCGCGCACCACTGCGGACTGTCCGGTGGGGGAGATCCTGTTCTCGTTGACCCTCGCCAGGTCCCCGGGGGGCCAGGCGACCCGCGCCGCGCAGCGCGCAAGCCCCACCCTCCCGGCAGCGAGCGGGCTGTCCTTGGCGGATTTCTATGCCCTCCGCACTTGGCTCGGCCAGTCGACCGCGGGCACACGCCTCCGGGACTTGTTCGAGAATCACCGGGCCGAGTTGAGCCAAGTTGTGCTGCGTGATCCGGCGCTGCTCCTCGAGAGCTACGGTATGCTCACCGATTTTCGACCTGCCGTCCGTGCTTTCCTGGATGGCCGCGCTGACGAGTTCGGGATCCATCAGGAGCTGGTGGCTAACGTGCAGCGTGTCTTTGCCCGGTTCGCCGAGTTGGGCAGCCCCGCCCTGCGCGCCACCATCGAAGCGGAACTGAACCGCTTCAACGCCCTCGATGATTTCACCGGTAAGACCTTCGCTGAATGGGGGCAGTTGCTCGGGGTCAATGCGCCGGCCCAGCCGTTCCTGGCCGTCTCGGGGGCGGTCCTGCAAGCGGGCGCGCTGACCCTCGAGGCCAACGCCCTCTCCGATGTCAGCTACTCCTTGTGGCGAACCGCTCAACTCGCCCCGGTTCTCTGGGTGCCGGTCCTTGACGCGAGCGTGCGCGTCGAGGAGGCCGCCGTCTTCCTCACCGATCCGAATCCGGGGGCAAGCTCAGCTTTCTACCAAGTGCGCGCGTCCGGCCCAGGAACCATCGAGTAGTCCCTGGGACGGGGAGCGTGTGCCGCGGTCGCGTCACGATCAAAGCCAACCGCCCCACCCGAACACCAGGAACAGGTAGAAACCGCCCAGCAACGCGATGGGGACTGCACGCCGGCGGCCCCTCATTGGATCGGCCAGCCGTGCTTCCCGGAATGCCAACAGCGTGCCTGTGGCCACCAATCCCAGCGCGATCGCCGAGAGCGTCTCCAGGCTCAACCAGGCGCCCGGCTGAGGAATGCTCTTGGCGGTCATCCCCAGCACCGTCTGCACCCCCGCCGGTTCCGCCCACGCATAGGGCAGAAAGCCAACCCACGAAGTGAACTTCTCGAGTGCCTTGGCCATGTGCCCCGCCGCCACCACAACGGCTATAGGCAACGCCAGCTTACGCCAAGTCTCGCCCAACGATCGGCCTGCTCCTACGCCGCGCCCGACCAATCCCAGCACCAGCCACAGCGCCAGCGGCACCACTACGATGGTCCATAGCCCCTTCACCCAGCCGGCCGCCGCGCCCGCGCTCAAAGCCTGGACGACCTGGTCCGGGACGTACGCAAAGACCGGTTCAGCCGCCTTCCATACACCGCACAGCTCATAGGTCACAAAACCGGACACGATCATCACGAATAATGTCAGGGGCCACGAGGCCATCGGCTCACGCGTGTCCGCTCGCGCAAACGGGGTGCGCACCACCAACTGCATCGCGCCCGAGGGATCGGCCTTCAGACACCCACCGCACACCAGACAGTCCTGGCTCGAATTCAACCGCGCCGGGTTAAGCAGTGAACGGCAGGTCCGGGCATTCGGAGCGCGGCACTGGGATTCAGCCCCGCCGCCCGCGGGCCGGACGGCGAGCATGCCTCCCCGCCCGTACGCGCTCAGCAGCAGGGCGACCGGACAGAAGCCCCGGCAGAACGCGCGGTCGCGGTAGAGCCAACCCGCCACCAACGCCAAGGCCAGTGCCGCCCACAGAAACATCGAGGTATAGTGAGGCACCCGGTGAATCTGAACCGCCGGCACCAACATCTGCAGGGCGGCGAACAGGGCGATCGCCAGGCTGCCGCGCGCCAGCCAGGTGGGCAGTGGGGCTTGGCGCCAGCCGAGTTTCGCACCGAGACTTTCCGCTCGACTCGAGACCCATTCCAGCGGGCAAACCATGCACCAAGCCCGGCCCACCAGCACCGTCAGCCAAATCATCGCCGGCCACCAGAGCCCCCAAATCGCCAGGTTCACCAAGTTGGCTTTGGCATAAAGCTTGGCGTTGACGCCCTCCGGCGTGAACTTCCCCCACCCGAGCAAGGCGAGCAGGACGAAAGCGACCAGCATCAGCGCCTGCAACGTCCCGGGAAAGCCGGCCCAGGTCACCAGCGCCCGCACGGGTCGCCACCCCAGCAGATCGTAGCCGGGCACGCGGTTCGGTGAGAAGCCGGACCCAACGGTGGGCGCCACTGTGTTCTGGCTCATATGGATCAGAGGTTGGGAGGAATGACCGTTTGCAGGCAGGGCGCGTCGTCCTGTGCGGGCCGCGCTGGCCTGTATTCACGACGGTTTGCGGTGCGCAGAGGATAGCGTCACCTGCTGCGGACGGGTCGTCCAACTCGGTGACTCGTGGGTAACATAAAAAAAGCCGGGCGGCGCACCGCCCGGCCATTCACTCACACTACCCGAACGTCGTCCAACGGAACCGACTCAGTTGTGGAAACCGCGCGCCCGATTCGAGAGTTGCTGCAGAGTGAGCTTGCCTTCGGAGCCCCCGACGCCGTCGGCGTCTTTGTGGCATTGGTAACAAACGTAGCCGAGGGTGACACCGGTGTTGCCGTTGGCAAACGCGCCGTCGGGCGTGAACATCTGGCCGTCGGCCGCGGTATTGATCTTAAAGATGTGCGTGCGGATGTCGCCGACGTATTTGTTGACGGAGACGGCCGTCCGGGTGGCGTAGGGCATGTGGCACGTGGTGCAGTCCGTGAAGGCGCTATGCGGGTCGTTCGCGTACCGCGTCGGGCTGTGGCAATCGGTGCAGTCTTTGACCATGGCATTCGGTAAACCGCGCCGTGCACTCACATGCGGGTTGTGGCAGCTCACGCAACTCAGACCGGCGTGCTTCGAGGAGAGGAACTCGTTGTACGATTCGTGGTGCCGGATGAAGCCGCCGCTGGCAGGAATCGTTTCCTTGGCGCCGCGGACATGGCACGAGCCGCACAGGGCTGAGCTGGTATCCCTCTTGATATCGTTCTTCGAGAGCGAAACGACATGTCGGCCGCCGGGACCATGACAGGCCTCGCACTGGACGCCCGGTTCGGCAAACGACCCGGCCATACCCGGCAAACCGTCGTGGCGCACCCCGCCTTGGCTGACTGGCACCCAACCCGTCGTGTGGCACGCCCCGCAGTCGTAGGGCTTGGTCCCCAACGGCACGGAGGTTTCGTACCCGACCCACCCTTGGGTGGCGTTGTTGTACTGCACATTGGGCCCTGTGACCACGTAGCCGTTCTGGTCGACGAATCGCGCCTTGTACCACGCGCCGCCGATGACCCAGCTCACGTCGTTCCACGTCCAACCCGCCGGCGTGTTGGGCACATTCACCTGCTGCGCCGAAAAGTACTTGGGGGGTGCGCCGTTGACCTTGACCAGCTTGTAACCGTGTCCGCTGTCGTTGAACTGGCCGGAGACGGTCGGGTGGCATGTCTTGCAGGCGGCCGTGCCCACATAGGCCGCCTGCCGGCGCTGCCCGTCATTGACCAGGCGATAGAAATTCTTCGCCGCTGTGGCCGGCACGAACACCCGATGCAGGGTGCCTTCCTTCACCACACTCTGGTTGACTTGGACCCAGGTCTGGAAGTCGTTCGAGGCCTCGAGCACGTAATCCCGGCCGTCGGTCGCGTCCCAGGTAATCTTGGCCCCCGTGGGATCGCGCGCGACGGACAGGGTCGGGTCGGCGGCTTGAACCGTGCCCGAGGCGTTCAGCAGCCATGCGCCTAAGGCGCACAGCGTCAGCAGTCTACGCGTTGTAGAGGAGACAATCATAGGTCAATCGAGGGTTGGGGTTTGGGAGTCTGTTTGGGCACGCACGCACACTCGGACGCCTGGCAAACTGCCCGCGGCCCGATTGCGGACCAGGAGCTTGGCCTGTGCCGGTTGGACGAGTGCGCCGCCTAGGTTCACACCTCAACCTTGCCTTCGCTCACCCGTCAGGATCATGACCGGCAGATTACAGTTTCGTCATCTGCCGGTTCGGCGCGGGTGCGGACGGCCCTGGAAAACTGAGCGTGAAGGTCGTGCCCTGGCCCTCGCGGCTCGTGACCCGGGCGCTGCCTCCGTGCAAGCGCATGATCGATTGCACGATCGCCAACCCCAACCCCGCCCCGCCCGGGTGCCGGGCATCCGCATGGTCCACGCGGTAAAACCGGTCAAAGACCTTCGACAGATGCTCCGCCGGGATCCCGGTGCCGTTGTCGCGGACGGTCAACTCGACAGCCTGGTCGGCATGCGCACACACTTCGAGCTGGATCTGTCCCTGGGCCGGCGTGTACCGGAGGGCGTTGCCGAGCAGGTTGCTCACCGCCCGGCGGAACAACATCGCGTCGCCTTCCACCCACGCTTCCCCAGCGCAACTGACTGCCACCCCTCGTTCGGCCGCAAGCGCCGAGTAAAACTCACGCACGGCCTCGAGTTGCGCCCGCGCATCGAAACGGACCCGTTGAATCGCCGCTTTCGGATTGTCGGCCCGGGCCATGAACAACAAGTCCTCGATCATGCGGGAGAGCCGTTGGAACTCCTCGAGGCTGGAGGCCAGCACCTGTTGGTACTCGACCGGCGTGCGGCTCCGTGCCAGCGCCACCTCGGCTTCGCCGCGCAAATTGTTGATGGGTGTCCGCAACGCGTGCGCTAAATCGCCGGAGAACTGCGACAAACGCGTGAACGAGTCCTCCAACCGGTCCAGCATCGCGTTGAAGGCGGCCACCAGATCCGCCAGTTCCGACGGCCAGTGCGCGCCCCCAATCCGCTCATAGAGATGGCTGGCCCGCACCTGCTGCGCCTGGCGGGTGATGTCTGTCAGCGGGCGCACACCCGTCCGAGCCGCCCAGGCGCCCGCCGCCGCCGCCAGCCCCAACCCCACCCCGAGCACCACCAACAATCGGCGCCGATAATCCGCCAACAAGGCCAGGTCGGTCGAGATGTCCAGGGCCGTCTGCAACACCCGTGTCTCGGGACCTCGCCCCAGCGGTGCCCGCACGGACAGTAACAGAAAGGTCCCGTGATGCACCGCCTCCGGCACCGCGCGGTTAGGCGCCTCGTCGCTCGCGGCTTGGGCGGCCGGGAATCGGTCGACCGGCAGCCGTTCGTTCATCCCCGGGGTTTCGAGCACCTGCCCCGTCCGCTCGTCCAGGACCCGCAGGAAGTATCGAAGCGGGCTCTCGGAGGCTTCATGCTCCACCTCGTTGGCCAACAGCTCGGTCTTTTGTGGATGGTCGCGTAACAGCAGCCGTAACACCTGCACCTTGCTGGCCAGTAGCGCGTGGTCGCGCGCGTCCAGATTGCGCTCGAGCACCCAGTACAAATAGCCGGCCGCTGGCAACGACAAGGCCGCCGTCGTCGCCACATAGAGCACCGTGAGCCGCCGCGTGAGCGACCAGGCCCGCGTCGCACCAGCCACCGCCACCGGCCCAGGTCCAGGTCCAGGTCCGGCCCGCTCAGCGCTCCTCGAGGACATAACCCAGGCCGCGAACGGTGTGGATCAGCTTGGCCGGAAAGGGATCGTCCACCTTCCCGCGCAAGCGCCGCACCGCGACGTCCACCACATTGGTGTCGCTGTCGAAATGCATGTCCCATACCTGCTCCGCAATCAGCGTGCGCGATAACACCTCCCCCTGCCGCCGTACCAGCAACGACAACAACGCGAACTCCTTAGGCGTCAGATCCAAGCGTTGCCCACCCCGCACTGCCCGGTGGCGCGTCACGTCCAGTTCCAGGTCCCCCACCTGCAGCGGCCCCGGCCCCCGGCCAGAGTTGCGGCGCAGCAGCGTCCGCACCCGGGCCAACAACTCGGAAAAGGCGAACGGTTTGACCAGGTAGTCGTCGGCGCCCGACTCGAGGCCTTTCACTCGATCCGGCACGCTGTCGCGCGCGGTCAGGAACAGGACCGGGCTCTCTCGGCCTGCCTGACGTAACGAGCGAAGGATCGTCCACCCATCGCAGCCCGGCAACCCCACGTCCAACACCACCAAGTCGTAGTCTTGCGTCAGAGCCAAGTGCAGCCCGTCATCGCCACGCCCCGCGGTGTCCACCACAAAACCGCTTTCCGAGAGCCCCTTGCGCAGGTACGCCGCCGTCTTGACTTCGTCTTCGACAATCAATATGCGCATGGTGCGCCCCGTTGGCTCGACCGGCCTATTCCACCTCGAACGCAAACAGCGTCACGCTGCACGGGGCGACCGTCACGCGGTCCGTCAAGCCACTCACCGCGCCTTCTGCGATGACCACCCGCGCCGGTTGGTCCGGATCGTTGTAGGCCTTCGGATCGCTGCCGGCGATCTCCCAGCGCGTGCCGGTCCCGGCCAACCGGGCGCCGCGCAGCGTCAGGGGGATCTCGATTGCCTCCAGCGACGCGTTGACCACCCCTAGCGTGAGCGTCTTGCGGTCGGCACTCCAGGCGGCCTGCGCATCGATCAAACCCCGGCTCTCCGTCGCCACCGGGAGCTCCCCAAAACGATGGCGATAGAGCTTCAACACCAACCCGGTCGTCTCGAACGCAGCGTTCCGGCGGCTGGTCTTGATGCACCCAATCACGTTGACCGTTTGCGCGTAGAAGGCCGAAGCCATGATGTCGCTTTGCCGCGCGAACTCGTGCACCCCCGCCGCAATCCCGAGAGCGTCCTTGAGGAAATACCGCGTGCCCAGCTCGCCGAACGCGTGCGGCCCGTACCAGTAATTCCATTCGGTCATGGCCACTCGAATGTCCTTGCCCTTGAGTTCAGCCAAGTCCTGCCGAGCTTGACGGTGAAACTCCGCCTTGCGCCGGATGTTGTCTGGGATCTGCCGCAGGTGCGCCATGATGCCGGGCCGCTCCTGACAATAGAAATGCTCCGCGATGAAATCCATGTGCTCCGAGCAGTGCCGCAGCAGACCCGTGCTCCACGCGCCCGCGTTGCCCGACGCGATGCAGACGATCTGCGGGTCGACCTCGCGCATCTTGTCGACCACCCAGTTCTGCTTGAGCACGTAATGGTTCAACGACATGTAGCCGAGCTGCCATGAGCCGAACATCTCGTTGCCAATCCCCCAGTACTTCACCCCAAAGGGTTGCGCCTGCCCGTTCCGCGCGCGCCAGGTCCCATAATGCGTCTCCGGCGCTCCGTTGCAGTACTCGAGCTCGGCCGCCGCGGAGTAGGCATCCCCAAAACCCGTGTTCACCGTCACCCACGGCTCGGCCCCCACCAACTCGCAAAACCGAATGAACTCGTGCAGGCCAAAGTCGTTGTGCTCGACGCCCGTCCAGGCCGGATTCGTGCGCGGCGGCCGACGATCCCGATCGCCGACCCCGTCGCGCCAGTCATAGCCACTGACGAAATTGCCTCCCGGCCAACGATAGATCGGCGCGGCGAGCTCCTTCAGTAAAGCCAGCGTGTCGGCCCGCATCCCCTCGACGTGGTCAGCCGGCATCAGCGAGACTGTCCCCACCCAGACCGTCCCAGCGCGAACCTCTAGCCCGAGCGCGGCCCGATCCGTCGTCCCGCCTGCCGTGAACCGAAACG
This sequence comes from Verrucomicrobiota bacterium, assembly GCA_016871715.1. Lineage (GTDB taxonomy): Bacteria > Verrucomicrobiota > Verrucomicrobiia > Limisphaerales > J093 > VHCO01. The sequence continues at coordinate 26,978 of VHCO01000004.1, forward strand.
GAAACCGGCGGTATTCGGGGCCAATCCCTTCCAGCTTCACCACTTGGCGCGCCGCCTCCCCGTCACCCCAGCTCAACGCCACCTCGACCTGCCCAGCCTCGACTCCGGCCGATCGCAACCAGGCATAACCCACGTAGTCCTTGCCCGCGCTCACCCCCAAATCGTGCTGCTTCAGCCCCGACCCCGCCCCCACGCGGGGCGTGTGCCGACCCACAAACGGTCGTTCCAAGCTCATGGTCACTTGCTCCGGCACCCCAAGAACCTGCCAAGGCGACGCGCCCACCACCGGGAAGGCGGAGTTTTGCAGCGAACGGTACGGGCGATACTCGGCGGTAATGGGAAAATAGAATTTCCGATCCTCGAGCATCTCCGCCCATATCCCGCCGTAAATGCAGCGGCCCAGATGCTCGATGAACTGACTGTAAATGTGGGGCGAAAGCCGTTCCCCCACGCGCCCGGCGTCGATCGCAATGCTCGGCGCGGGTACCTCTCGCAGGCTGAGCTTCTCGAGTTGGACATCGTCAAACCAAGCCTGACCCGTGGCCATGCCCCAGCCCCCCAACAAGCAATTCACCTGCACTGTGGTCTGGTCGTCGACATCGAACTCGACCTCCACCCGTGTCCAGTCCGTCGTGCCCGTGACCGGTCGCGTGGCGACCGGCTGCAGATTGTGCACATTCAAAAGCGCTCCGCGCGCATCGATGACCTTCACGTTCTCCGTCTTGATCCAGCCGGATAGCCGGTAGCGCGCAAACGAGTCCACCGGCACGGTCGTCGTCCAACCCACGTCGGCCCCGCGCTCCGACGCCAATCGCACGCTCCGCCCGCCGCTGCGACCCACCTCCGCGTGGCTGAACGTGCCCTCTCCGGCCCAGCGCTCCTGTCGCCAACCGCGCGGACGCCCGCCATCCGCTTCCTCGAACGAGCCATTCGGCAGGAGGTTTGCGTCGCTGGTTAGGCCGCTGCCCCCCGCTACGCCTGCCACCCAAGCCACCAGTAGAGATCGTGCCAGTGATTTCATGGACGTTGAGTGTGGGGTATCGCTGTGCTCGGAACAAGCTTGCTGATGCTGCCGGCGTCTTGGCCCCTGTGCCGGTCAGAAAACCGGCGGTACGCGAACCAACGACCTCTCGGCCGATCTGCGCGGGCGCACAGTGCCCGGCGGGAACTCGATGCGTCAGCCAGGGTGGGGCGCGGGCACGAAGACGTACACGGTCCGGTTCGATGCTGGCACGTAGAGGTTGCCGTCGGGGTTGAACGAAGGACGCGCTTGAAGGGAGCGCTCGGCCGCGAACAGGATCTTTCCGGCTCCCTGTTCGTCGACGGCGTGCAGTTGGCCCAGCGGATCGGCAACGTAAGCCGTCCCGCCTTGCTCGCTGACCGCGCCAGCCAGCAGATACTCGCACCCCGAGACATACCGGCCGCGAGTTGACCCGTCGTCCGGCCGCAGGCAATGGACCGTGCCCGCCAGATCGGCGACTACCAACTCGCCGGTACGGCGCACCGCCGGAGTCGCGTGAATGGCGCAGTCAAAGGATCGGCTCCAGATCATTTGGCCGGAGGCGAAGGACCAGGCCTGCAGGAGGGCGTCCTTGTCTGCGTTCATGACCAGGTAGGCGACCCCGCGAGTCTCGTCCAGCACAGGGGCCGCGGCGACCAGTGTGCGGCGCGCCCCCCGCGGGCCTTCGGGGCGCGTGTGCAACACGGTGGCTTCGCCGCTCGAGGTCACGCGCACGAACTCGACACCGCGCTTCGCCACGGCCCGCAGGCAGTAGATCGTGCCGCGCGCATCGGCGGCGGCGGCGGCCTGCGGCGAGAACCCCGCGTCCCAGGTCGTGCGGGTTTGGCCGGTGCGGCAATCGAGGGCGTGGAACTTGCCACCCCAACTGCTGAGCACGACGAGGTTCGCTTGGGGCAGGCAGAGCAGATCCGACAAGATCCGCGGGTCGCTGGTCGTGGGGATAGCGGTGCGCCAGCGGGTGGTTCCTGTGCCGGTATCCAGCGCGTAGACCCAGCCGGCATGGGTGCCGACCAGTAGCCACGGCTCCGCTGGGTGAACCGCCGGCGTCGCCGAGATCCCGCCCTCGAGCTGAACCCGCCAGCGCAACTGGCCGGCGGCCGTGAACGCTTGGACCGCGCCTGCCAAATCGGCCACAAAAGCATTGCCCGTCTCGTCAAAGACCACCGCGGCCTGCACGGCCCCTTGCGCCGGCAGTCTATGTCGCGGCGGCCCGGCGATCGGGGCTGCCACCGCGACCGCGCTCGAGCCGCGGCGGAAGTTGTCGCCGCCGGCGGTGTGCCAGACTCTGGTTCCGGTGAGCTCGTTGGTGGGGATCGGCATGGGAGTTAGGCAGCGTTCCTGCGGAAGGTGGGCTGGAACTGGAACCGGGCAGACTCGAGGTCCAGCCCGGTCACCTCGATGTGGGCGAGGCGGTTTTCGCCCAAGTTTTTGCGGCGCGCCAAGGCGAGGTGGTTGGTCCCGTTGGCAAACGGCCACGTCCGATCGGCCGCGTCCGGATCGAACCCCATGACCGCTGCCGCCACGGCGTCGGTACAGACGGCGTTGCGCCCGGCCAAGAGCAGGCCGGGCCGGGTCACGGAGACCATCGACCCGAGCCACCAACCTTCGGCGGTCTGGATGGTGCTGATGCCGTCAATCACCACCAGGTGAACGGGAAACGCCGCGTTTAAGTCCACGATGAACCGCGGCACATTGTAACCGTGGTCGCCCGGGACGGATTTGCCGGTGAAACTGGGGACGGACGTCAGCGGCAGACGCGAGCACGCGTGCATGGTGTTGCTGCGGTAACCGCTGGCGTTTTCGTCTGGGCGATCCTCGAGGTCGTCGCCATACAGGCTGCTGGGCGGGACGCCGAACAGATTCTTCATGCCGCCGGTAATGCCCCCGGACACATGACTCTTGAGCTTCGCCAACGACACCAGGACGTCCGTGTCCACATAGGTCCGGTTGACCTCCCAACTCGACGCAAGCTCAGGCGCCCCGGGGACCTTGACCAGCGCGTAATCCTTGTGCCGCCCCCGATTGCGCGTGTTCTCGAAACGGGCGCGGCCCTGGGTGGCCTGGTCGAAGTCGGCGCGTTGGAAGCCGTACCCGGCGAAGGCCTGCGCGTCGAGCGCGCGAAACGGCAACTGATCGCAAAACACGATCTGCCGGGCCCCGTAGTCCGCCAGCAGACTGCCCAACGCCAGCGCCACTACCGGATGCACCGTGACCGTCAGCCAGACGGGCAACCCGGACAAGTCTTCCTCCGAAGTATTCACCAGGTTGAGCTTCAAGGTGACATGTCGGTTCTTGACCAACCGGCGGACGTCTCCCAATTCGTCCAACATCCGACCTAGCACACGCCGCACCTCGGCGTACTCATAGCGCTGGCACAGCCCCAGGGCGGTGGGCGCGCGGGGTGGGCGTTGGGCGAGCGCCTCACCCGGCAGGGCTGGCGGCGCCGTTGCGCCGAGTGTCAGGCCGGCCGTAGCCGCAGTGTACTTGAGAAAATCGCGCCGGGATAGCGTGCGCCCCGGACACCGGGGGACGGTTCGGGTGGTGGCGTTGGTTCGTTGCATGGCTGATGAGGTCTGCGGTTTAGAGCCTGATTGAAGCGTCCTCTTCGGGCAGGGCGACGCTCCTGCGGTTTTCCGCGGGGTCGAAGAGTCTTTTCAGGGTAGGGCGAGGCTCCTGCCGAGCCGACCCATAAGGTGAAACGGCCTGGGACGCTGTGGCTCGGCAGGAGCCTCGCCCTACCGGGAGGCTGTAGTTCATAGTCGTCGCCTGAGTAACAAACGCCCGCGCGCACGACCTGTCAACCGGCGGTTGGCCCCCGATCAACGTTCCCGAATCCAGACCAACGAGCGTCCGCCGCGGTTGAGCCGGGCGTAGTTGGGGATGGCCAACAACGGCGCGCCATCGGCAAAGGCGCCTTGGATCGCCGCCACCCCATCGAGCAAGTCCGGCCGCCATTGGGTGGACAAGGCCGACGCGGGGTCGAGGATGCCCTCGAGGTCCTGATCCACGCTCTCGAGGTTATAGAGCAGGGGACCGTAGCGCAGGGCCACGCGATCCCGGTTGGCTGCTACCCGATCGCTGGTGCGGACGCGTTGGATCGGTAAGGGCAGGGCGATCTCGATGGTGTCGCCTGGCTGCCAGGTGCGGGTGAGGATGGCGTAGCCGCGCTCGACGATCGGCGGCGCGATGCGCCTGTTGACCGCCAGCGTATCGAGGCCGTCAGCGCTCGGCGTGCCGGTGTACAAGTCGCTCACGTCCCGATCCGGCACGCGCACCTTGACCGTGAAGCGCGTGGGTTGCGCCGGTTGGATGGTGAGGGTGACGTTGCCGCTCCAGGGATAGTCGGTGCGTTGGACGATCTGCACGTCGGTGCCGGCCACATTTGGCACGGTAACCGTGCTGCCGATGAAGAGGTTCACGTAGATGGTGTCCGGGCTTTTTAGGTACATCCAGGTGGGCAAGCTTAACAGGGTGCGGGGGATGTTGCCCACGCAGCAGGGGCAACCGTGCCAGTCGTACCGCGGCCGATTCCCGTCGAGCGGGTTTTGGTAATAGAAGTTCTTGCCCGCCAGGTCCACCGAACCTAGCAAGGCGTTGTAGAGGGTTTCCTCGTACAGGTCGGCATAGCGAGCGTCTCGGTGCCACCGGTTCAGGCGATGCTGGAAGAAGACCAAACCGCAGCTCGAGCACGACTCGCAGTAAGCGTTATGGCGGAGCGAATAATCCGGCCCGAAGCCTTCCGAGGTTTCGCCGCTGCCAATCCCGCCGGTGACGTAGTACTTGCGGTGAACCAGGTTGTCCCAGATCGATTGCACGGCACTGCCGTAGTCTCGATCGCCAAACTCGAGGACGACATCGGCCATAGCGGCGTAGGAGTAGGCAGCGCGCACGGCGTGGCCCACGGCGGTGTATTGCTGGATCGCCGGCACATGGCTCTGATCGTATTCACTGCCGTCGTCGCGGCAGTCCAACAGAAACTTCGCCAACTCGAGATACTTGCGCCCCTGGCCGGCTCCTTCGACCTCGCCCACGTACCGGCCGAAGCGGACCAGGGCCATTTCCATGGCTTGGTGGCCATCGTACCAGGGCTGCTTGGGCGCGGGACCGATGTGGTCGCACCAGCAGTCCGCCAATCGCCGAGCTGCGCGGTAGAGCCGCACATCGCGGCCCTCGGTCAGCAGATGATGGGCTATGGCCGCTTCCAAGAGGTAGCCGGCCACGTAACCCTCGTGATCTCCGCGGAGGCGGGGCGACCACCGCTCCTTGCGTTCATCCAGCGTGAAAGCGGTCTGCAGGTACCCGTCCGGTTCCTGAGCGGCGAGCACCTTCGGGATCCAGTCTTCGAGGGTCGCCTTCATTTGTTGCTGCGCCTGGCCGATCTCGGGATCGCCTTGCGGATCGATCATGAGCGCCAGGCAGATGGCCTCGATCGTGTTATACACCCAGGCATTGGCAAACACGTAGCCCCGGTGCCGCCCGTGCGGTCGGCCCGCCAACTGATGCGCCGCCTCGAGGAAGTTGTTGATGCCCCCTTCCCTCAGCTCGGGGTCGGAGATCTTGGCGATGCAATGCGGGATCCACGCCACCATGAGCGCCTTGAGCCGGCTGCTCCACAACCGACTGTCCACCTTGAAGTGCCGCGTGTGGATCGGCTCGAGGCACTGGCCCGAAGGCGGCGCCTGCACCCGCACGCGCAGCGTGTCCGAGGCGCTGAGCGCACCGGCCTGCGCCGTGAACCGCAGCGTGTAGTCGCCCAAGTCCGCAAAGCTGGCGGTGGTCTGGGCTTGCGCGGCGGAGTCGAACCGAACCGGGCCGGGCCCGCTTTCCTTGCTCCACTCGACGCCAGTCCCTGCGGCGGCGGGCTTGAGCGTTTTGACCTGCCCAGCCAGGAACGTCTTGCCGCCCTGCAGCACGATCCGGTCCGCGCCGGCCGTCACGGTCGGCGGGAAGTCGGGCGAGTTGCCCGAGTCGCAGACGCGCCACTCGAGCAGGCCGGTCGAGTTCTGCCCGTCCGAGTCGAACTCCAGACGGAGGCGCGAGGTGGTCACTTCCGGGAAGGTGGTGAGGTTGAACTGGTTTGGCGCCAGCCCCAAACCGCTGGCTTGGAGGACTGGGACGAAGGCCTGACCGTCCCAAGACTTCAGCCGACAGGCCCGGGGCAGTCGCACCCCGCGCGCATCGTCGAACCAGTAGACCTCGATGCGGTCGGTGGCGATCAGTTGGCTCCAATCGTACTGCACCCAGTGCGTGCCGGTCTGGGGCCAGTTGCCGTAGGCGCCGTGGCGTTGGTCATTCGAGTTCCGTGGGGTGACCCCGTCGTTCAGCGCCGCGAGTGTTTCGTGGCCGGAGACATAAGACGTCGACGCCACGGCCACCAGCGCGAGGTTCGCCGGCGGCGAATCGACCGCTGCAGGTTCTTGGGCGGCGTGTCCTCCGACGAGACAAGCCAGGAGGAGAAACGCGGTCTTGCGTGTCGACTTCGCTGCGCCGGCCGCGCCTCGCGAACCGCGGGGCGGCGGCGCCCAAGGAGTCTGCGTTGGTTTGGTGCTCACGTTGATCCGGGTTCGGTGTTCTGTAGTGTGGTTGAACGAGGCGCCAGGCTACGCGGTCCGCCGCCCGCCGGCAATCCCGCAGGCGAACCGTTAGCGCCGGCTTAAGCTTGTGTCAGCGCGACGGACCACAAGTCGGCGGCAGGGCGCGCAGTCCTCCGCGCGCCCTAGCGGCAAGGGGTCGTCGACACGGGGCGGACGTGGCCGTCCGCGCTCCGCCTCGGTGAGGAGCCTGGCGTTCACGCTGACCTTGATCCTTGCTCTGGCTCGCTGATTTGTCGTAGGATGTGGGCAGGCTCATGAACACGGTGTTGTGCCTGGTAGGATCGGCCTCGAGCGATCGAGGGGCGCGGGGAGTCGGCAGATCGGCCCATTGTGCAAGTGCGGTCGTTTGCGCGTGGCTTGGCGTCGCGCTGGTGGCGGGAGCTTTCGCACAAGGCACCGTGCTCTTCAGCAACTACGACCGAACGGTTCAACTGGATGCGCCGGTGACCGATTACGATGGCACGCCGCTGGCAGGCGCCGGGTTCCTGGCCCAATTGTACGGCGGGCCGACCCCCGAGAGCTTGCGCCCGGTGAGTTCGCCCACACCGTTTGCCGCGGATGGTTACTTCAGCGGCGGCCGGCAACCGATCATGGGCGTGGCGATGGGGAACATGGCGTTTGTTCAGGTCCACGCCTGGGAAGCCAGCGGGACGCTCACGTACGAGGCCGCTCTCCAGGCCGGGCGCCGGGTCGGGACGTCCAACCTCTTCTTGGTCTGGACGGGTGGGGACGGTTGAACCTGCCGTCTACCGCCGGCCAGTCTGGCTGGGCTGCAGTCCTTTCGGTTGGTGCCTGAGCCCGCGCCCGCCGCGCTGCTGGCGAGCGGCTTGCTACTGCTCGCCGGGCGTCGGGCGCGCCGCCGGCAGGGCGGCTAGCCCACCGCCGCGGGTTCATTGTAGAGTTGCGGCGGTGATCGCTCTGGCGGCTTAATGGGGCGCATGACCACGGTGCAACCTCGGCGACTCCGGTTCTCGATCCTGGCTCTGGGACCATGGCTGGCGCGGTCTCCTTTTTGCAGTTTACGCGCTTGGCGGCTTGGGCATTAATCGGCGCATGCAAAGGCTCTGGTTACTTTCCCTATTGGGGTGCGCGACGGCTTTTTCGGGGGTGTTGGAGGATTTGGCGCGACCGCACGAGGGCCGTTCGCGGCGGGCGACCTCGACGATGCGCGTGGGGGAGGTGCGGCGGGGCGGAGCGGAGCGCAAGTTGGATCCGAAGGCAGATCCGAAGGGCGACCTCGAGGAGGCGAGCAACTGGGACAACCACCGCGTTGCGCCTGGGGAAACGCATGTGTTGATGGCGGAGGACGGGCCCGGCGTGATCACGCACATCTGGCTGACTTTTCTCGGACCGGAACCCCAAGCTTGGGCGCCGCAGGGCTCGGCGAACCACCAGGAGATGCTCTTGCGGATGTACTGGGACGGAGCCGAGCGGCCGGCGGTCGAGGCGCCGGTGGGGGACTTTTTCGCGAACTGTTTTGGCAAGCGCAGCGAAGTCATCAGCCTGCCCGTGGTGGTCGAGGATGCGGATTCGTACAACTGCTACTGGCGGATGCCGTTTCGGAAGTCGGCCCGCATCGAGATCGAGAACCAGAGCGCGAAGCCCATCGGCCTGCTGTACTACAACATCGATTGGATCGAGCTACCCAGCCTGCCGGAAGCCACGCCCTATTTCTATGCGCAGTACCGCCAGGAATATCCCGTGGCGCCGGGCCACGACTATGTGGTGCTCGAAACCGAGGGCAAAGGGCACTATGTGGGGACGGTGCTGGCCGTGCGGAGCCGGAGCCCGTCGTGGTTCGGCGAGGGCGACGAGAAGATCTACATCGATGGCGAGGGCAAGCCGTCGATTTGGGGCACCGGCACTGAGGATTACTTCTTGTCGGCCTGGGGCCTGAAGACGACGAGCACGCCGTACTTCGGGACGCCTTACTTCGACCAGTGGGGCATCGTGGGGGGGCACACCAGCGCCTACCGTTGGCACCTCCACGATCCGCTCGTGTTCAACACCGGCATTCGCGTCACCCTCGAGCATTTCGGTTGGATTTCTCCCGACGAAAACCCCGCGCAAAAGAGCAACAGTTGGAACGAGCGCCAGGACGATTTCGCCAGCGTGGCGTTCTGGTACCAGGCGGGCACGCCCACCTTCCGGGCGCGCGCCCCGAACGCCCGCGAGCGCCGCTTGCCCAGCCTCGAGCGGGTGGTGGCCTACGCGCGCGACTTTGCCGGGGCGGCCCATCACGGCGCGGGGGAAGCGGTCCCGCAGCAACTGGATCTCTACGAAGGACCGCAACTGCTCTACCGCGCTCCCGGCCCCGAGGGGGCCTGGGTCGAGATCCCGTTTCGAGTCCAGCGCAAGGAACCGCTCCGCCTCCTGCTGAACCTGACCAAGTCCTACGACTTCGGCCGCTACCAGGCCTTCCTGAACGGGGTCAAACTGGGCGGGCCGACCGACCTGTACCACGCCGAGGTGGCGAATGAAGAAAAGCACCTCCTGGACTTCTGGCCCGAGCCGGGCGAGTACACGTTGCGACTCGAGTGCGTTGGCAAGCATCCCTTGTCCCAAGGCCACTATCTCGGGATCGAGTCCGTCCGCTTGCGCGAACGGCGGCCGCGCGTGGCCGAGTACGGCCACGATCGGCAGAAGGATTGGCGGCAGAACCCGACGCTCTACCGTTGAACCGGAGGCGCGGTCATGGAGGCGTCGCTCGTGCCCTGCAACCCGACGGTTAGCCCGAGGTCTCGGCATGCGTCGAGCCATTGACTCAAAGCGCATGAGCACAGCTCGAGGGCAGACGAGGGAACAGAGATCGGCTGAGGCGGAGGTCTTAACTGCCGGCCCCCCGAGCGAGGCGCCGCCCCAACCCGCGTCGGCCGCGGTGGAGCCCCGTGCGCCGGCCCCGGGGGCCTTGGCGCCCGAGGCTGGAGAAGCGCGCTACCGGGCTTTGGCGGAGGCGGCGCAGGACTACATCTTCATCATCAGCAGCGCCGGCCTCGTCGAGTACGTGAACGAGGCCGGCGCGGGCCTGTTTGGTGAACGGTCCGCCGCGCTGGTGGGGCGGCGGATGATCGAGCTGTTCCCGCCGGAGACTGGGGCCCAGCAATGGCAATCGATTCGCGCGGTGCTCGAGCGGAGCGAGCCGCGGTACGCAGAGAGCCTGGTCCCCTTCCCCAGCGGTCGCCGGTGGCTGGGCACTTGGTTGACGCCACTCCGGGATGCGCAGGGCACCGTCTCTGCGGCGTTGGGTGTGTCGCGCGACATTAGCGAGCGCAAGCAGTTCGATCAGTCGCTCCTCGAACGCTCGAGCGCGGCGGCCCTGGGCGCCGAAGTGGGGGCGGCGCTCACGAGCGCGGCGGATCTGCGGGAGGCGCTCCGGCGTTGTGCCGAGGCGATGGTCCATCGCTTGGGCGCGGCGACCGTGGGCATTTGGAGCCTCGACGAGGCCGCCGAAGCGCTCGCGCTGCAAGCCCGTGCCGGGCTCGAGGCGCCGGCCGCCGCGATCCCAAACCAACTCCGCTTCGACGACGCCGGCTGGGGCCGGGTCGCTCGGGAGGGGAGGGTTTTGGTGACGAATCCGCTCGAGGGCGAGGCCCGCCTGCCAGGCCGGGATTGGGCGCAAACCGAAGCGCTGGTAGCCTATGCTGGTTACCCGTTGGTGGTGACGGGACGGACGGTGGGTCTGCTGAGCCTCTTCGGGCGGCAACCGTGGTCGGCGATTGCGCTCAGCACCCTCGAATCGGTGGCTAACATGATGGCTGTGGGGATCGACCGCCAACGGGCCAGCGAGGCGCTGCGCGCCAGCGAAGCCAGCCTCGCCACGGCGCAGCGCATCGCCCAGCTCGGCAGTTGGGCCGTCGAGTTCAAGTCCTTCGATGACTTGGACCAAAACCCGCTGCGCTGGAGCGACGAGGTCTGCCGCATCTTCGGCTACGAACCCAAGGCGGCGCCCCTGACGCGCGCCAGTTTCTACCTGGCGGTGCATCCGGACGACCGCGAGCGGGTCCAACAGGCGGCCAAAGATGCCATCTTCGACCGCCAACCCTATGAGCTGGAGCATCGCATCGTGCGGCCCGACGGTTCGCAGCGCATGGTCTACGAGCGCGCGGCGGTGTTCTACGATTCGGTCGATGGCCGACCGCAACGCATGGTGGGCACGGTCCAAGACATCACGGAGCGGAAGCGGTTGGAGGAGCAGGTTCGGCAGGCGCAGAAGATGGAGGGCATTGGCCAACTGGCGGGTGGCGTCGCTCACGACTTTAACAACATCCTCACCATTATCGGCAGCAGCCTAGGGCTGCTGCGGATGCAGCCCGGTTTGACGGCGGACAGTCGCGACTTGCTCGAGCAAGCGAGCAAGGCGGTGGACCGGGCGGCGAACCTGACGCGGCAGTTATTGACCTTCAGCCGCAAGCAGCCGCTGCGGCCGCAATGCCTGGACCTCAACGAAGTGGTCAGCGGCCTGACCAAGATGTTGCGGCGGATCATCGGCGAGGACGTGAACCTCGAATGCAAGTACGCGGCGGACCTGGCGTCGGTCTGGGCCGATGTGGGCATGATCGAGCAGGTGTTGTTGAACCTGGCGGTCAACGCCCGCGACGCCATGGTTCGCGGCGGACGGTTGGTCATCCAGACCGAGAACTGCACCATCGAGGCCGACCGGGCGGCGCGCTTGTCGGGGGCCCGGGCTGGGGCCTTTGTGCGGTTGCGGGTGCAGGACACCGGCTGCGGCATCGCCGCGGGTTTGCTGCCCCACATTTTCGAGCCGTTCTTTACCACCAAAGAAGTGGGTAAGGGCACGGGGTTGGGCCTGGCGACCGTCTACGGCATCGTGCAACAGCACCAGGGCTGGATCGAGGTGGACAGCCTGGTGGGCGTGGGCACCACGCTCGACGTCTATCTGCCGCCTGCCGGCCAGCACCAGGTCGCCGAGGAGGTCGCCCTGCCAAAGGCGATTCCAGGCGGATCCGAGCTGGTGCTGGTGGTGGAAGACGACGACGCCTTGCGGTTGTTGGTGCGGCTTTGCCTGGAACGCTACGGCTACCGGGTGCTGGGGGCGCGCCACGGACGGGACGCGCTGCACACCTGGTCCGAGCACAGCGCGCGGATCGATCTGTTGCTGACCGATCTGGTGTTGCCGGGCGGCCTGACCGGGCGCGAGGTCGCCCAGCGGCTCAAGGCGCAGCGGCCCTCGCTGAAGGTGCTCTACACCAGCGGTTACAGTGTCGAGAACGCCAAAGCCAACGACCTCGTCGTCGGCGTCAATTACCTCCCCAAACCCTACGAGCCCTCCGAGTTGGCTCGGGCGGTCCGGCGCTGCCTGGACGCCCGTTAAGGCGCGGCGGGAGGACCGGCCGGGCCGCCGTCCCCCTCGAGCTCGCGCAACAAGAGCTTGGTGTCAAACCGCCGGCCGGGGCAGCGCGTATGAATGGGGTTGATCTGTTGGTGGGTCTTGACCGCCTCGAGCTCGAGTTGGCAACGCGCCAACAGAGCTCGCAGGAGCGCCTTGAGGCTCGCCCACTGTTGGGCCGTGGGTTTCTGCCGGTCGAAATGGCCGATCAGACAAATGCCCAGGCTCGCCTGGTTTAGCTCGGCACTGGCCAGGTGCCCGCCATCCAACTGCTCGGTCCACCGCGTCCCCACAGCGATCTCGCCGTCGGGCATGCCGTGGCCGTTGCCCACGACGAAGTGGTAGGCCAGCCCGTGCTCCATGCGCCGCCGATCCCGATGATACTCGTCGATCCCTTTCAGCGTGCCGCTTTCGGTGCCGCTGTGATGGATCACCACGTGCTGCCAGCGACCCGCCACGACCTCCGCCTTGTCGATCGCCGCGATCACCTCGGCCGGCAATCCCCCCTCCTTGGCCTCGGTTGGCTTGGGTGCGGATGGGATCCGTAAACGTTGGCCCTCGTAAATCTTGTCCGCGGGTAAAATCCGGTTGTGCTTGGCTAGGTCCTTCACGCTCACGCCGTGCTCCCGGCCGATGCGGGAGAGCGTGTCGTGCTTGCGGATCACGTAGACCCGCTCGGCCTCCAGCGCCGGTTCGCCGCCGGCACCCCGACCCGGCTCCAAGGCGCAGGCCAGGCAGACCCCCAACCACCAACGGCTCCAACCGGTCCCTTTACACATGAGTCACCAAAATGGACCACTCCTCGGCGGTAGGGCGCGCCGTCCCCTGCGCGCCGCGCCCCCAAGTCGACACCAGTTTGCGGCGCGCAGGGGACGGCGCGCCCTACCTGCAGACGGTCGTCTATCCCGAGGTTTCATCGGTGCGCTAGCTCACGGTACGCGTTCGCTTAGTACAGTCCTGGTCCGTTTGTCCAGGGTTTTCGCCCAGGCCAGGAACGGGGCGAGCCACAATTTCCTTCCCCGCGAAGGCGCGGGGCCGTAGAACTGGCCGTCGACTCAACCATCTGGCGCCCATCTGGCACCCAAGGGTGAAGCCTGGCCGAAGCCACTCGAGACGTCGCGCGTCGCGTTCGAGTTGGAAGCGCGATTTTGCGTCTCGGCCAGAGTGGCCGTGCGGCCTCCACCCGGGTGCGGTGCGCGGGGCCGCCGCTGAACAACCGCAAACCATGACCAGCACTCGCCGCCGTTTTATGTTTCACACCGCCCGGGCCGCCGCGGTTTTGGGCCTGAGCTCCGCCTGGGCGCCGTTGTTAGCGGCTCCAGACCAACGCCGCTTCAAGGTGGGGGCCTGCGATTGGTCGATCGGAAAGTTGGGCGACCCTGGCGCGCTCGAGGTGGCGAAGGAGATTGGCTTGGATGGGGTCCAGGTCAGCTTGGGGACAGCGGCAAACGGGATGCACCTGCGTCAGGCCGAGGTCCAGGCGCGCTACCGGGCAGCTACGGCGCGCACGGGCATAGCCACGGCCTCGCTGGCGATTGGCGAGCTGAACAACATCCCATACAAGAGCGATCCCCGTACCATCGACTGGGTGAACGACGCGGTGACCGTGCCGGCGGCGCTCGGGTGTCGCGTCGTTCTGCTGGCCTTCTTCGGCAACGGCGACCTTAAGGGCGACCGGGCGGGCACCGACGAGGTGGTGCGACGGCTCAAGGCGGTTGCGCCCAGGGCGGAGCAGGCGGGGGCCATCCTGGGCCTGGAATCTTGGCTCAGCGCCGAGGAACACATGGACATCATCGAGCGGGTCGGCTCGCGGGCCGTGCAGGTGTACTACGACGTGGCGAATTCGGAGAAGATGGGCTACGACATCTGCCGGGAGATCCGCTGGCTCGGCAAACAAGGTCAGATCTGCGAGTTCCACATGAAGGAGAACGGGGCGTTGCTGGGGCAGGGCCGCGTCGATTTCCAAAAGGTTCGCGCAGCCCTCGACGACATCGGGTACGCGGGTTGGATGCAGATCGAGGGGGCGATCCCGGCGGGCGGGCAGATGCTCGAGAGTTACCGCGCCAACCAGCAGTTCTTGCGACAGACCTTCGCGTAACCCGATGAAGGCAGCGGGGCCAGCGATCGGGATCGACATCGGCGGCACGAAGCTGGCCGTAGCGCTGGTCCATCCTTCGGGTCGGATCCTGGCCCAACGCACGCTGGCGACCGAAGCCGAGCGGGGATTCGAGCGTGCGGTGGGGCGGATCGAAACGGCCATCCGAGCCGTGCTCCGCCCGACGCGCGCGGGTCGGGGCCAACTCGCGGGGATTGGCGTGGGTTGTGCCGGGCCGGTGGACCCAGCGCGGGGCTTGATCAATAACCCCTATACCCTCGCGGGGTGGAACCAATGCGACCTCGTGACCCCCTTGCAGCGTCGGTTTGGCGTGCCGGTGTGGCTCGAGAACGACGCGGACGCGGCGGCGCTCGGGGAGTGTTTTCAAGGCGCGGGTCGCGGGTTCGATCCGGTGGTCATGCTCACCTTTGGCACCGGGGTGGGCGGCGCCGCGCTGGTCCGCGGGCAAGTCTACCGTGGTGTCCAAGGAGAACACCCCGAATTGGGCCATCTCCCCGTCAGTCCGGATGGTCCGGACTGTTACTGTGGCACGCGCGGTTGCCTCGAGTCGATGGCCTCGGGAACGGCCGTCGGCGAGGCGGGTCGCTCCTTAGGGTTCCCGGACGCTCGGGCCGTGTTCGCCGCGGCCCGGGCGGGTCATCCGGCGGCGGAGCCAATTGTCAATCGCGCCTTGGCGGCTGCGGCCACGGCGGCTTGGACGATCTGTCACACGCTGCTGCCGGCGCGCTTGGTCTTGGGGGGAGGCATGATGGCCGAGCACTACGACCTGTTTGCCGAGGCGATACGTCATCGGTTGGCCGGGGCCACCCAGTTTCCGCGCGCGGCCGTGAGCATCGCCCCTGCAGCCCTCGGGAATGACGCTGGCCTGGTCGGAGCGGCCAGTCTGGCCTGGCGCCCCCTGATAACTTTATGAACATGACACTCCTCGAATCCCATGAGAACCGCCGCCCGCGGACTCTCATCCTACTGGCTACCATCTGCGTCGTGCTGCTGGCACCGCGGGGCCGTGCCTTGCCGATCGTCACCAGCGTCGTCGAGACGGGGGGCGACGGACCGCCCACCGCCAAGTTCACCGGCGAGACCTTCGATCACCCAAACCTCGGGACGGGTTTTACGGTGCCGGTCTTTGACGAGGAAGCGCCGGCGTTTACCGACCGCGCCCACCAATGGAACGGAGCCGACCCTGCCGTGCCGTTGCCGGCCTATTTGGTCGGAGGCGAGTACATCATGATTCGCAACGACAACCGCGAGAACACCGGCTTTCAGTTGGATGTCACGCTGTCGCAACGCGCGCTGGTGTACGTGCTGGTAGATAATCGGCTCAGCGACGGTTTTAACACCGACCCGCCGGATTTCACCACCAGCATGACCTGGTTGCTGACCAGCGGCTGGGCTCCCGTGGCGACGGGCTGGAACCGGATCAGCGATCCCTTCTATCCGGATGAAGTCGGCGTGGACGAAGGGGGCGACGGGTTCGGTCCGGGGATGGGGATCAACCAATGGTCGTCGATCTACGTCAAGGAACTGCCGGCTGGCGCCTTCTCGCTGTTCCAGGCCGATAACCCGAGCCGGAACATGTACGGCGTGGTGGTCACGCCTGTCCCCGCCGAGCAACCGCCCAAGATCGTGAACCTGAGCCCAGCCGATAGAACGCATTTTCAGAGTGCCGCCAGCGCCATCACCTTCAACGTCACGACCGTCACCCCCAACCAGGTTCCGACCGCCGAGATCCGCCTAGTTCTTAACGGCGCCGATGTCACCAGCCGCCTGGCTATGGCCGGCAGCGCCACCGATCGCCAGGTGACGTGGCCCGGTCCGCTGACGGCCAACACCTTCTACACCGGGCTCATCACCGCGAAAGACAACGCCGGTCGCACCACCACCAAAGCCTGGAGCTTCGATACCGTCAACCCCACCACGGCTTTGGTCATCGAGGCAGAGGACTACAACTACGCCAACGCCCAGTGCAACTTCGACGGGACGGTGCCGGTGCCGCCCGTTACGGGCGGGTTGTTACTCGACAATCCCGCACCCGTCAACGCCGACTTCCCGACTCCAGACAGCTACGCCAACCGAGTGGGGATGCTCGGGGTGGACTACGGAGATCAGGCGGCGACGGCGGGCAGCCTGCAGAACAACGTCTACCGCCTGTGCGACCTAGTCGGTACCCAACGCGGCACCGACTTCTTGCGCCAGAAGTTCGCGGACACTGGCACGACGGACTATCAGGTCCACCAGGTGGCCGCGGGCGAGTGGCTCAACTACACGCGCACCTTCGCCGCCGGCCCGTATGAGGTCTACCTGCGGCTCAACGGAACCGGCACACCGAAGCTGCGCTTGGACCTGGTGACCGGCGATCGCACGCGGGCAAACCCAAGCTCATTCCTGCTGGGCTTTTTCGAGGCTGCCTCGGGTCTGGGCTACCGCTACGTGCGGCTGACGGATTTGGGCGGGCAACCGCTGGTTTTGGGGTTGACCGGCGTGCAAACGGTGCGGTTAACCGCCTTGGAGGCCACCAGCAGTCTGAACCTCAACTACCTGCTGTTCGTGCCCTCGACCGACCCGGCGTCGTTGCTCGGCCCGGTGGTCGCCTCGACGGTGCCGATCCCCGGCACGGTCAACGCCCCCTCGGCGCGGCCGATCGAGGTCAACATCGTCAATCGCACGACCGCCGTCGATCCCGCCAGCATCCTACTCGAGTTGGACGGCGCCAATGTGACCGGCGCCAGTAGCGTCACCCCTGGCCCAACCGGAGTCACCGTGCGCTATCAGCCTCCCGTGCCGTTCCCCCTGGCTTCAAGCCACACGGCTAAGGTCAGCTTCCGCGACACCGCCGGCAACCCCGTCACCACCGAGTGGTCGTTCACCGTCACCACCGATGAGGAACTGCCCACGTTGGTGGGCACCCGACCGGTCCTGGATCCCGGCACGAAGATCCTCACATTGGTGGTCACCTTTTCCGAGCCGATGGATCCGCGTTCGCTCCTAGAGCGGACTCATTACACCGCCAATAAAGGCCTGACCTTCACCGCCGCAGGGCCCGGACCGGACTCGAGCAGCGTGGTTTTGACGGGAACAGGCGCAACCTCAGGGAGATCGTACGTGCTGACGGTCAACGAGGTCCGTGACGCCGCCGGCAACGCCATTGCCTCTAACTCGACCATTCGCTTCAATCCCTCGCCTTTCGAGCAAGACACCCAGGGTTTCCTGGTCGTCGAAGCCGAGAGCTTTTTCCTCAACACCCCAGGCACGGGCAGTTCACCCGAGATCTGGACGTTCGTCACCGACAAGGCGGGTTACTCGGGCCGGGGCGCCATGCAGACCCTGCCCGATAACAGTGGGACTAGCCCCAGCCCGGACCAACTCGCCCAGTCGCCGCGCCTGGATTACCCGGTGAAGTTCGTGCGCACAGGCACGCACTATATTTGGATCCGCGGCAGCGCAGGCACCGGCGGACCCACGGGCACCTCGGGCAACAGCGACTCGCTCCACTTCGGCATGGATCAGCAGCACCTCATGGCGGTGGCCGGTCTCAACAACCCGAACTTCGTCTGGTCGCGCACCGTCCAGTCGTCCCTGGGCAACAACTTCCTCGAGGTGTTCGCTCCCGGCGAGACCACCCTCCAGCTCTGGATGCGCGAGGATGGCACCTACGCGGACAAGATCCTGTTAACCACCGACCCCGCCTACGTCCCGAGCGGACTCGGGCCGGTCGAGAGCCGGCGAGTGGGGGACCCCTTTGCGCCGAACATTCAAATCGGCAGTCCGACCGACGGCCAGATCTTCGGACTGGGTGAACCCATCACGCTCACGGCTACCGTGACCGATCCGGACAGCACTTCGGCCCACGTCGAGTTCTTCGTCGACGGCAACCCAGTGGGCGAAGACACCTCGGCCCCGTACTCGAGCCCGCCGTTGAACCTGGCTGTCGGGCGTTACACCCTCACGGCCCGGGCCACGGACGACGACCTCATGACCCGTCTGTCCCCGCCGGTGCTCATCCAGGTCGGCCAACCGACACCACAAGTCCTGCTCGTGGTGGGCGATCCCAACAACCTGGGCCCCGGGGACGCCGGTGTCCAACAACGCCTCGAAAGCTTCGGGTTCGAGGTCGTGGTGGTGGACGATGCGGCCTCGACAACCCAAGACGCGGTGCTCAAGGCGCTGATCTTAACCTCGGCCACGGTCAGTTCGGGCAGCGTCACCACCAAGTTCCGCGATGTGCCGGTCCCGGTCCTTAACTGGGAGCAGGCGTTGCAGGACGATTATCTGCTGACAGGCGACACGGTGGATGTCGAGCGCGGCGAGACCCCCGATCCGGGCGATCAGACGGACATCAGCCTGGTCCAGCCCAGCCATCCGTTGGCCGCCGGCTTGATCGCTGGCCGCCGTCCCGTGGTGAGCTCGCCGCAGCGGTTTACCTGGGGTGTTCCGGCCGCCTCGGCCGCGATCGTGGCCACGCTGGCCGACAATCCCACCCGCGCCACCATTTACGCTTACGATACCGGCGCCTTGCTCATCGACGGTCTCACCAAAGCCCCGGCGCGGCGCGTCCACTTCCTGCTCCAGGAAAACACCTTTGCCGGACTGAACCAGGACGGCCTCAGGCTGTTCGACGCCGCCGCCAGCTTCGCCATGAATCGGCCGCTCAAGCCCGAGCCCAAGCCGGTCACCATGCAGAACGCCCGAGTCAGCGCCGGCAGTCTCAGCTTCAGTTTCAACACGGTGACCGGTGGCACCTACCGGGTGCAGTACCGCGATGCGCTTGGGAGCGGCGCCTGGCTCGACCTCCAGACTGAAGTTGGCACGGGCGCGGCGGCGACCGTCACCCACGCTTTGGCCGCAGGCATGACTCGCTTCTATCGAGTGATCAGCGAGTAAACCCGTCGGCTCAGCCTGCCGGCCTGGCCTGGGACGCCGCCTGGGACGAATCGGAGCGTGCTGGAGCGCCCTGACGCCACGGCTCGAGCCCGGCAACGATGCGCCGGGTCGAGTGCGCTTTGTTGAGCGTGTAGAAGTGGATCCCCGGGACGCCCTGGTTCAAGAGATCGGCGCATTGTTGCGTCGCGAACTGGATGCCGAACTCGAGCGCGGCCGCTTCGTCGTTCGCGAACTGGTTCAACTGCTGTTGCAGCCGCGCCGGTATGGTGGCCCCGCACAACGCCACGAATTTCTGGATCTGACCCGCGCTCAAGATCGGGATCACCCCAGGCACCAAGGGCACCCGTACCCCCAACGGCCCCACCAGGCGATCGCGGAATTCGTAGAAAAGGGCGTTGTCAAAGAACATCTGGGTCAGGACGAAATCTGCGCCGCACGCGATCTTGGCCCGTAATCGCTCCCAATCGACCTGCTTGCCTTCCGGGCACTCGAGGTGCCCCTCGGGAAAGCCCGCCACCCCAATCGAGAACCCATCCACCTCCCGCGTGAGCGTCACCAATTCATGCGCGTATTGGAATCCGCCCTCGGTCCGCACAAACGTCGGCGCGCCGGCCGGCGGATCGCCCCGCAGAGCTAAGATGTTCCGAATGCCCCGCCGCTTCGCGTCCAGCAGCAGCTCGACAATCTGCTCCCGCGTCGAGCCCACGCACGTCAGATGCGCCATGGCGGCTATCCCGAACTCCGTTTGGATGCGTTCGACCATGCGGAGGGTCCGGTCGCGCGTGCTGCCCCCCGCTCCGTAGGTGACCGAGCAGTAGTCCGGCCCCAACTCGGCAAGGTCCGGCAAGGTCTTGGCGAAGAAGCTCCGTTCGCCCTCGTCGGTCTTGGGCGTGAAAAACTCGAACGACAGCACCGGCCGCCCCGTCGCCCGAGCATTTGCATAGAGGTCACGAATGAACTGCATAAACCCTCATCGTGTCCGCCAGCCCGCCGCAACGCAAGTCGTCTCCCGCCAGACACCCGGTCGCCCGAATCCTCAGCGAGGTGCTCGAGGTCTGCCATCGCCATCGCGGGTGAACCCCGGCAGGCTCCTTGTGGAGCGCGAGCACCGACTGGCGCGTAGCGGCGGACTGGCCTCCACCGCGGTTCTCTCTACCCAGCGTCAGCGCGACGCTCGGTTTCGGCGCGCGCGGTGATGGGCTGGCTGACCTGGGGTGGCTCCGTGGGCTTGGGCGGTACCCGTAGGCATGGTCCCGGCGAACTGGCGTCTGAGCTCGCGCACCTGGTCGCGCAGGAGGGCGGCTTTTTCGAATTCGAGTCGGTGGGCAGCCTCGACCATGTCGGCTTCGAGTTCGCGGATCGTCTCCGTGACATCGAAATCGGCGCTGGTCTCGCGCAGCAGGTTCGCAGCCTCGGCCTGTTGGTCGTGGTGCGCCGCGAGGCTGGCCTCGACGGCGCGGCTGACGCTGCGGGGCGTGATGTGATGTTCGCGGTTGTAGGCGAGCTGCTTCTCGCGACGGTACTGGGTGGTGCGCAAGAAGCTCTGAATGCTCTGCGTCATGACGTCGGCGTAGAGGATCACCTCGCCGTGGAGGTGGCGGGCGGCCCGACCGGCGGTCTGGATCAGGCTGGTCGTCGAGCGGAGGTACCCTTCCTTGTCCGCATCGAGTATCGCAACCAAGGAAACCTCCGGCAGATCTAGACCTTCGCGCAAGAGGTTGATGCCGACGAGCACATCGAATTCGCCCTTGCGGAGGGCGCGGAGGATCTCGACGCGTTCGATGGCGTCAATCTCGCTGTGCAGGTAACGCACATTGATGCCGATCGCACGCAAGTAATCGGTCAACTCCTCCGCCGTCCGCTTGGTCAGCGTCGTGACCAACACCCGTTCCTTGCGCTCGACCCGCCGGCGCGCCTCCTCGATGAGGTCGTCAATCTGCCCCGCCAACGGCCGGACCGTGTTTGGCGGGTCGACCAGGCCGGTGGGGCGGACGATCAACTCGACCACCTGTCCTTTGGACCACTCGAGTTCCCGCGGACTGGGCGTGGCGCTCGCGTAGATCGTCTGGCCCTGCAACTTTTGGAACTCGGCGAAGTTCAGAGGGCGGTTGTCCAGCGCGCTGGGCAGGCGGAAACCGTACTCGACCAGCACCTGTTTGCGCGACAGGTCGCCCGCGTGCATGCCGCCGATCTGGGGCACGGTCGCATGCGATTCGTCGATCACCAGCACATAGTCCTCCGGCATGAAATCCAGGAGGGTGCACGGCCGCGACCCCGGTGGCCGCTCCCCGAGATGCCGCGAGTAGTTCTCGATGCCCGAGCAGAAACCCATCTCGACCATCAGCTCCAGGTCGTATTCGGTGCGCGTCTTGATCCGTTGCGCCTCGAGCAACTTGCCCCGGCCCTCGAACCAAGCGATCCGCTCGGTCAGTTCCTCGCGGATGGCGAGCACGGCGCGCTTGATCTTCGCCAGCGGCGTCACGAATTGCGCCGCCGGATACACGGTCACCGCCGTCAATTCCTCCAACTTGTGGCCCCGGGCAGGGTCGAAGCGCGTGAGCCGATCGAGTTGGTCGCCGAAAAACTCCAGCCGCAAAGCATCCTCGCGGTAGGCCGGCCGCAACTCGACCGTGTCGCCTCGCACTCGGAACTGACCGCGCTCGAACCCGATGTCGTTGCGGGTGTACTGGAGGTCCACCAACCGCCCCAGCACCTGGTCGCGCAAGGCCGCAGCCCCGGCTTCCAGGTGCAATACCATCTCCTCGTAATCCTCCCGACTCCCAATCCCGTAGATGCAGGAGACACTGGCCACCACGATCACATCCCGCCGGGCGAACAGGGAGCTCATGGTCGAGAGCCGCAGCCGTTCGATCTCTTCGTTGCGACTCGAGTCCTTCTCGATAAACGTGTCCGTGCGGGGGATGTACGCCTCGGGTTGGTAATAGTCGAAGTAGCTGACGAAGTACTCGACGGCGTTGCGAGGGAAGAAGCCCTTGAACTCGGCGTAGAGCTGCGCCGCCAGGGTCTTGTTGTGCGAAATCACGAGCGCGGGTCGACCCACGTTCCGAATCGCGTTGGCGATCGTGAAGGTCTTGCCCGAACCCGTCACGCCCACGAGGGTTTGGTGCCGAACCCCCGCCTGCAGCCCAGCCGTGAGCTTGGCAATCGCCTGGGGTTGATCCCCCGCCGGCTCGAACGGTGCCACGAGTTCAAACATAGCGTCTCGACCGCCCTAGGAACTACCATGCGCCCCTGGGGCTTGTCACCCGAGAACACCGCCAGCACGCCGCGGCCTCTCGTGTCCAAAACAGTCTGCGGCGCGCAGAGGACTGCGCGCCTTACCGCCGATCTGTTCTGCTAGACCCGTGTGGCCCGGCAGCGGTCAACACCCAGGAGCGTTTCTTGAAGCAACAATCGTGTCAACAACTAAAATCATGTCTTACAGCACAACAAGACCAGTTCCCGGCTCGTTCGCGGGGCGGATGGAGCTGGCCTCAGGGCGGTCGGGCGCGCGACGGGGGCGCTTGGGCCTTGTGAGCGGGGGCGCCTTAGGCCACTATCGCCGGCACCGCATCGCGCCCTCGGGGCAGGAGAGCAGAGCGGGCAACCGGCGATGGCGATGGTGATGGCGATCGCCGCCCCTGGACCGCTCGGCAGCGTTGCGACGTTTGGATCATGCGAACATTAATTAAACAAGTATTGGCGTCCAAAGAACCGCGCGACGGCCTGGTCGTGCAGGGCTGGGTGCGGACTCGGCGGGACGCGAAAGGCTTTTCCTTCCTCGAACTCAACGACGGGTCGTGCCTGGCCAACCTGCAGGTGATTGTGGATGCCGCCACGCCCGGCGCAGCCGATCTTCCCCGCCTGACCACGGGCGCGTCGGTCAGCGTCGGCGGCGCTCTGGTTCCCTCGCCGGCCAGCGGGCAGAAGTGGGAAATGCGCGCCTCGCAACTCGAGTTGGTGGGCGCCGCGGATGCCTCTTACCCGCTGCAGAAGAAGGGCCATTCGATGGAGTTCCTTCGCACCATTGCCCACCTGCGACCGCGGTCGAACTTGTTCGGCGCGGTCTTTCGCACCCGGAGTCGGCTGGCGTACGCGGTCCACCAGTTCTTTCAGGAGCGGGATTTCGTTTACGTGCACACGCCGATCATCACGGCAAGCGACTGCGAGGGCGCAGGCGAGATGTTCCGCGTGACGGCCCTGAAGGGCAACATCGACGAGCAGCCGCAGACCGACTTTTTCGGGCGGCGCGCCTACCTGACCGTCAGTGGTCAACTCGAGGCCGAGACGTTCGCTTGCGCGTTGTCGAACGTGTACACGTTCGGCCCGACCTTTCGCGCGGAGAACTCGAACACCGCCCGGCACGCCGCCGAGTTTTGGATGATCGAACCGGAGATGGCCTTCTGCGATCTGGACGGAGACATGGCCTTAGGCGAGGAGTTCATCAAGGCGATGGCCCGCTTCGCCCTGGAACAGTGCAGCGAGGACATGGCGTTGTTTGCGAAGTTCGTCGATCGGGGCATCACCGAGCGTCTAAGGTTCGTGATCGAGCGCCCGTTCCAGCGGGTGCCGTATACCGAGGCCATCGCGATCCTCGAGCAGTGCGGGCGCCGCTTCGAGTTTCCGGTGGCGTACGGCCAGAATTTACAGTCGGAGCACGAGCGTTTCCTGACCGAGGAACACTGCAAATCGCCCGTGACGGTTTACAATTACCCGCGGGAGATCAAGCCCTTCTACATGCGGCTCAACGAGGACGGGAAGACGGTCACGGCGATGGACGTGCTGGTGCCGGGCATTGGCGAGGTGATCGGCGGTTCCCAGCGCGAGGAGCGGTTGGACGCGCTCGAGGAGAACTTGCGTCATCACAAGCTGGATCCGAAAGACTATTGGTGGTACTTGGATCTCCGTCGCTACGGCTCGGTGCCCCACGCGGGGTTTGGCCTGGGCTTCGAGCGCCTGCTGATGTTCCTCACCGGCGTGAGCAACATCCGTGACGTGGTTCCGTTTGCTCGCACACCGGGTAGCGCCGAGTTCTGATTTCCGCTGGTCAAGGCCTCTCCGCTCGGCGAGGCTCGTTCACAAATGACCATGCGGCGGAAACACTCGCGGCGAGGCTTCTTGGGTGCGCTCGGGCTCGGTTTCGGCGCGGGTTTGGCCCGGGACGACGGCGCGGAGCTCCTGCGGGCAGCCCCTGCCGCCGAGGTTCCTCCCGCGACTCTCATCGACACGCACACCCATTTCTACGATCCCACCCGGCCGGAGGGGGTGCCGTGGCCGCCCGCGACGGATCCGCTGCTGTACCGCACGGTGCTGCCGGCCGATTACCAGGCGCGGCCGACGCCGGCGCCGGTGACCGGCACGGTCGTGGTCGAGGCCAGCCCGTGGGTCGAGGATAATCAGTGGGTGCTCGATCTCGCCGCGCGCGAACCGTTCATCGTGGGCCTGGTGGGGCATCTGCCGATCGGCACAGCCGAGTTTCCCGATTTGCTCGAGCGTTTCGCCGCGCACCGGCTCTTCCGCGGGCTGCGTCTGCGGGGCGTGCCTTGGTCCACGGTGGCGAGCGCACCCCTGGCGATCGACCACCTCAGGCTGCTGGCCGACCGCGACCTCTGTCTCGATGTGGTGGGGGGGCCGGAGTTGCTCGCGCCGGTGGTCGACCTGGCTCGGCAGGTGCCGTCGTTGCGCATCGTGATCGACCATTTGGCTGGGGTGCGCGTGGACGGCCAAGCGCCGCCCGTGGATTGGCAGCGCGCGTTCCGCCGCGCGGCCGAGTGCCCCAAGGTCTATTGCAAGGTCTCCGGCTTGGTGGAAGGCACGGGCAAGTCCGACGGGGGCGCACCGGGCGCGACCGAGTACTACCGGCCGGTGCTCGATTGCGTGTGGGAGTGGTTCGGGCCGGACCGGCTCATCTACGGGAGCAATTGGCCGGTGAGTGAGCGGTTTGCTTCCCTGGCGACGGTGCAGCGCATCGTGGCGGAGTACTTCAGCTCGCGGGGCCGCGTGGCCGCCGAGAAGGTCTTTTGGCGCAACGCGGGCGCGGCGTATCGGTGGGTGCGGCGGACGGCCTGAACGCCGTCTTAGCTGGGGTACTGGCCGGTGATGTAGCTCTGGAGCTGGTTAATGGTGGCGCTCTGCGCTTTGATGATCCAGTTGACCAGGTCCCCGATCGAGACAATCCCCGCTACCTGGCCCTCCTGCAGCACCGGCAGGTGCCGGATGCGGTAATCGGTCATCAGTTGCATGCATTCTTTGATGGTACCGTGGAGGGGTATGGTGATCAGTTTCTCGGTGATGATGTCACGGACCTGCGTTTGCTTGGAGTTCTTGCCCAGCAAGGCGATCTTGCGCGTGTAGTCGCGCTCGGAAAGGATCCCGACCGGTTGCCCACCGTCGGTCACCAACAGCGCCCCAACGTTCTTCTCCGCCATCAGCTTGATCGCGTCGAAGACCATCGTGTCGGCCGCCACCGACCACACCTGGTGGCCTTTGGCCTTGAGAATTGCGTCTACTGTCCCAATCGATTCCATGTCTTGATCATCGCACCAAGATGCCCCGGTTCGCGGTGCCGATCTGCGGCGCGCTCGCCGCTCCCCAGCCAACCAGCCAGCATCAAGTTCGTAACCAGCACGAACTCTGAACTGGGCCTGCGATGTGATAGTCACTATTAAGGGCGACCCATCCGGAGTCAAGGCGCGCTTTCGGGTCGGCTACAATTCTGCGGCAGGGCTCTGCAATCCACCCCTCTTAGCGGAGCACCCTGGGGTAGTGTGCCCACCCAACGGTCAAAGAGCCCCGGACCGCTAGGTGTCCAGCCTCGAGGCTGCCTTTGAGGCCCGCCAACAGCCCTCGCCTTCGCGCACAAGTCTTCTTACCGGGGCGCACTTGAATTCCAGCGTTGTCATTAACTCTCCTTTGCGACAGAGTGATCGAAAAGCGCCGAACTTGTCTATGCGCAACGTGTGGTTGCTCTGGGTAACGGGCCTCGGATTGGTGGCGGGCGTGAATCCGTCCGCTCCGCACGCGGCCGAGTCTGCGACTCGGGCTGCTGGGGCTCAGCCAGCGAACCTGGATCGCGACCCGTATCTGGTCGGGCACTGGAGTTTCGAGGAGGTCAGCGGCAAGACGGCGGCCGACTCTTCACAGCATCGCCGGCCCGCGACCTTCGTTGGCTCGGGTTCCTTCGAGGTTCATTCGGCCTCCGGGCGCGACGGCCGCGCTGTCCAGTTGGAAGGCACCGACGAGCATTTGAAGGTGTCGGGTTTCAAGGGTGTGCTCGGTACGGCGCCGCGGACCCTGGCGGCTTGGATCAAGACCAAGTCCACTTCCGGGGAAGTCCTCTCGTGGGGCAGCAACGAGCACGGCCAGATGTGGACCCTAGGCTTCATTCGGGGCCGGATCGGGGTCACGCCCAAAGGGGGCTACCTGTACATGCAGGCCGCCATCCACGATGACACCTGGCACCACGTCGCCGTGGTCGTCGCCGAGGCGTCCCCGCCGAACCTCCACGATCACGTCAAGCTGTACCTGGACGGTCAGCCGGCCCAAATCCATGACATCGGTCTGCTGGATCTGTGGCCGATCGAGACCGGCAGCGATCTCGATGTCCGGATCGGCCGGCGCTTCAAGGGCTTGCTGGATGACGTCCGCATTTACGAACGCGCCTTGTCCGACGATGAAATTCAACACCTCTTTCGACTCTAACCCGCCAGGCATCGCGATCGGTCCCAGCCTAACTCACCAACCAACAGGAAGGAGACTCGCCATGAGACCCACAGGATTGACCCGCAGGGAATTTGTGCACGGAACCGCGCTGGCGGCGGCCGGCGTGGCGGCTGGCCTTGGTGCACCCGCGCTGCCGGCGGCTGCCGCCGCGCCTGAACCGCCGCCGGATACCTCCAAGATCCTCAACTACAACCCGAACATGGAATACCGGCGCCTGGGCAAGACCGGCCTGATGGTGTCGGCAGCGTGCCTGGGTGGGCACTCGCGCAACAACGTCGAACAACGCACCGAGGTGGTCACGCGCTGTATCGAGGCGGGCATCAACTACATCGACGCGTGTTGGGACAATGAAGTCAAGCGGGACGCCCTGGCCCTCAAGGGGCGGCGTGACCGGATGTACTTGGCGCTCTCGCACGGGGCCAAGGAGGTGCGCAACGAGGAGTACCGCACGGCCAAGAAACTGGTCGAGTCGCTCGATGCGCTGCTGCTCGACTCAGAGCAGGACTACACCGATCTGTGGCGCATCACGTGCCTGGAACCCGGCGGCCGCCACACCTTCGACACCGCCTGCGAAATCGTCGAGGCGCTCACCCAGGCCAAGCAACAAGGCAAAGCCCGCCACCTCGGCTTCTCCTCGCACGACCGGCGCTGGATCAAGTTCATGATCGAGTATTTCCCGCAGATCGAGGTGGTCTGTTTCCCGTTCACGACGCTGAGCAAGGCCGCCCCGAAGGACAGCCTGTTCGATGCCCTCAAGTCGTGCGATGTGGGGGCCTTTGGGATCAAGCCCTTTGCCGCCGGATCGCTCTTCACCGGGCAACCGGCGGAGGACCTGAAACGGGCGCGGCTGGCGATTCGCTACATTCTCCACAGCCAGACCGTCGTGCCCATCCCGGGCCTGCAAACGGTGGCCGAGGTCGATAACGCGGTGAAAGCGATCAGCGAACGGCGCCAACTCGACCTCCAGGAGCGCGCCCAACTCGACTGCGCCAACGACGGTTTGTACGCTCGGCTCCCAGCCCAGTATGAGTGGTTGAAGAATTGGGAATACGTCTAACACCCGTGTGCGAACGGAGTTGCGCCGTTGCCGTCGACCCTCGAGTGCCTCCGGGAGCATACCCGTGAGGCAATGGTGCTGCTGCCTTTGCTTGGCCACCGCGGCCCTCCTCGCCGCCGGCAGCCTCCTGTCCCCGCGAAGCCAGGCCGACGCCCCGTCCCAACCCAACCCCGCCCTGGCTCGACCGAACGCCGCCGCCCTCCAACCGCCCACCCCCAAGCCAGTGCAGGTCGCAGCCCCGACGGCGCCGGCGGTGGACGAGGAACCGCTCCTGCTCCTGGACGACCCACCGCTGCTCCTGTTGGACCGGCCGCTAGGAATGCGGGGACCGACGCCGGACGGGCCGATTCCGGGCACGCCCAGCGCGGACAACAGCCGCTGCCAAGTGTGTCATCTCAACTTGATCCAGGAGGAGTTGGCGTTCAAACACGCGCGGGCCAATGTCGGTTGCGCGAAATGTCATGGCGATTGCGATGCCCACATCGCCGATGAGTCGTGGGCCTCCGGCGGGAACGGCACCCCGCCCGAGATCATGTACCCCCGCGACCGCATTGGCACGGGTTGCTTAGCTTGCCACAAGCCGGAGGACGTGTTCCTGAAGTCGGAGAAGCACAAGCCAGACGTGTGGTTGATCGCCTATGAGGTGAAGACCTGCACCGAATGCCACGGCCAGTTTCATCGGATCCCCGTCCGCAAGTGCCGCTGGAAATGAACCGGGCTCAGGCCTGCACCGACCCTTCGGTCCGGCTACGCCGCCCAGGCCGGCGGATGCTCGAGCCGATAGAGAATCTCACCCGCCTGGCGCACCAGCAGCACCCCTTCCGCCTCCCGCCGAGCGTAGGACTCGACGTCGATGGTGGCTGGATCCCGGTAGCCCAGGTTCACCGCTTGGCAGCGCGCGGCTGGGATTTGGGTGGCTAAGGTGACGCGGGCGCGACACTGCTCGCGGCCGTTCTCGAAGGTGCCCAAACCGCGCACGTGGGTCGAGTGCGCCAGCACACCCCAGGGAAAGTCCTTGTACCGATCCCATTGTTTGAGAAAGAAATCGCGGCAATGATAGCCGACTTGCTCGATGACCTTGCCGTGGGTCACGCAGATCTCCGCGATGTGCGGCGCGTAAATGATCAACTCCCCACCGTCGGCTAACACCGGCTCCAGCTTGTACATGCACTTGCCCGCCGTCCAGATCTCGTCATACATCCTCGGGGCACACGCCACAATGGTGTGGTACGCAGCCGCCTGGTAGCGGATGTGATGCTCGCGGGACAGATCGCTGGCGGCGTCCCAGGCCCCTTCCGGTGTGCCGGCGAACAAACCCACCAGCCCACGCTGATGCTCGACCACCAGACTGAAACTGAGCTTGGGCACTCTCACCAGTGCCGCCGCGCGATCCACCACCTGACGCACCGGCGTCCACTTGTGCCCAATGATCTTCGGAGTCGTGATCACCGCCCCCAGCCAATGGAAAAAGTTCAAGATCCGCGGCCCGGCCACCCCCGGAAAGAGGTACTTGTTCCCCCCAGAGAACCCCACCACCTCGTGCGGGAAGACCGGGCCGACGATGATCACTTGGTCGTAGTCGTCGAGCCGCCGATTCACCTCCACCGGCACGTCCATCGCGAACCGCCCGCCGGTCAGTTCGGCGATCTCCGCCGCCGGAAGGGTCCCCACCAAGCGGAGCTGGGCCGGATCGTCCCAGGCATGGTTGAAGAAGCGCACCTTGCCATACCGCCCAGCGCGGTCCGCGGCCGAGATCTCGAGCCGCTCGCAAATGGCAGCCTCGCTCATCGGTTGGTGCGTCCCCAGAGCGATCAACAGGTCCAGCGCCTCCGTGGCCGCGCCGAGTTCGGCGAACAGCGCGCGGAACAGCAGGCCAATCGGCGCTGTTCGCGTGCCGTCGGGCACGATCAGCAACACCCGCTGCCCGCGGTGGTTAGCGGCCGGGCAAGCCTGGGCAACCGCGTGCGCGACCTCGTCGGCACGAAGGGATTGTCCTGGCGATGCCGTCAAGGCGATCGAGGCGGTCAAGTTCATGGGGTGGGCGCAGCTCCTCGGAATCAAGTTCGCCGGGCTTAAATGGTCTGGGCCAGAAAACCACCGTCGACTCGGAGGTCGGCCCCCGTGACGAAGCCGCTGGCTCGCGGGCTGGCCAGGAAGACCGCTGCGCCCACCAACTCCTGCGCTTCGCCGAACCGGTTCATGGGGGTGTGGCTCCAGATCTGTCGCGTTCGCTCCGTGGGGCTGCCATCGTCGTTAAAGAGTAGTTTGCGGTTCTGGCCGGCCGGGAAGAAACCAGGCGTGATCGAGTTCACGCGGACACCCTTGGGCGCCCACTCGCGCGCCAGGAACCGAGTGAGGCTGAGCACGGCGGCTTTGGCGGCCGAGTACGAGACCACCCTCGAGAGCGGGAGATGGGCCGAGACGCTCGCGATGTTGACGATGCTGCCGTGGCCGCGCGCCACCATGCCCGGGCCGAACTCCTGACAGGGCAACAGCGCGCCGCCGACCAGGTTGAGATCGAAGTTGGCGTGCCAGTGTTCGAGGCGAATGTTCTCGAATGGGTTTTCGGGCGTTACCGTCACCTTGGGATCGTTGCCCCCGGCGGCATTCAGCAGAACGGTCGGATCGCCGAGCGCCTCGCGGATGCCGGCGTGCGCGGCGGCCAGGGTTTCCCGTTGCACCGCGTTTGCGGCGAAGAACGCGGCCGTGCCGCCCGCTTCGCGAATCGCCTTGACGCGGGCTTGGCCCGCCTCCGGCACAAAATCCACCACCGCCACCTTCGCGCCGGCTTGCGCGAAGCCGCTGGCGATCGCGCCTCCCAACACGCCGCCCGCCCCAATGACCACCGCGACTTCGGAATGCAAATCGAATAGATCCATAGCGTCCGCCACTGTGCGTCAAGCACCCTCACCCGCAAAGGAAAAATCGCCACTGGCCACAGGTGGGGGAGGTGCGCTAGCTTCACCTGCATGATCAATCTGCCTAGGCCGGAGGTGATCCTGACGCACGAGAGCGACCTGGACGGTCTCGTCTCGGGCCTGCTCCTGCAACGTCTGGGCCGCCGGTTGTTCGGGGTCGAGATCCCGATCGAGGCCTATCATAACCACAACTGGCGCCAACGCTCGGGGCAGGAACCCTCTGCCTGGGTGGCCGACTTCAGCTTCGAGGCGCGCTTAGACCGTCTCAACTGGGTCATCATCGACCATCACCCGCCGGAAGCCACCCCCCAGCGCGCCCGTTTGATCCACGATCCCGCCAAGTCGGCGGGCCTCCTCTGCTACGAGTTGTGTCAGGCGGCTGGCCTGGCGACCCCAACACTCGATCGCCTCGTCCATCTCAACAACGTCGCCGACCTCTTCTTGGTCGAGGACCCAGATTTCGCTTTGGCGGGCGATTACGCCAACTTGGTCAAGACCTACCAGTTCTGGAACCTGTACGAGCTAGTCGGTGGCGACCCCGAGCGGCTCCTCGACCATCCCTTGCTCGAGGTGATGGCCGTCAAGCGGCGCATCGAAGATCCTCTGGGGTTGGCTTGGAGCCAGGCCAATGTCACCCGGCTCAGCTCCGAGGTCGGTTACGTCGAGACGGTCATCGGCAATGTCAACTTGATCGTCCATCAACTGCTGGCCGATGCGGCTACGCCGTATCCCGTCCTCATGACTCTCTTCCGCAAAGGTAACGGCACGATTATCGCCAGCCTGCGGAGTCGCAACGGCGAGGCGCTCAAGGTGGCCGAACGCCTCCAGGGCGGCGGCCACCCCAATGCCGCCGGGACCACCCTGCCTCGCTTTGTCCGCCAGATCCCCGATGCCCTCGATTACCTTCGTACCGCCCTCAACCCGACCGTGCCAGCCCCAGACCCGGGCTTGCCCGCTCTGGAGAGCGCCTTCGAGGCGCGGGTGAAGGACCAACGCGCAGCTAGCTGATCCCTCGGGTCTTCTGGCCGCGCGGTTGGCATGGTCGAGTGCGGGCTCGCAGAGCTCGCCCCTCCAATGCGGTAACGCTGCCACTGGAGGGCGGAGCTCCGCGACGCCTCGATTCCCTCGAGCTTTTGGGTTGCGCGGTTGGCATGGTCGAGTGCGGGCTCGCAGAGCTCGCCCCTCCAATGGTGTAACGCTGCAACTGGAGGGCGGAGCTCCGCGACGCCTCGATTCCCTTGGGCTCTTGGGTTGCGCGGTTGGCGTGATCGAGTGCGGGCTCGCAGAGCTCGCCCCTCCAATGCTGGCCCTGGAGCACCGGAGCGAGCCGTCGCTGGCTCGCGGTCAGGGCCCAGGGTTACACCGCCCTCGAAGGGTGAAGAGGCCGGTCTTACGATTGAACCTGGTAAAGCTGGATGAGGTTGCCGCAGGTGTCCTCGAAAAGCACTGCGGTCACCGGTCCCATGGCCGCCGGCTCGCCGCGGAATTTAACGCCCGCCTTCTTCAGGCGCTCGAATTCCGTCTGGAGATTGTCCACCTCGAATGCCGTCAGCGGGATGCCGGCCTCAAACACGGCTTTCTGATAGGTGCGAGCGGGCGGGAAAGCAACCGGCTCCAGAACCAGTTCGACATCCTGCGGGCCCTGGGCGGCGACGACGGTCAGCCACTTGTATTCTCCCGCGGGGATTTCCGTCTTCTTCACGAATCTGAGGACCTCGGTGTAGAACTTGAGGGCCTTCGCCTGATCCTCCACCAACAAGCTGCTTAGTTTGATCTTCATTGTACTCTGTCCTTCCTTGGGACGTGCCATCGCGCTGCGCCGCGAGAGCAGGGTTGCCAGGAACGCTGCCCAGGTCAGAAAATCCTCACCCCAGGTGTATTCGAGGAGTGTCGGAGCCGCGACGCGCAGGACCTCCGCCGGATACTCGTCAACCCTCCCGCCATCGATCATGCGGAGCGTGGCAGGCCCGGTGCGGGCCAGATCCCGGTCCGGGCCAAACGGCGTCCATCGTGGCAGTTGGTTCGGGTCGGTGCAGAACGGCCCAGACCTTTTCGGGCGCGTGCCCCAAATCGCGAGCGAAGATCAAGGTGGGACGTTCACCGCTGGCCTGCCAACGGACTTCCGCGAGCGGTCCGGGATCGAATTCGCCAGAATTCATCGTTGCTCACTCTTCACCGATGCAGAGTCTCGTTCGACAAGCTAGGGTGCGGTCGAGGCGGTGTCAACGGTCGCAGGCCAAAGCCCCCAGCATGCCATTCACTTTCGCTTTAAGACGCCGTCGGCGCAGCGGCGCGTCAGGGCGCGCTCGTGGCTCATCGGCAGCTTGGGTCTGCACGGAACTCGGTCCAGGTTCACCATGGGCAGAAGACTAGAAGATCCACGATGCCCCTCCTCCCCTTCCCGCAGGCTACCGTCAACGTTTCTGGACGCGGGAACACGGGCTGCCGGACGATCCGGGTCGAGGCGCTCGCGCAAACCAAGGACGGCTATCTCTGGATCGGGACCACGGCTGGGCTGGCGCGATTTGACGGGCTGGCGTTCCGGCGTTTCAACTCCGCCAATCTGCCGGAACTGGCCAGCGACCGGATCACGGCCTTGGCCGCCGATGTCCCCCACATTCCGGGTGGCGATCATGGACGATGACCGTGGTTACCGGCAAAGCTTGGCAGTGCTGATTGACGGCACGCCGGGCTTCCGCTGTGTCGTTGCGCTGCCCAGCGCCGAAGAGGCGTTGGAACGACTGCCAGCCGCCCGACATCAGATTCCTCACCGTGCGCACCCACTTGGGCCACATCTACCAAGAACTCCAAGTGCGCTGCCGCACCGAGGCGGTGGTCAAGTACCTCGGCGGACAACCATAACAGCGCACCGGTTCGTTTGGCCCGGCAGCGATTGGCCGCTCGCCGTGGTCCGTGGCGACCTTTGCCGCCTCCCTGAACGTCGCAACGATGCGCCTGGTGTTCCCCTTCGGGTCCTTGTCCCAGTCGGTGACGCCGCCCGCGGAATCGACGTGGACGACACCGTGCGGACGGATGCCGAGTTCGCGGAACTCCTTCGCGATGCGGCAGCCCTTGGCGACCTGTCCGACGGACTTCTTCCGATACAGGCTCCAGATCGTGCCATGAGACATGAGACGGAAGGTCACGCGAACACGACCGGGTTCACGCTGCCAATCGCACGCAAACTCCCCTGGGCCTCGACGTAACGGCGAGCCACTCGGAACGCCTGTGAGCCCGGTTCCTCTGGTTCCTTCACGCTCCCAAAGCATTGATTCATAGGGTCGCAATCGGTGTCTATGAAAGTCCGGTGGAAGAAGTCATCCCGCTGGCGGATGCGACTGACGAGGAGGCGTGTTTCTGGGCGGTGCACAGCCAGGGCGAACTCGACTTGCTGATCGTGAAAGACGGCCGTCGGCTCGGGTTTGAATTCAAATACTGCGATTCTCCCCGAACGACGCTCGCCGGTCGCATGGCGATGAAACAACTGAAGCTCGATCAACTTACGCTGGTTTGTCCCGGCGACGCCACGCACGAGTTGGAGGACGGGGTGCGGGTGCGTGGGTTGAGCCGCTTGGTTGCGGCGGGGAGACTTTCACTGCGGGATCGAGGGCCGGCCTTCGAAGAGCCTCCCGCTCCTTTCGAACGGCCAGACGATGTGAAATAACCAATCGCTACTCTGTCAACATCCGCGGGCCAAACGAAGGTATCGGCGTCCAGCAAATCTACAGAAACCGAGGATTCCAGAAAGTCTCGGGCTATTTCCATCATCCCCCTAAGGTTCAAAATCTCCGAGCTTACTGATGAGAGGTCGCGATAGACGACACATTGCAGGTAGGGCGCGCAGTCCTCTGCGCGCCGTGAATGATTGTGGACACAGGAAACCGCGGCGCGCAGAGGACTGCGCGCCAGCGATTACGTCTTCTCGCCTGGAGACATCTGAGCCGAAGCCACCTACGACCTCGTGCGCAACCCAAACGATAGCCATGGGGGAGGCGCATCGTTTACGGACCACACGAGCCGGACAAAAAACCCAGCGAGACGAGAAAGGCATCGGCAGCCGCCAGGGTTTGGTCATAGCAACGCCCGTCGCCGCGCGCAACGTTGAAGAAGCCGTGTCCCTGGGCCTCGAAACCGACCAACTCACAGCGATTGCCGTGCTTCTTCATGGCAGCGGTGAACGCCTCCGCGGTCGAGTAGGGGACGGTCTGGTCGGCTTTGCCGTGAAAGATGATGGCGGGCGGTGTGCCCGATTGGACGTGATGCCCTGGAGAAAGATCACGCGGCTCCGCGCCGAGTCGTTCCTTTCCCACCCGGGTGCCGAAGCCACCCATGTCCATGCCATCGAGCGGAGCGAGCACGAGCGCCGGGTTGAACAACACGAGCGCGTTGGGCACAGAACTCACGGACGAGTCCTCGGCTGGCTCATCGAATTCTGGCAACGTGGCGGTGGCCGCAGCCAGGTGGCCGCCCGCCGATCCGCCCCCGGCGGCGATCCGCCCGGGATCAACCCCAAGCCGACCGGCGTTCTGGCGAATCCAGCGCACGCAGGACTTGGCGTCTGCGACACACGCCACCGGCTGGACGCCGTGACGGGATTTCACGCGGTAATCCGCCGCGAAAGCGACCATGCCCCGCGAGGCAAAGTGCCGGCAATGCGGCTCGAACTGTGCCGGCGTGCCGCTGTTCCAGCCGCCGCCAAAGAAGAACACGATGGCTGCGCGGTTGGTCGCGGGGACGCCCGTCGGCTCGAAGATGTGGACGACGAGGTTTGAGTTGCCGATCTGCTTGTAAACCTCGGTGCGGGTACCGGCAAAAGCCTCAGCGGCGTTGATCTGACAGGCCAAGACGGCTATGACGACCAGAAATCCTGCGAGGCGGACGATGGCCATGCGGGTGAGCGTGCGTGGAATGGGTGGGTTCATGGCGCGGTAAACGTTCAGACTCTTCCTGAAATCCAGTGCTTCATGTGAGCATCTGCCTCGTCCAGCAACTTCCGAATCGCGGCCAACTGCTCCTGCTGCGAAAGACGAGACGTGTCGAGCGAAAGCTGGTGTTGGATGAACCGGTGATACTCTGTCGTGCAGGGCATACACATATACCTCGATTTCTGAACGCCCGTGATCAGTGCGTACATATCCGTGCCACCTGCGCACGGCTGACCACCACAATACTGACAGTGCGCATCACGAACCGCTGCTTCGGACTGACGAACTTCGGGCGGCGTCGACGACTCGAAGCACTCATCACAAAGATGGCTGCTTTTGCCAGTGCCGCCGTAACAAACGAAGTGGGTCGCTCGCCGCTCTTGGCAAACCTCGCAATTGGTTTCTGTCGGTGTAGCCATGTGCTGTCTAACGATCAGCTCGCTGATGGCGGCCCCTCCGTGACTCTTGAATTACCGAGCGGTGTCGCGGGGCCGCCATTCGGCGCAGCGCCTGGTTCGACGTTCCTGCTCTTCGCATCGCAGTAGTCATACGGAAAATCATCGTCTTCCAGTAACTTCTGCAAGAAGTCCGATGGCGATTCTGCCACGCGAACCACGACGTCCTCCAACGCTCGCTCACCACCCAGCAACTCGTGTGCAACGTAAAACACCGCTCCGGGCTGCTCCTGCGTGTCAAGGGCCACGCCATCTCCATTGGGGCAATGACCCACCACCACGAAGCGCGTCTGCCCCGGCCAGTAGAAGCACCTGTCAGGGGCCATGATGCTCGCCATGTCGCAGAAGACGCCGTCGTCCGCGTGTTCAGGAATGTGCGGCAACAACTCCTCAATGACTTTCTGCGAAAGTCCCCGGGAAGGTAGATAATCGCCGAGTGTCATAGTCACGCCGATCAGTGGATTGTGTGCGTGTATAGGCTTATTGCGGCACAGCCTGCCCCCGAATCTTCTCCAGGAGTGCAGAAAGTTCACTGACCTTCTCCGGCTTCTGTGCCGCGAGATTCCTCGTCTCGCTAGGATCGGAAGAAAGATCGAACAAGAATCCGGGCTCGGGCACTTTGATGTTGCTCCACGGGCCGAGTTGATCGCGTGTCTGGCCGGGCGGGATGAACTTCCAGTTCCCCTGACGCAAGGCCAGCCGCCCGGCGTGCTCGACGATGTGATCACGTCCGGTGTTGGATTGGCCCAACAACGCGGGCAGGACGTTGACGCTATCCGCCAGCCCCAGCGTTTCCGGCTTCTGGCCCGTCAAGGCCGCCAGCGTGGCGGGCAGGTCCACCTGGCTGACAAGGGCGTCCGAGACGCCGGGGTTCACTTTCGCCGGCCAGCGCACGAGCCACGGCATGCGCGTGCCGCCTTCGAAGAGGCTGTATTTGCCGCCGCGCAATGGGCCGGCGGGTTTGTGGTTGCCGAGCTTCTCGTTCGCGTCGTCCTTGTAGCCGTCGTCGAGTACCGGGCCGTTGTCGCTGGTGAGAATCACGAGCGTGTTCCGGGCGAGTTGGAGCTGATCGAGCTTCTTGAGGATTTCGCCCACGCACCAATCGAACTGTACGCGGGCATCGCCCCGCGGGCCCATGCCGCTTTGGCCAACGAAACGCGGATGCGGCACGCGCGGCACGTGAACGTCGTGCGTGGCGAAGTAGAGGAAGAACGGGCGGTCCTTCTCGCGCTCGATGAATGCCAGCGCGTGCTTCGTGAACACGTCGGCCATGTCTTCGTCCACCCAGAGCGCCGCCTTGCCGCCCTTCATGTAGCCGATGCGGCCGATGCGGTTCACGACGGCCATGTTGTGTCCGTGGCTCCAATCCATCTTGAGCGCATCCCGATGGCTGACGCCGGTCGGTTCGCCGGGGATAGGCCTGCCGTAGCTCACCTCGATGGGGTCATCCGCTTGCAGGCCGACGACCAACAGGCCGTTGATCTTGGCGGCCTCGAAGGCCTTGTTCTGCTTGAGGGTGCGGTTGACGCTCACCAACAACCCGCGCAACTCGGCCAGATGGGCCTGTTCGGTCCCATAGGCCAACGCGTCATCACTGAGGCGGCCAGACCAGGCCAACAGGCGCTGCATCCCACGGCGGGTGGTCTCCTTCTGCAACTGCAAAAACGAAGGCACGCGTAACACCGCTCCCAGGAGCAACGTCGTCCAGAGAATCGGGGGCGGGATCCGCGGATCCTGACGGTGGTCGGTGAGTCCGCGCAGCCGGCGCGGCAAGTCGAAGACCTTGGCGACGGCGTGCCAGAACTGCGCCAGGAAGTTCATCGCCCCTCAAGCGCCGGGGTGCTCGCCCCGCCGCAACAACTCGGTGTTCACCTGGGAAAGTTCCTCCAAGCCATCGTAGAACTGGTTGAAGGCTGCGGTAGCCGTGCGCGCCCACTGGAGATCGGCGGGGGATTTGAGCAGGAACTTATGGATGTGGCCCACGGCCAGGCATTGGGTCAGGTAGTAGAAGGGACCGTGTTTTTGTCCCTGGGCGCAGGCGCAGTTGGGCTTGCCGCAGGTGGCGAAGCGCTCGACGACGCTGGCGCGGATGAGGTGAGGGGGCAAGCGCAGTTGGGCCACCAGACGCTGGCGGCGTTGGCGCAAGGCCAGGGTGGAGAGACGCCGGAGGGCGTGGACCTTTGCCATATGTATGCATAAGATACACGCGTGACCAGCCCTGGCAAGCGAAAACGAATTTGCCCCGGAATCCGAGTTTCCTCCAAAGGCCGTCAGCGCCACAGCTTACCCCTTCCCAGCGTCACCCCTTGCGGAATCGCTGTGAAAGGCTTGCCACGTGGCCACGGGGATCCTCACGCCTGACCCACTTCATCGTGGGCGTGCCGCCACCCACCTTGGTCAGGCCGCCGCTGCCGCTGATGACGCCGCCAAACCCAAACCCAAGACAGAATCGGGGCGTCGCAGAGCTCCGCCCTCCAGTCGTAGGCCATTGGAGGCTCCGCCCTCCAGTCGTAGGCCATTGGAGGGGCGAGCTCTGCGAGCCCTCCGCCCCCACCGAGGTGCGTCGCCGAAAAGCACCGATGAATCGGACGCACTGCCCAGCACTGTTGGCCGACCGCACGGCTCCGCGTAAGCGAACGGCCGCGAAACCGCACCGTGAACATGATGTCATGAAGATGAGGTGGATTCCGGGCTTGAATGTGCCAACCGGCTCTGGCTCGATCAGATGCGCGGGCGGTCATCATTAGGCTGGCCCCGGAACAGCATATGCGCATCCAAATCGCCACCACCATCACCCACTGCGCGCTGGGGGCAATCCTCGCGGTTCCAGCGGCGCTCGCCTGCCGTTACAACGTGCGCGACGCGGGCTTCGTGGACCTGGACGAGGAACCGTACCATTTGTACGTGCGGGCGCCGGCGGCGGTGGCGCCGGAGACGGCGCGGGCACTCGAGGAGACGGCCCAGCGAGTTTTCGAAGACTGCAATGTGTGGTGCGAAGTGTTGCGGCCGGAAACCGATCCGGATCA
Organism: Verrucomicrobiota bacterium; assembly: GCA_016871715.1. GTDB lineage: Bacteria > Verrucomicrobiota > Verrucomicrobiia > Limisphaerales > J093 > VHCO01. The sequence goes on from VHCO01000004.1 coordinate 66,040, forward strand.
TCCCGGCCTCGACCATTTCCACGACCAACCCGCCGGGGACCGGCCGACGGCACGGTTGGTATCGCCGGACGGCCAGACCTTGGCGATCGCGGTGCCCGAGCCTGGGCCGGCGTTGGCGAGCGACTGGGCGCAGCGGCTCGAACCGTTGGTGACCTCGGCTAAGCGCGAGGAGATGGTGCGCGTGGCCAGCGAGACCTTCGCGGCGGTGGTGCTTTTCGAGGGGGCGGACGCAACCGAGAACCAGGCGGCGCGCGCGGCGATTCTCGAAGGGATCGAGACGGTTCGCACCCAGATGGAGTGGTTGCCCAAGGCCATTGCCAAACCGCCGGCACTGGTCGTCGTCGGGGCGGCCGAACGCGCCCTGGACACGGTCCTCGAGTGGTCGTTGGGGATCGAGGCAGAGCGGCGGAGCGAGTTGCGCGCGGCGGTGATTTATGGGCGCGCGCGGTGGATCGGGCCGTTGATGACCGCGGCGGAGATCAGCGCGCTGAACGTCGCGCGCCTGGTCTCGATCATTGGGGCCGATTGCGAGTGTGGCATGGACATTTCCTGGACGCGCGGCACGCGGTTGCCGGTGCGCTGGCCGGCCGAACGCCACGCCGCGGTCACCCGCGAGCTCGGATTCGATCCCGAGAGTCCCATGGTCAAGATGGAAGTGGCCCGAATTGTCGGGCGAAGCAGTTTTATGCGCGGCATGCCCTTGGGCGCGGCCGGGTACCGTGAGATCGAGTTGGGCGCGGTCGAACCGCCCAGCTCGAACCCGCCGCCGGCAGTCAGCCCGCGGCCCCGCCTCGAGGAACTGCCGGACCTGAGCGAAACCAACCGGCTCGCTGCCCGCGAAGCGGCAGCCCCGCCGGCCGCCGAACCGATGGGGGTCTGGACCGGGACGGTGTGGACGGCGGGCGGGTTGACGCTGGCGATCGTAGCGGCGGGCGTGTGGCTGGTGCTGCGCGCCGCGCGCAAGCAACGCGACCTATGACAAAGAGCCGACTTGGCTGGATGAGAGGGTTGGCGTGGATGGTGCTGGCCGGCCCCGCGTCGAGCGCGGACTGGCCCACTTATCAGCACGATCCACGGCGCAGTGGGGTAACGGCCGAAACGGTGCAGGCCACCGTGTTGCGCGAGGCTTGGGTCTATCGCTCGGCCACGCCGCCGCAACCGGCTTGGGCGGGCCCGGCCAAGTGGGACGCTTATGCCGGGATCCGGGGCCTAAAGTCGATGCGGAACTACGATCCGGCTTTTCATGCCATCGTGGTCGGGCAATCCGTCTACTTCGGCTCGAGCGCGGACGATTCGGTTTACTGCCTGGACGCGCGGTCTGGCCAGGTCCGCTGGGTGTTTACGACGGACGGCCCGGTCCGCATCGCGCCCACCTACGCTGCCGGCCGACTCTACTTCGGCTCGGACGACGGCGCCGTCTACTGCCTCGAGGCGGCCAGCGGCGCTTTGGTTTGGCGCGTTCGCCCCGGACCGGAGGCGCGGCTGATCCTCCATAACGGCCGCTTCATCTCGCCTTGGCCCTGTCGCACCGGCGTGCTGGTGGATGCGGGCACGGCGTACTTTGCCGCCAGCCTGTTTCCCTGGAAGGAATCTTATCTGTGTGCGGTCGATGCGACCACCGGCCAGGCCGAAGGACCCGGTCGTTATGTGCGGCGGATCGAGGGAGTGACCTTCGAAGGGGCCTTGTTGGCCTCGCCTCAGCGCCTGATCTCGCCCCAGGGCCGCGTGCCGCCTCTGCTCTTCGACCGCGCGGAGGGCACCGCCTTGGGCGCGCTGCAAGGTGGCGGCGGCTGCTTTGTGTTGTTGACCGAGGACGCCCGCGTGCTCCACGGCCCCGGCAACAAGACCGGTTGGATCCAGGAAAGCCGGGAAACGGATCGATCCAAGCTCGCCACGTTCGACGGCGCCACGGCTCTGGTCGTCCGCGGTGAGGTGTCGTATGTGTTGACCAGGACGCACTTGGCCGCCGTCGATCGAACCACGCGCCAATCGCTGTGGCACACGGCTACGGACTGCGCTTTGGCGTTGGTCCTGGCGGGGGATCGGCTGGTGGCCGGGGGCGACGATCGCGTGGCCATTCACAGCGCCCAAACCGGCGAGCGGGTCTGGCAAGCCGCCGTCCAAGGCCGCGCCTACGGGTTGGCCGTGGCGGACGCAGCTCTGTTCGTCAGCACCGATGAAGGGTTGACCTATTGCTACCGCGCAGAGGCCGCTCAGCCCGGCCAGACTGCGCCGGCGGACTTGGCCTCGGCCGGGCGCGTTCAGTCGGTTGCCGGCGCTCGATCGGCCCAGCCCGCCTCGCGCTTGGCGTTGGGGCCCTGGCTGGCGTTCGACGGAGGCGGTGAGGCGACAGTTGGGTGGCATACCGCGGAGCCATCGGCAACGCGGCTGCAGTGGTGGGGACCGAGCGGCCCGGTCCGGGACTTCCACGAACCGACCCTCAAGACCCAACACCGGGCGCGGCTGACAGGGTTGGCGCGCGACCGCGTCCACACGTATCGTGTGGGTAGCGGCGCCGGGGAGCAGGCGTCCTGGACCCCCGAGTTCGAGTGCGACACCGCCTTCGACTATAGCCGTCCTCGACCGCGGCCCGACGCGACCGGCTTCGTGCCGCAGGACGTGCCTCCGGAAGTTCTGCGAGCCGCGCAAGACGTTCTGGCCGTAGCGGGTGTTCAGCAAGGCGTGTGTCTGCTGATCGGCGACCGCGACGGAACGCTGGCCGCCGCGTTGGCCCAGCGCAGCGACCTGCGGATTCTCAGTGCGACCACCGATCCGGGCGTGCTCGAGGCCAGCCGCGTCAAGTTGCGCCAACTCGGCTTGTATGGCGCGCGCGTCAGCGTTCACCGGGTGGATTCATACGAGGCTCTGCCGTTCGCGTCCATGTTCGCCAATCTCGTGCTGGCGCCCGTACGAAACACGGCCTCAGGGCGTGGACCGAATCTCGGGTCGTTGGTCCGTTTCCTCCGGCCCGACGGCGGTGTGCTGCTGGGCACGCGACCGGCCGCCCCGCTCGCACCCGCCCGGGGGGAACGGGCGGCGAGCGCCCTGGCGCGGTTGGCTGGCGACACCCGCCTCGACGCTCGAATGGAGCGGGGGTGGCTGAAGGCCGGCCGGCTGCGGTTGCCCGGCGCGGCCGAGTGGTCGCATCAGTACGGGACGGCGGACAACACCGGGTACGCAGGGGAGGAGTTAGGGGATGCGCGGACGGTGGCTGACCTCGAGGTCCTCTGGTTGGGCCTGCCTGGGCCGCGTGCGCAACCGGATCGCAACGGGCGCAAGCCGGCGCCGCTCGCCACTGCAGGCCGGCTTTTCGTGCAGGGCTTGCAGCGGATCGTCGCGCTCGACGCCTTCAACGGCACCCCGCTGTGGGCGCGCGAGATCCCCGACCTCGAACGGTTCAACCTGCCCAGGGACTGCTCGAATTGGTGTGCCGATGACGAGCACGTCTATTTGGCGATTCGCGATCGCTGTTGGCGACTGGCGGCGGCGTCGGGCGAGCTCACCCAACTCTACGCGGTCGTCCCCGGCGGGCGTTCGGATGGGGGCTACGACTGGGGCTACGTGTCCATCCAAGGCGCTCGACTGATCGGCAGCGCGGTCAAGGAGGGGACGGCCTTCAAGGAATTCTGGGGGAAGGCCGACGCGGGCTGGTACGACGCTAAGACCGGCCCGGTCACCCACAAGGTGTGCAGCGACAAACTCTTCGCCCGCGACCGTGATTCCGGGGCGACGCTGTGGGAGTACAGCGGCGGGTTGCTGGTGAACTCGACCCTTACCATCGCCGACGACCGCCTCTATTTTTTGGCCTCCAGCAGCCCCCAGGCGCTGGCGGGCCAGACGCGGCGGGTGGGACTGAGCGAGCTGTGGAGCGAGCTCGAGTTGGTCGCGCTCGAGCTCGACTCAGGTCGAGCGCTCTGGCGGCGACCGGTGGCGCCGGCACCCGGCGAGGTCGCAGTCTATCTGGCTTGTGCCCAGGACCGGTTGGTCTTGGCCTGTTCCGGTCAAGGCAACTACTCGATTTACACCTTCGCGGCTCAGACCGGTCAGGAAGGCTGGCAGACCGCCGTCCCCTGGCCCAAGGACCATCATGGCGGGCACATGTCGCGGCCGACGTTGGTGGGAGACCGGCTCTTTGTCCGACCGGCCATGTTAGACGCGCGGACCGGACGCCGGCTCGAACCCAACATGCCCGACGGAGGTTGCGGGACCTATGCGGCCACAAAAAGCGCCCTCTTCTTCCGCAACGCTAACGTCACTGCGTGGGACTGGGAGAACGGCGCGCTCACCAGTTGGGCCCGGCTGCGGCCCGATTGCTGGTTGAGCACCGTGCCGGCCTCGGGCCTGCTCTTGTCACCGGAGGCAGGGGGTGGCTGCAGTTGCGGGTCGTGGCTCGAGACCTCGATTGCGTTCGCGCCACGTCGCCTCCAGTGAACTCGGCCGGAACGGGCTAAGGGATGGGGCTGCAATCTGGGCGAGACTTACAGGAGAGGAGTGCCGCAAAAAGGCACCAGAAGCCTCAAAAAGCCGTTCTTTACGCCTTCCTGCCCCTTCTTGGCAGCTACCGTTCTGTGGCCGCCGATCCGCTCCCTCTTAGGGTCCCGCTCGAAGCGCCGCTGGACTGCGCGGCCAACGTTCGCCAGGTCTCAGAGCAAGTAGAGATGCCCCCGGGCTCGGCCAGCCCCAGCGAGGAATCGGACCGCACCCTCCTTCAGCTCGGCAGGCACTTCTTGCCCCAGCACGCCCAACCGTCGTCCCTGATGGAACAGCCGCCCGCGCACCTCGCCCTCGGGGACCGGCACTGCTACCTCGCCCTCACCGCTCACCCAGACCTCGACCACCGCTCCGCCTGGTACCCGGCGGCTTTCGGCTACCGGCGCCCAAGCCACGTGGGCCATCGGTCGGTCCGCGAACCGGTGCTCGATCCCATTGACGGTGATGGCAGCGCAGTCGTAGCCTCCAAAGGCTACCAGGCGGTCGCGAGAAGACACGCGAAAGGCAACGACCAATCGTCCCCGGTAGCTCACCCGGTAGCCGTTCACGCACAGATCGCTCAACTCGAGCCGATCCGAGGGCAGCGGGTTAAGCCGCAGAGCTTCCTCATCCCGCTCCGCCTCGCGATGGAACCCGCCCGGCCAACTCTCACGGTGACGCCGATAATGCACCGCTAGCGTGATCGTGCCATTCGGGAACCGGCAGGCCAGACATGGCCCCTCGCGCGAAATCACACTCGGGTGATCGTGAAGCGGTAGGTCGGGTCGCGACTTCGGATACGCTCCGAGCGCCTTCAAGATCTCGAACCAAGTCCGGGTTTCGTAGCCGAGCGAGGCCGCCTGGTCGTCGCGCGGCCGGAACCCAAGGTAGATGACCGAACCGGTCTCCCTTGGCCCTTGCACCCCCACCACGTGGTCACCTGCCCGGGCTACCACCTTCGCTCCGGTGCCCGGTTCCACCGGGTACAGGTGATCGACCAGGAAATGAGTTAGGAGGCTCTGGCTCGGCACAACCTCCAACGGACCCTCGAACCGCACCTCCTCGCCGGGTGCCAGCAACCCCTGCTGCTGAAAGCGTAGGCTCGCGATCCCCATCAGTCTCAACCAACGCTCGAGCACAGCCGTCCCGGCCAGATCCAGCCGCGGAGGCGGTCCCGACCATACCAAACGGCCGCCGCCGCCCACGAAGTCTTCGAGTAAAGGCAGCAAACCCGCCGGCGGCAGTGGCTCGAACAACACCACCACTGTGCTAAACCGGCGGCCTGCCATCTCGACCGTGCCGCCGGCGCCGATGCACCCCCGTTCGACCAATACCTCGGGCGTCACGTAGTTGGCGTACCCGTACTGGGTCATCCAGGAACCGAACCGTTCCTCGCAGGCGACCAAAGAAAGGGGGTAGAGCATCAACACCTCGGTATCGCGATGTTCCGAGTTCTCGATGGCTTGAAACGCCGGGCTGGCGGAGGCGCCGTAAGCGTCCACCAAGGCTTGCCGACGCTCCGCCACCGCGCGCGGCATCCCCCAGTACGCAGCGTAGGCGTAGGGTACCCGGTTCAGAATGCCCGTCGAGCAGGCCAGCGCCAACGCGTAGTAGTTCCGGTCAGACCAGCCCCCTTCAGTGTGGTCGTTGCCGCCGCCGGTCAGGAAGTCGTTCCAGCGAAAGTAGTCGTCGCAGGCAGCGGCGGCCTGATGCACCGTGTTCGACCAGACGAAATTCGGCGTATACTCGTATTGACGCGGCGCATGCGCGCTCGAACCAGTGTCCCAGCGATCGATCGTGGGACTCTGCGCCCATGTGGCATGCGCACGGGCCTCGAGGTCGTGCCCATACAGCCGTTCGGCATGCGCCTTCGCCCCGGCAAACAACCCGACCACCGTCCGCGTGAGCAGATCGTAATAGCGCCGGCGCAATAAAAACGTGCGCTGAACCTCGTCCGGGCTCCCCCCCAACACGTGCTGCGCCGGCGAGCGCGCCTCGAGGCCCGACCCGAATCCGTGCTGCCCGTAGCAGAAGTAGACCAGGTACTTCTCGAGGTCGGCATACTCGGCTCCGTACCGCTCCGCAAAGGCGCGCGCGAGATGAGGCGTCAGGTATCGGAGCGTGAATTGGCCGTCGTCATGGTGACCGTGGTAGACCCAGTCCTGCTGGATGTGCATCTCGTCAGCGTACAAGCCGTGCAGCGGGACGCCGGCCCGGTGGTACCGCTCGACGAGCTCCTGCAAAAACGGCAAGGCCTGCGGGCTGAAATAGTCCAACTCCGGAACCGCATACGAGACCACCGCTAACACCCGGTCCAAACCGCCCACATCGAGATCGCCTTGGCCCCGCACCGTCAGCCGCCGCGCGGCGAACGAGTCCCCCGCCTGCACCACCGCGCCCTCCCAAGCGTCGATCGTGGACGCGGCCTTCAACTCGACGATCTCGTTCGGCGCCACCGCGTAGAAGGGCGTACCCCCCACGCGCCGTTCCCGGAAGCCAAACACCCGCACCCCGACGCGCCGCGGTACAACCGAGCCCTTGTTGTTCGTCCAGCGCTGGTGTTCCCAAAGCTGAACTTCGTACCGGCCCGTCCTGGGATCCCGTAGGCCCTCGCGGTATTGGACCCACCGCCCCTGCTCGCCGGTCCGCTGCACGTAACCCGGCCCCAGTTCGAGCGGGCTCAGTAGGCTCAACTCGAAACCCAACCCGTGCGCCTTCAGCGTCTCGCTGAGCCGCGCCACTTTCTGCACGTACTCCTCCGTGTCGGGCATGAGCCGGCGCGGCTGCGCACCCTGACCTGGACGGTACTGCGCCCAAAAATGGTCGAAGGCGAGAATCAGCGTCCGCGCGCCGGCCGCTTGGGCTTCCTGGCAAACCCGGCGCAGCGTCGTGCGATTCGGGGTAGCGCTCAAACTCAGATCGACCTCGCGGTCGGGGTCCTGCAGTTCCTCGAGCTGCTCGTCGCTCACCAGGATTATCGCGCGCCGCGGGAGGTTAAACCCCCACGGCCCAGGGAACTCGAGCACCGCCTCGGGCCACTCGCCCCCCGCCCCACCACGCCCCAGCGCAGGCAGTATACCCAGAGCGCCCGCGCCCAGGCCTACCCGCGCCAGGCCGCCCAGGAAACCGCGTCGATTCGTCCGTTCGGATGACAAGGAAGACAATGGCATGACAACCCGAAGGTCGGATAAACCCGACAGTCGCTCAAGCCTTTCGTCATCCATCGAGCCCCTCGAATCCTCAGCGAGGTGAAGAGCAGACGGTCGCATCCGCCCAGCGGGTCTGTCACCCCGCACCCTGAAAGGCGCCTGCTGGATTTCACCCGACACAACACGCCGCCCGCACTTCGCGGAGGATTCGCGACTTGAATCGGGAGCGAATTCCGGTTGAATCCGAGGTCGCTCTGCGTTACTGCTCTGGCCGAATGCACCAACCCGTTCGAGTCCTGGTCGTGGACGACAATCCTCAGATGGTCGAGGTGTTCGGGTTTCTGCTCCGTTCAGAAGGGTACGAGGTCATCGAGGCCAAGAACGCTGAGCGCGGGCTCGCCTTGGCCCGCGAGCAATGCCCAGACGTCATCCTGCTCGATGTCGTTCTCCCCGACGGCGACGGCTTCGATGTCTGTAAACAACTCAAGGCCGATCCCTCCTTGATTGGGACCTTTGTCGTCCTCGCCTCGGGCCGCGTCACCACCTCCGCCGACAAAACCGTCGGGCTCGAAGCCGGCGCAGACGATTACATCGCCCGCCCCATTCTCATGCCGGAGTTCCTGGCCCGGTTCCAGCGCATCGTGCGCATCCAGCAGGCCGAAAAAAGGCTGCGCGAAGCCGAGGAACGGTGGCAATCGCTCGTACAAAACGCCGAAGGCTATGTCTTCACCCTCACCCCGGTCGGCCAGATCCAGTTCGCCAACCGTGTGCCCCCAGGCTGGCCTGCCCCACCCCTCGAGGGTAAGTCTCTCCTGGACTTGGCCACGCCCCACCACCGCGAAACCCTCGAACAACAACTCCGGGCGGTGGTCGCCACCGCTCGACCCGCCAGCTTCGAGGCCTGTTGGGGACCTGCGTCGTCCCCCTCAGCGCGGTGGGCTTGTCGGCTCAGCCCCATCTTGCGCGGTAACCGGGTCGAAGGCCTCGTCCTGACCGCCGCCGACATCACCACCCGAGGGCCGCGCCTGGGAACGGCAACCCTAGGGAGCACCGAGGGAAGTCACCCGCTCCAGGCGTAGCGCCGCGCCTCGCTTCCACGGGAGAAGGCCCACGCTCCACATCCGGTCCAGGCAGTCAACGCCTGGACGCTGTCAACTATTACTCTCCTGGCATTTTAAGTTCAGCAAGAGACAGAGACAAAGACGGGGGTTACAGGGGCAGGGGGCAGAACGCGCCCACCCGCCAGGCTTCCGAGTTGCACGTTCGAGCTTTTGTGTTGAAATGTCCGGGCACGCGTTTACCTTCACCCTTCGCGGCGCGCTTAGCTCAGTGGTAGAGCACTTCCTTCACACGGAAGGGGTCGCAGGTTCAAGTCCTGCAGCGCGCACCAACTCCCCGAGCCGGCGCACCTCAGCCCGGCCCGCAGGCAGGCTGTAGCCAGCAACCCAGCGGTATCCGCGTGGATCGAGCGCAGACGAAAGCGGTCAGCCAAAGCCCGCCCCCCAACGCCGGCTTCATCAGCGGCGTGGTCGAGGGTTTTTACGGGCGCCCGTGGAACCCCGAGCAGCGGCACCAGCTCTTCCAGTGGTTGCGCACGGCCGGCCTAGACACTTACCTCTATGCCCCCAAAGACGACCTCAAACACCGCGTGGTCTGGCGCGAGCTCTACGACAACGCCGAGGTGGCGGAACTACGGGCTCTGACCGCAGATTGCGCCAGCCATGGGTTGCGGTTCATCTACGCCCTGGCCCCTGGCCTGGACATTCGCTACGCGCGGCCCGAGGAGATGGTCGCCCTCGAGATGAAAGTGGCACAGATGTGCGGGTTGGGCGTCGTTCATTTCGCCATCCTCTTTGACGACATCCCCGCCCGGCTGGATCTGGAGGACGAGCGGCGTTACGGCAGCGTGGCTGTGGCGCAAGCGGCGGTCACCAACCAACTGGCCGGCAGCGTACGGCGGCGAGCACCCGGCGCCGAGATCCTGTTTTGCCCGACGGAGTATAGCGGTCGCATGGCGCGGCCGTCGGTGGGCGAGTCGGCATACTTGCGGGAGCTCGGGGAAAACCTGGCCCCGGAAGTGGCCGTGCTATGGACCGGCCCGGAGATCGTCAGCGAGACGGTGCCAGTCGAATCGCTGCGCGAGCTCCAAGCGGTGCTGCGCCGCAAACCGGTGCTTTGGGACAACCTGCACGCCAACGACTACGATCTGCGCCGGCTCTACCTCGGTCCCTACACCGGCCGAGCCCCCGAGCTCCGGAACGAGGTGGCCGGGATCCTGTTAAACCCGAACTGCCAGTTCGAGGCCAACTTCGTGCCCGTCCACACCCTGGGCTCCTACGTGCGCGGCGCACCCGAAAGCCGGACCCCACGCCAGGCCTATCAAGACGCGCTGTCGGCTTGGCTGCCCGCCTTCCATAGTCGCGCGCCCGAGCCGTTCACGCGCGCTGAACTCGAGTGGCTTGGCGACCTGCTCTACTTGCCCACCGAATTTGGCGAGCAAGCCCAACTGTACCTGGACGACCTGAGCCGGGTACTCCTCAGCGCACCAGGCGATTGGGGGCAAGCGGGGGCGCGCCTCGAGCAAGCCAGCCGCCAGATTGTAGCCCTGTACGAGAAGCTCACCACCTTGACCAACCGCAACCTGCTGCACGCGTTTTACGCTCATGTCTGGGAGCTCAAGGAGCTGGCCTTGCTGATCTTAGCCTGGTTGCGCTGGCGGCAGGAACACCCAGACCCCAACCCAACCCAACGCTTCGCCTCTCCCGAGTTCCGACCCGGCATCTTCCGGGGCGGCTTCGGCGCCCGCCTCGAACGGTTGCTCCCCATGGACGATCAAGGTCGATTCGGCAACCCCTGAGCGATGAGCGCCGGTCCACAACCCACGCGAGCCGCGCGCTGCGATCCCCTCGCCCACACGGCGGTTCTCGGGAACAGCCGCGGGCGCGCGCCGTCGGCGCCACCCCACCCCCCTGCCACCTGCTCTTGCCATGCCTGATTTTCGCATTCGCCCGTGCCGACCTGAGGACAAGGACGCCGCTTACTGGGTCTGCTTGAAGACCGGCGACTCGGGGAACGACGGCACGCACCTCTACGCTGAGGATCCCCACGCCTTGGGCAACACCTTCGTCGGGCCTTATATCTTCCTTGAACCCGAGTTCGCTTTCGTGCTCGAGGACGAACAAGGTGTGTGCGGTTACGTGTTGGCAGCGCTCGATTCGGCGGCGTTCTATCGGCGGTTGGTTCAGGAATGGTTGCCCCCGCTCCAGGCCCAACACCCGGAACCGCAGGGCGATCGCGCTGCTTGGACTCCCACCCAAGAGCTCTATTACGGATACCATCACCCGGACATCTATTACCCTCCCGCGTTCCACACCTTCCCGTCGCATCTTCACATCGATCTCGTGCCCCGGGCGCAAGGACGCGGCCAGGGCCGCCGCATGATGGAACACCAGTTGGCCGCCTTGATCGATCGAAACTCGCCCGGCGTTCACCTGGGCTTGAGCGCAGTCAATCGCCGCGCCTATGCGTTTTACCGCAAGCTCGGTTTCGTAGAACTGGAGCGCGTAGGCACCCCGGAACCGCAAGTCATCTACATGGGCAAACGCTTGCCCTAGCAGTCCCGAGCTGCGGCCCGTCCACACCCGCTCGGGCGCGTTTGCCTCCACGCCAGCCCTGCCTTCTCGGGTGGGAGGTGGTGCCATAACGGGGCGATCGGGGCCGCGCAAGCTCTACAGTTGCGGTTTGCCTTTTCGGCTGGGCCGGAGGATAGTCCACGCCGTCAGCACCGAATCCCCAGGCCGCAGCCGGGCCGTGGTGAGTTCGGTGGCAAAGCCGTGGCCACGATGAATACAGCAGACCCCGCCCGGCGCCCGCGGGCGCCCTGGTCGCCGCCGGCTTTCACCCTGATCGAGTTGTTGGTGGTGATCGCCATCATCGCGATTCTGGCGAGCCTGTTGTTGCCCGCGCTGGCCCGCGCCAAGAGCAAGGCTAACCAGACTTACTGTCTCAATAGCCAAAAACAAATCGGACTGGCCGTCACCATGTACGTGCCCGACTACGCGGAGCGGATTCCCCTCTGCCGCAACTGGGGCAAGGCCTGGCGCGGAGACCACGACTTGCGGACCGATGACATGTGGATGCCCGAGCTGCTGCAGCCGTACATCGGGACCAACACCTCCAAACCCAAGACCGCCCGGCCCAGCGAGAACCAGTTCCCCCAGGGGCTCTACACCTGCCCGGCGGGCATCAAGGTCCGCATACCCGCCGGCCAACCCGGTGACCGCTTCACCAGCGATTTCTTCTTCAGCAACGACGGTGTGACCTACGTCTGGAACCACATCTACCTCAACAAAGCCCGCACCGCCTACGAGGTCGCCAAGCCCGTCAGCGGCCGACGCGCAGCCGACGTCGCCAACCCCAGCAAAGCCACCTTGGTCTGGGAAATCCCCTACTGGAACTACAAATACATGCCGCACAACCTCGGCATCAATATCGTCTGCGCCGATGGCCACGCCGAACGGACCAAAGGCAGCCCCAACGAAGCGGATTGGTGGGCCTACCATAGCCGCGACGGTTGGGAACCGGATTAGAGCGCGCGCCTCGTGGACGCG